>NZ_LOYP01000059.1:0-483710 GCF_001526365.1 Burkholderia sp. MSMB1835
TGGCACCTCGTCGATTGATCAGATCAAGGATAGGTGCCAACGACCACGAATGCCGAGTTTTTCAACAGAATCGGCCACGAGCGGCCATTCGACATCGCGACCCGAATCGCCGACAATCCTCCGAGGATGGTTCTAGCAGTATTTTCGGATTGATTGAATATCGCCCTATGACCGTGAGAGAAGGCGGCATTTGTGCCCGCGCCATCGCTTATCTGAAGCCCATGGTGCAAGACTCAACGCCAGCAATATCGTTGTCAGGCGAAGACTCGCCTGTTCTCCGTCCTCTCAGCGACGACCTATTGGTTTCATATGTCGTAGACGCATCTGATCATTTGGCTTTCGTTCAGCACCGGCATCTGGAACAGGAGTGTGTTTCGGCTGATCAGCTTCATTCAATCGCCGTTTCAAATTTGCAGACTCTTGCGGAAGAAAGACTGGTTGTTCGCGAGTACGGTTCCATATATGTTGCACTCATGGGAGGTAACTTCGAGGCGAGTCTTCTCATGCTTGATGCCATGTGGAATCACTGGTATGCACATGTCGCCCCACGGGGCTTTGTCGCAGTTGCTCCAGCGCGTGACCTCCTTGCATTCTGCGACTCATCTTCCGCACAAGGGTTAGTGGAGCTTCGGCAAGTCGTAGAGCGGTCCGGGGATTGCGACCATCGACTGCTCCCTCACTTGTACCGACGCATAGCCGGCGCATGGAGGCAACTGCTTGTCACGCCGTGATCAGGGACGGCGATTCAGGCGCTCTGCGAATTTAGGCAAGATAGACGCCAAGTCCAATAGGACAGATTCGCGTCTAACGACGATGCGAATGTCCGCTTTCGCTTCCGCGACTGTCTCTTCAGGGTCGGTAAGCGACCCCCACGCATATCAATGAAAACAACATCTCCGATCACGACAATGAGAATCCTGCGCTTTGCCCCGCTGCTTGCCCTCGCCGCCGCTCCCATCGCCCACGCTGCCGACAGCCAGTCCTGCAGCGACGAAACCGTCACGGCCATCGCCCGCTGGGCCGGCATCGCGAGCGCACGCATCGCCACGCGCGATGCGAATCGGCTCGTCGTCGCGTCGTCGTGCAAGGCCATGCCGAACGCGCCGGAAACGACGATCGCGGCCGTCGCATTCGATTCACTGCCGAAGAGCAAGAATCCCGACGAAAGCAAAAAGCTGCAGGTCATCGCGCTCGTCGAGGGCGACAAGGTCGTGGCGGCCGAGCGGTCGGTAGTCGAAGAGGATGCGGCGACGGAGATCGGCGAGAACAGCTATCGGATCGACACGGCGCCCTACCGTTTATCGCCCGATGTGCGCGCGTTCGGCGTCGTGTTTACCAGCAGCGCGCGCGGGCCAAGTTGCCCGGATGCCAACACCAGTGAGGAATTGACGCTGTGGGTGCGCGAAGGCAGCCGTATCCGCCCGGTGTTCGGCACCAACCTCTACGGCTGGGTCAGCGTCGAAGGCGACGCCTGCGGCCCGGGCGCAGGCGATGCGCGCAGCGAAGAGGCCCGGATGACGATCGCCGTCGAGAAAACGTCGAGCCACGGCTTCGCCGACCTGTCGATCACGGCGCACATCGCGCAGACGCAACGCAAGAACGGCGATTACTCGGATACGGGCAAGCGCACGGCACGCACGATCGTCCACTACGACGGCAAGTCCTATGGAATCGACATGTTCCGGAACTTCTGGTATTCGCCGGCCGCGATGAAACGCTTCAAGTAACGCCGTGGGCACGACACTGCCCCGCCCGCCTACTCCATCACCTTCGGCCCGATCGCATCGGTCGGCGCCGGCATCCGCAACGCGTCGTCCCGCACGCGTCGCGCCTCGCGCGCCGAATAGCGATCCTTGAGCCGCAGGAACGGTTTCTCGACGAGAAAGTAGCTGGCGGTCGCGGCAATCAGCGCCCACACGATGCCGAGCGGAAACGCATGCGCGACCGGCAGATCGGGATTCGCAAACGGCTGCTGCCACAGATAAAGACTGAACGAAATCGTGCCGACGAACACCACCGGCCCGGCGCGCAACCAGCGCGCGCACCAGAACTCGCTGCGGAAATTCAGCACGACGATCACGATCGCGATCAACGCGGCTTCGAGCGTCACACCGTACGTCGCATTCCAGAAACCGCCGAGCCGGTGTTCGGCGAGCGGCATGCCGAGCAGCACGACGAACACGAGCGCCGTCACGATCCGCGCCTCGCCGCGCCACGAGCCGATCCACGCTTCGAGCCGTTCGCGGTTGAGCGACGCATAGCAGCCGATCAGGATCGGATCGATACCCGTGTGCAGCATCATCCCGAGTTGTCCGCGCAGCGCCGGCGCGACGAAATACGTGGCGGCGCGCACCAGAGGCACGATCAGGATCAGTGCGGCCAGCCAGCGCGTGCCGGCCCGGCGCATGCCGAACACGAACAGCAGCGGCCAGAACCAGTAGAACTGCTCCTCGAGCGCGAGCGACCAGAAATGGCCGAGGTACCACGCACCGTCCGGATGCAACGCGTTGTCGCCGGTCAGCCCGAACCACGCCGAGTAATTCCACAGGTGCAGCGCCGCATAGAGCCATTGCCGGCGATCGACGTCGAACTCGCCGGCGAAGGCCATGATCGCAACGGCCGCGAGATACACATAGCAGGCCGGCCAGATCCGCAACGCGCGGCGCACGTAGAACGACGTCAGCGCGACGCCGCCCGTGCGCGCGAACTCGGCGCGCAGCACGTTGGTGATCAGGAAACCGCTCAACACGAAGAAGATCAGCACGCCGAGCCTGCCGTCGGCGATCAGCCGCAACGGCGCGTACCAGCCCGTATAGCCGCCGGGCAGCACATGCTCGGCATGACCGACGACGACCATCGCGACCGCGACGGCGCGCAACCCGGTCAACTGCGTGACGCGATGGTTCATCGGCTGGTGTCCGTTGGCACGGTAAAGGAACGGGAATCGGCCGGCGCCCGATTGGCCAGCCGACCCGCCGCCGGGATTTTGTATGAAAAATATCGGAATGAAATTGCTTCAAAAATCCGGGGAGCAAATACCGCCAGCGGCGGACGCCCCGCCACAACGCGCCAACGTCCGGCGCGACGAATGGGCATAATGACAAGCCTTGTCCGGCGGCGGCCGGGCCGATGCCCACGCAACGAATTTTGCGGCGCAGCAATCTCCGCAGCACCGTACGCGCCCGCACACCGGTCCGCGCCTCGTCCGCGTTCTCTCGACCCTCACCCGGAGTCTGCCTGTGTATCCACCGATCGAACCCTACGCCCACGGCCACCTCGACACCGGCGACGGCCACCGCATCTACTGGGAACGCTGCGGCAACCCGGCGGGCAAGCCCGCCGTGTTCCTGCACGGCGGTCCCGGCGCCGGCTGCGGCCCCGACCATCGCCGCCTGTTCGATCCCGAGCGCTACGACATCCTGCTGTTCGACCAGCGCGGCTGCGGGCGCTCGACGCCGCATGCGAGCCTCGAGAACAACACGACGTGGGATCTGGTCGCCGATATCGAACGCCTGCGGGAGATGGTCGGCGCCGAACAATGGCTCGTCTTCGGCGGCTCGTGGGGCAGCGCGCTGGCGATCGCGTACGCGGAAACCCACCCCGAACGCGTGAGCGCGCTGATCGTGCGCGGCATCTTCACGATGCGACGCGCGGAGTTGCTGTGGTACTACCAGGAAGGTGCGTCGTGGCTGTTCCCCGATCACTGGGAAGACTTCCTCGCTCCGATTCCGGAGGCCGAGCGCGGCGACCTGATGGCCGCCTACCATCGCCGGCTGACCGGCGACGACGAAGCCGCGAAGCTCGAAGCCGCACGCGCGTGGAGCGTCTGGGAAGGCCGCACGATCACGCTGCTGCCCGATCCCGCGCTCGCCGCGCACTTCGCGGACGGCCACTACGCGCTCGCGTTCGCGCGGATCGAAAACCACTACTTCGTGAACAAGGGCTTCGTCGAGGAAGGCCAGTTACTGCGCGACGCGCACCGGCTCGCCGGCATCCCGGGTGTGATCGTGCAGGGCCGCTACGACATCGCGACGCCGGCACGTACCGCATGGGAGTTGTCGAAGGCGTGGCCGGATGCGACGTTCGAGATCGTGCCCGGCGCCGGGCATGCATACAACGAACCGGGAATTCTGGAAGCGCTCGTCGCGGCGACGGACCGGTTCGCGGCCTGAGCAACGTAACGCGACGCGGAGCGTGTTTCCGTACCTGCTGGCACGCTTACGCGCCACACGATCACAACGCGGCTTCGACGATCGTCCTGCCGCTGATCGCCCGCTCGACGAGTTGTTCGTCGCCGACCTTGCGGATCGCGTCGTCGAGCAACCCTTCCGGTTCCTCGGTCGCCACCTTCAACAGGCCCGACAGCCCGCGCGCGTCGAGCACTACCAGCGTCTCCATCGAATCCGCGCGGCTCACGAGCACGCGGCGCAATGCCGGGCCCGCGCCGAAGCTCGCACAAAGCTCGATCGTCTCGCCGCCGAGCGGGTAGTCGAAGTGCTTGATCATGGTCTGCCGCCGTTGCATGGAAATGGCGCCGCGCGACGGCGCGGCGCCATGACGTCGACGCACCCGCGCGTGCCGCCGGCGCGCCGAACCGGAGTCCGAGCCGTTCGCCGGCATCACCATGCTAGGCGTGCAGTATTAACGAAGACTTAAAGCGCGCGATAAAGCGCGCGAGCCCCACCCGGCGGCCCTTCAAGCCGCATCGAGCGGCTCGACCGTCACGCCGACCCTCAGCTCCTGATCCGCGCCGCCGCCGCGGATCACGCCGCGCAGCGGCGTCACGTCCGCGTAGTCGCGGCCGACCGACAGCATCACGTAGTCGTCGCCCGGCGCGCGATCGTTGGTCGGATCGAGTTGCAGCCAGCCGCCGTCCTCGGGCCACGCCGGATCGTACACGTCGACCCATGCATGCGACGCGTCGGCGCCGATCAGCCGCGGCTGGCCGGGCGGCGGCTGCGTCAGCAGGTAGCCGCTGATGTACCGCGCGGCCAGCCCGAGCGAGCGCAGTGCGCCGATCATCACGTGCGCGAAATCCTGGCAGACGCCCTTGCGCAACCGCAGCGCATCGAGCGCCGACGTCGTGATGTCGGTGCTGTTCGGCGTGTACGCGAAATCGGCATGCACGCGGCGCATCAGGTCCCACGCAGCCTGCACGAGCGGCCGTTGCGGCGTGAAGCTCGCGGCCGCGTACGCGGCGAGTTCGGGGTCGCACGCGACGTGCGGCGACGCGAACACGAACTCGCTCGCCGGATCGTACGGTTGCCCCGCGCGGAACCGCAAGCGGTCGCGCACGGCCTCCCATGCGGTGGCATGCGCGGCGTCCGGGTTCGCGATCGCAGGCGGCGGCTCGCCGCGCGCGCCGAGCGACCACGCGGGCGGCGTCACGCGCACGGTGCTGCGGCTGCGCACCAGCAGCGTGTCGTGCGGCAAGTTCAGCGCGAACGATGCGCGCGCATTGCCGAACGCATCGAGTTCGGTGCCGACCGATTCCGGTGCGGGCTCGATGTCGAGCGAGAACGACAGCACCTGCTGGCGCGGCGTCGCGAGCGGTTGCAGGCGTGCCTGGTGCTGCGCGGATTCGACGCGCGCCGCGTAACGGTATTCGGTGTCGTGCGTGACGCGCAGCAACCGGCCCGGCGCGACGGCGGCCGGCGCATCCGTCGCGACCGGTGCCGAGGCCGCGGCAGCCGGCGCTTGCCGCGCGCTTACGGCGCCGGCCGGTGTTTTCGGCACGCCTTTCGTCGTCACCATAGCGTCCTGCCCGCCTCGCGCACGTGACTGAAATAGCGCTCGCCGATCCGGTTCGACAACTCCCACACCGCTTTCGCCGTCGTGTCGAGCGCGGCGAGCAGCTTATCGTGCCGACCGCCTTCGGCGGTCTCGCACAGCTCGTGCAACGACCACGCGGGTATGTTCGGAACCGTCTCGGCCAACTCGGACAGCGCATAGCCTTCGCTGCGCTCGACCTTCGTCAGCCGGCCGCGCAGCGCCTGCACGACCCAGCCGAGCGAGCGCGGGTTGTCGGTATCGAGCACGACGAGCGACAGCAGCGGCGCGACGTCGAAGCCGCGCTGGAACCGCGAACGGAACGTGATCGTGCTGTCGAACAGTTCCAGCACGAGTTCGAAGCCGTCCTGCCGATGCACGGCGCCTTCGTCGAACGCGAACTTCAGCACGCTGCACAGGAAGTCGAGCCGGTCGATCTGCCGGCCGATCGACAGCAATCGCCAGCCGTCGTCGCGCGTCATGTTGTCGGTCTGCGCGCCGGTGATCGCGCCGAGCAGCAGGCCGACGCGTTCCAGCAGTTGCAGCGCCTCGTTGCCGATCTGCTCCTCCGCCTCCGGTTGCCCTGCGCTGTCCGCGAACAGTTGCGTCGCATCGTCGATCAGCCGCCACTGATCGCTCGACAACCGCTCGCGGATCGCGGCAGCCGCGCCGCGCATGCCGAACAGGCACGACGCGATCCCCGACGTGCGATCGGCGCCGCGCGTCAGCGACGTCGCCAGCTCGTGCTGGAACGCGCGCGGCGCATCGACGGCCTGCGGCGCGTCGGCGGCGATCAGCCCGGTATCGCGACACAGCGCGTCGAGCAGTTCCAGATGCGCGGGACTGTCGACGTCGTCTTCGCCGCGCAGCCGTTCGAGCGCGGCACGCGCCAGGCGCATCAGGTTGGTCGCGCGCTCGGTGTAGCGGCCGAGCCAGAACAGGTTCTCGGCCGCACGGCTCGCGATCGCGCGCGGCCGCTCGACGAGATCGTCGGGGCCGAGGTGCGTCTGCAGCAGCGTCGTCGAATCGACGATGCCCTCGGTCATCACCCACGTATCGACGGTGCTGCCGCCGCGCGGCATCGGCGCGTTGAACAGCGTGTCGCGCGTGCCGACCCGCGACAGACCGCCCGGCAGCAGCCGCCAGCGCTGCGCGCCGTCGGCGAGCGCGAACACGCGCAGCAGCAGCGGCTTCGGCACGATGCGCGCGCTGCCGTTGCCGTCGGGCGCATCGGGTCGCGGCCAGGTCGGCGCCTGCGACAGCGGCAGGTCCGCCTGCACCGTGTAATGTTCGGGCCGCGCGAGAATTCGCGCGCGCCATTCCGCCAGTTGTGCCTGCGTGAGCCGCGCGCCGATCACCGGTTCGAACGCACCGCCTTCCTGCACGTCGGGTGGATAGGATGCCTTGACGATACCGCGCGCGAGCTGCGGCAGCGCGTCGTCGCACGCGGCCGCCTCGCCGCACCACCACGAATGCACGGCCGGCAGCGTCAGCGTTTCGCCGAGCAAGCCTTCCGCGAGACGCGGCATGAAGCCGAGCATCGCCGGCGATTCGAGGAAGCCCGAGCCCGGCGCGTTCGCGAGCAGCACGTTGCCCGCGCGCACGGCCTGCAACAGCCCCGGCACGCCGAGCATCGAATCGGGCCGCAGTTCGAGCGGATCGAGCCACGCGTCGTCGACGCGCCGCAGGATGCCGTGCACGGGTTCGAGCCCGCTCAGCGTCTTCAGGAACACGCGGTTGTCGCGCGCGGTCAGGTCGCCGCCTTCGACGAGCGTGAGGCCGAGATAGCGCGCGAGATACGCGTGCTCGAAATAGGTCGCGCTGTGCGGCCCCGGCGTCAGCAGCACGATCCGCGAATTCTTCGCGGCGGGGCTGAGCGACTGCATGCTCTGCAGCAGCGCACGGTACGCGGATGCAAGCCGCTGCACGCGCAGCCCGCGAAACCCGCGCGGAAAGAGCCGCGACACGATCAGCCGGTTCTCGAGCAGATAGCCAAGGCCGGCCGCGCCCTGCGTGTGCTGCGCGACGATCCGCCACTGGCCGTCGGGGCCGCGCGCGAGATCGAACGCGACGACGTGCAGCCACGTATCGCCCGGCACATGCGCGCCGCGCATCGCACGCAGGTAGCCGGGGTGGCCGGTGACGAGCGCAGGCGGCAACAGCCCGCGGTGCAGGATCGTCTGCGGCCCGTACAGGTCGGCCAGCGTCGCGTTGAGCAGCCGCACGCGCTGCAGCACGCCGCGCTCGATCGCGACCCAGTCCTCGGGCGTGACGATCAGCGGCAGCAGGTCGAGCGACCACGGGCCGACCGCGCCGTCGCCGGCGCGCTGCTCGTGCAGCTGGTAGAACAGGCCGTTCTCGCGCATGCGCCGGTGCAGCGCGTCGGCGCGGCGGTCGAGGTCGGCCACGCCGTCGCTGCCGATCGACGTGAAGAAATTGCGCCACGCGGGTGCCAGCGCGGGCGCGTTCAGGCCGGCCGCGCTGCCGCGCAGTTCGTCGTAACGGCCGGCGGCCGCCGGCGCCGCGAGCGCGGCGGCCAGTTCGGCGGCGTCCGGCTGGGCGCCGGAATCGAAAAGCGTGGGCATCGCGTCGAGAGCGGCGAGATGATCAAGGTCAATGGGCGGCACGATGTCGTTCCGTCGTCAGGGTGCAACCGCACATGCGCGCCGCCGCACCGGCGGCAAGCTACCGCGGCGCACGGCCGCAATCTGCCCGCATCCTAGCATTCCGGCGCGGCCGCCGGGAGGTCGCGAACCCCGCATCGTCGTCCGCCCTGTCATCGATCGATCACGGCCGCCGCAAATCGAGCGTGAACGGGAATTCACGGCTCGGCGCGGCCGCCGCGACATCCATCCGCCCCGGCGTGTGCCCGATCTCGACGAAGCGCGCGAGCCGGCGGCTCTCGGCTTCGTACGCATTGACGGGGAACGTCGCGTAATTGCGCCCGCCCGGATGCGCGACGTGATACCGGCAGCCGCCGAGCGAGCGTTGCAGCCACGTATCGACGACGTCGAACGTGAGCGGCGCATGCACGCCGATGGTCGGATGCAGCGCCGACGGCGGCGACCACGCCTTGTAGCGCACGCCCGCGACGTATTCGCCGACGGTGCCGGTCGGCTGCAGCGGCAGCGCGCGGCCGTTGACGGTCACGACGTGCCGGTTGTCGTTCAGCCCCGTCACGCGCACTTCGAGCCGTTCGACCGACGAATCGACGTAGCGCACCGTGCCGCCGATCGCGCCCTCCTCGCCCATCACGTGCCACGGTTCCAGCGCACCGCGCAGCGACAGCTGCATCCCGTTCACCGCGATCTGGCCGAACAGCGGGAAGCGGAATTCGAAATGCGGCGCGAACCACGCGGAATCGAACGCGAAACCGGCGTCGCGCAACTCGGCGAGCACGTCGTCGAAATCCATCTTCAGGAACGCGGGCAGCATGAAGCGATCGTGCAGCGCGGTGCCCCAGCGCGTGAGCGGCGTCGTGTACGGCGCGGCCCAGAAGCGGGCGACCAGCGCGCGCAGCAGCAGTTGCTGCACGATGCTCATCCGCGCATGCGGCGGCATCTCGAACGCGCGCAGTTCGAGCAGGCCGAGCCGGCCGGTCGACGAATCGGGCGAATACAGCTTGTCGATGCAGAACTCGCTGCGGTGCGTGTTGCCGGTCACGTCGATCAGCAGGTTGCGCAGCACGCGGTCGACGAGCCACGGCGGCATGTCCTGTCCGAACAACAGCTTGTTGCGCTGGATCTCCGCGAACGCGATGTCGAGCTCGTAGAGCTGGTCGTTGCGCGCCTCGTCGACACGCGGCGCCTGGCTCGTCGGCCCGATGAACAGCCCCGAGAACAGGTACGACAGCGACGGATGGTTGTGCCAGTACGCGATCAGGCTCGCGAGCAGGTCCGGGCGGCGCAGGAACGGGCTGTCGGCCGGCGTCGCGCCGCCGAGCACGAAGTGGTTGCCGCCGCCGGTGCCGACGTGCCGCCCGTCGACCATGAATTTCTCGCTGCACAGCCGCGATTGCCACGCAGCGTCGTACAGGAATTCGGTCTGGTCGACGAGTTCGTCGAAGCTCGCGGCCGGATGGATGTTCACCTCGATCACGCCGGGATCGGGCGTCACCTGCAGCAGTTTCAGTCGCGCGTCGCGCGGCGGCGGATAGCCTTCGAGCACGAGCTTGACGCCGAGTGCGTGCGCGGTCGACTCGATCGCGCCGAGCAGGTCGAGATAATCCTCGAGCGCGGCGAGCGGCGGCATGAACAGGTACAAGATGCCGTTGCGCACTTCGACGCACAGCGCGGTGCGCGTGATCCACGCGGCCGATTCGAAGCGCTCGGGGCGGCGATGCGGGTCTGCAGCGCCCGCTCGACCGCTCGCGGCCGCGCCATCGTCACGCCACTGCATCACGGTCGGCGCGGACGCTTCGCGCTGCACGCCGGCCAGATAGCGCGGCGCGTCGGCCGGGCCCGCGTAGCGGGCGCGGATCGCAGCGGCGTCCGGCAGCACATCGCGCGGCGCGAACGGATCGCGTTCGACCAGGTACGGATAGTCGGCGCGGGCCGTCCACGGCAGCGAATCGAGCGGCAGCCGATAGCCCATCGGCGAATCGCCGGGCACCAGATACATCCGCTCGTCGCGGAAAAACCACGGGCCCGTCTGCCAGCGCGGCCCGTCGAGGCCCGGACTATCGCGGCCCGACCGATCGCGGCCCGGCCCGTCATCCATGCGCTTGATCGGCAGCACATAGCCGACCACGCTGTCGAGCTGCTGCTCGAACACCTTGCGCAGCCGCGCACGTTCGAGCTCGTCGTCGAGGCGCGCGTCGAACGGATCGACGTTGACGGGCAACCGACGCTCGCGCCACAGGTAGTACCAGACGTCCTCGTAGCCGGGCCGGATGAATTCGCCGGTCAGGTTCAGCCGCGCGGCGAGCGCGTCGATGAAGCGCTTCGCGTCGTCGGTGGTATACGCGGACGGCTCGCGCTCGTCGGCGAACAGCGACGGATCGTGCCACACGGGCTGGCCGTCCGCGCGCCAGAAGATCGACAGCGCCCAGCGCGGCAGTTGCTCGCCCGGGTACCACTTGCCCTGCCCGAAATGCAGGAAGCCGCCGTCGCCGTATTCGGTGCGCAGCCGCTGCACGAGTTCGGTCGCGTAGCCGCGCTTGGTCGGGCCGAGCGCATCGGTGTTCCACTCGGCGCCGTCGCGATCGTCGATCGACACGAAGGTCGGCTCGCCGCCCTGCGTGAGCCGCACGTCGCCGGCGGCCAGCGCGCCGTCGACCTGCGTGCCGAGCGCCAGCACGGCATCCCACTGCGACTCCGTATACGGCTTCGTCACGCGCGGCGACTCGTACACGCGCGTCACGCTCATCTCGTGCTCGAACGACACTTCGCACTCGTCGATCAGCCCTTCGACCGGCGCGGCGCTCGTCGGCTGCGGCGTGCACGCGAGCGGAATATGCCCTTCGCCGGCGAGCAGGCCCGACGTCGGATCGAAGCCGATCCAGCCGGCGCCCGGCAGGTAGACCTCGCACCACGCGTGCAGGTCGGTGAAATCGACCGACGTGCCGCTCGGGCCGTCGAGCGATTTCACGTCGGGGGTGAGCTGAATCAGGTAACCCGACACGAAGCGCGCGGCGATGCCGAGATGGCGGCACAGCTGCACGAGCAGCCACGCGCTGTCGCGGCACGAGCCGGACGCGAGTTCGAGCGTCTGCGCGGGCGTCTGCACGCCGGGCTCCATCCGCACGAGATAGCCGATGTCGCGCTGAAGCCGCTGGTTCAGCGCGACGAGGAAGTTCACGGTGCCGGCCGGCGTGCGGTCCACGCCGTCGAGATACGCGCGAAACAGCGGCGCGGCGCTCGTCTGCGGATCGCATGCGAGATACGGCGCGAGCTCGGTCTTCAGCGCGTCGTCATAGCTGAACGGATATTGCTCGGCGCTCGCTTCGAGGAAGAAGTCGAACGGGTTGTACACCGACATCTCGGCGACGAGATCGATCGTGATCTCGAAGTGCTCGGTGCGCTCGGGAAACACGAGCCGCGCGAGATAGTTCGAAAACGGATCCTGCTGCCAGTTGATGAAGTGCTGCGCGGGCTCGACCGTCATCGAATACGCGAGGATCGGCGTCCTGCAATGCGGCGCGGGCCGCAGCCGCACGACCTGCGGGCCGAGGTTGACGAGCCGGTCGTAGCGATAGCGGGTGGTGTGATGCAGCGCGACGTGAATGGACATGGGAGCTCGAGTCGGGTTGGGCCGGCCGCGCACGCCGCGTCGCTTCCGACGCGGCGGCCCGGCATGGCGGATTCGGCGAAGGCGCGCGCCGGGTCAGACGAGTTCCGGCGTCTGCACGACGCTGATCTCGACGCCGACGGCCGTCGCGCCGAGCCCCGTCACCGGCTGCGCGTCGCGATGGTCGAGGCCGACCGCGATGCGCACGTAGCGTTCGTCCGGGCAACGGTTCATGAACGGGTCGAAGCCGACCCAGCCGAGCCCTTCGACATAGGCCTCGGCCCACGCGTGGCCGGCCGGCTGCTGCATCAACGCCGCGGCTTGCGGCTGCGTGCCGAGCGCCGCCTGCGACTGTCCCTGCGATTGCGACTGCACGGCATGCGACGCGCCGAGCGCCTGCTGCATGCCGTCGGCGCTCTGCAGCGCCAGCGCTTCCTCGTCCTCGACGTCGCCCGCCTGCTGTTTCGCATCGGCGATGCGCTGCATCGCGCTGTCGGCCAGCACGTAGCCCGAGATGTAGCGTGCGGGAATCTTCAGCACGCGTGCGGCCGCGATGAACGCGTGTGCATGGTCGCGGCTCGTGCCCTCGCCGCTTTGCAGCGCGGTTTCCGCATCGACGGCGGCGTCGCCGGCCAGGTTCGGCGCGTACGCGATGCGGCCGTGCACTTCCGTCATCAGCCAGTGCAATGCGTCGAGGCCTCGCGGCTCGATCGGCAGCGCGTCGGTCAGCGCGCGCACGGTGTCGCCCGCCTTCGTGAGCGCGGTCTCGCGCTCGAAGATCCACGGCGGCGCATAGCCTTCGGGATTCCCGAGTATGCCCGCGCGGTCCTGCGTCTCGACGACGCCGGCCGCCACGACGACGATCTCGGCCTTCGCGCCGCGATCGTGGCGCACGAGGTCGATCCGGTTGCCGAGCCCGTCGGCGTAAGACAGCGTCGGCTCGACGCCGTCGATCGTGACCTGCCACGCGCGCACCGTTTGCCCGGGGCCCGACTGCGGGCGCAGCCGCAACCGTTGCAGTGCATGGGTGGCCTGATCGTCGAACTGGTAACGCGAAATGTGTCGGATGGCGAGTCGCATGGCAAGCCTCAGTCGAAGTTGTAAGCCTGGGCGATTTCGAGCCCGAGGCTGTTGTTACGGCCGATGAAGTCGGTCAGGAATTCGTGCAGGCCGCTCTTGAAGATCCGCTCGACCGAGGTATCGGACAGCATTTGCAGAATCTTCGTGGCCGTGTCGTGACACGGGTGTGTCACGCCGTAATCCTTCGCGAGCAGGTTCAGGCTCGACACGACGCGCCCGTAGCAATAACGCAGCGAACGCGGCATGCGGCCGTTCAGGATCAGGTAGTCGGCGATGTTGAGCGGCTTGTACTGCACGTCGTACACCCAGCGATACGAACGGTGCGCGGCCACGCAGCGCAGGATCGTCTCCCATTGGTAGTTGTCGAGGATCGTGCCGACGTGCGACACCGACGGCAGCAGCAGGTGGTATTTCACGTCGATGATCCGCGCGGTGTTGTCCGCGCGTTCGACGAATGCGCCGATCTGCGCGAAATCGAAGATCTCGTTGCGCAGCATCGTGCTGTAGAAGCTGCCGAGGATCAGCGCGGTTTCGCGCTTCACCTGGTCGAGCACGGCCGGCAGCTCGCTTTCCGGCACCGGCTGCGCCAGCGCGCGGCGCAGCGCGAGCCACGCGCCGTTCACGCTTTCCCACGCCTCGCGCGTCAGCGCCGTGCGCACCATCCGCGCGTTCGAGCGCGCGGCCTCGATGCACGACAGCACGCTCGACGGATTGTCGCGGTCGCGCAGCAGATAGTCGGTCACGGTATCGGCCGCATACGCGTCGTATTTCTGCCGATAGCCGTCGTCCGCGCCCGAGCTGACGAGCACCGACGACCATTCGGCCGGCGCGTCGGCCGTGCGCGTGAGCGCCATCCGCAGCCCGGCATCGACGATGCGCGCGATGTTCTCCGCGCGCTCGATATAGCGGTACATCCAGTAGAGACCGCTTGCAGTACGTCCCAGAAGCATCTCGTGTCCACTCCGTCTTCGTTCGGTTCGCGCGCCGGCTCCGGCGCGCGCGGTCGTGCCCGGCTCAGTCGGCCAGCACCCAGGTGTCCTTGGTGCCGCCGCCCTGGCTCGAGTTGACGACGAGCGATCCTTCCTTCAGCGCGACGCGCGTGAGCCCGCCCGGCGTGATGCGGATGCGGTCCGACACCAGCACGAACGGACGCAGGTCGACGTGGCGCGGCGCGAGGCCGGCGTCGGTCAGGATCGGGGTCGTGGACAGCGCGAGCGTCGGTTGCGCGATGTAGTTCGCCGGACGTGCGCGCAGCTTCGCGGAAAATGCCTCGAGTTCGGCCTTCGATGCGCACGGCCCGACGAGCATCCCGTAGCCGCCCGAGCCGTGCACCTCCTTCACGACCAGTTCGTCGAGATGCTCGAGCACGTACTTGAGGCTGTCGGCCTCGCCGCAGCGCCAGGTCGGCACGTTCTCCAGCATCGCCTTGCGGCCCGTGTAGAACTCGACGATCTCCGGCATGTACGAGTAGATCGCCTTGTCGTCGGCGATGCCGGTGCCGGGCGCATTCGCGATCGTGATGTTGCCCGCGCGGTACACGTCCATGATGCCTGCCACGCCGAGCACCGAATCCGGACGGAACGTGAGCGGATCGAGGAACGCGTCGTCGACGCGGCGGTACAGCACGTCGATCGGCTGGAAGCCTTCGGTCGTGCGCATCGCGACGCGGCCGTCGATCACCTGCAGGTCGCTGCCCTCGACGAGGTGCACGCCCATCTGGTCGGCGAGGAACGAATGTTCGTAGTACGCGGAATTGTGGATGCCGGGCGTGAGCACCGCGACGGTCGGATTGTCGGCGTTGCCGCCCGGCGGGCACACGGCCGCGAGCGACTGGCGCAGCATCTGCGGATAGGTTTCGACCGGGCGCACCTTCACCTGCTGGAACAGCTCGGGGAAGAGCTGCATCATCGTCTCGCGGTTTTCCAGCATGTACGACACGCCGGACGGCGTGCGCGCGTTGTCTTCCAGCACGTAGAACTCGTTCTCGCCGGTGCGCACGATGTCGACGCCGATGATGTGCGTGTAAACGTTGCCGGGCGGCCGGAAGTCGATCATCTCGGGGATGAACGCCTCGTTGTGCGCGATCAGGTGCTTCGGCACGATGCCCGCGCGCACGATTTCCTGGCGGTGGTAAATGTCGTCGAGGAACGCGTTCAGCGCCATCACGCGCTGCTCGATGCCGAGCGACAGCCGGCTCCATTCCGCCCCCGAGATGATGCGCGGGACGATGTCGAACGGAATCAGCCGCTCGGCGGCCTCCGCGTCGCCGTAGACGGCGAACGTGATGCCCGTCTTGCGGAACACGCCTTCCGCATCGTGGGCTTTCTGGGCGAGGCTCGCGGGATTCTGCGTGTCGAGCCATTGCTTCAGGCGCGCGTAAGGCGCCCTTACCATGTCGCCGGATTGCAGCATTTCATCGAATGGCTTCATCGACCTTTTCTCCATCGATCGTTTTCCCCGGCATTGCGCATGCCGGACCGGCGTACTGAATGCTTTGCAAGGAACGTGCCTTGCTCGATCCCTTCGATATCCCCCCTGTTTTGCGCCGCCCAGGCACGCCCGTGCGGCATTACGCACCACAACGGTGCAGCGCCCGACGCGACGGGCGCCGGCGGTGCGCCGCAAGCGCGCACGGCCGATGCGGCGCCGCGCCCGACGAACATAGTTCTCCAGCGTGTCACGGATGTGCAATCTGCACTGCACCAAAAGCGGCGAGCCGGGCCCCCGCCACGGCCATGAACGGGCGGGCCGGCACGCACACGGCGCAGCCGGCCCTGGGGGGAAGTGCCGTCCGGGCGGCCGGGACAGTCCGACGCGGTGAACTGTCCGGTTAACCGGTCCGGCCCCTCAACGCTATGCAGCCGTAATCCCGCCGACAATGCCCATGCATATTTCGACTGACACCCATCGAAAAAAAACATCGGCCCGACCGGCGCGAGGCGCGGTACGCTAGAACGTTGGTCAGCAGACGGCGCCGCCTTTCAGGCGCCCGACTATAAAAAGCGAAGATCGAAATGGAAGCAAAGTGGCTGGAAGATTTCCTGAGCCTCGCGGATACCAAGAGTTTTTCACGGGCCGCGCGTCACCGGCACCTGACGCAGTCGGCGTTCAGCAGACGAATCGCCGCTCTCGAAACCTGGATGGACGCGAAGCTGGTGGACCGGAGCATCAATCCGATCGCGCTGACGCCCGCCGGCCAGATGTTCCGCGGGCTCGCCGCGGACATCCTGCGCAGCATGTATGCGGCGCGCAATCTCGTGAACGGCTATGACCAGTTCGCGGCGAGCGACCAGGTCGTGCGCTTCGCCGTCGCGCATACGCTCGTGTTCACGCTGTTTCCCGAATGGCTCAAGCGGCTCAACGGCGAGGTCGGCCACGTGACCGCGCGCGTCAATGCGGTGAACGTGCCGGAAGGCGTGCAGCAACTGGTCGAAGGCGAATGCGACCTGCTGCTCGGCTATCACCATCCGCAGTTGCCGATCGTGCTCGACCCGAACCACTTCCCGTTCGTCAGTCTGGGCGTCGAGCGGATCCTGCCCGTGTCGTCGCCCGACGCGCACGGCAAGCCGGTATTCCAGCTGCCCGGCACGCCCGATGCGCCGCTGCCGCTGCTCGCGTATTCGTCGGGCGCCTTTCTCGGCAACATCGTCGAGATGCTGCTGCTGAATGCGACCGAACCGTATGTCCTGCACCGGTGCTTCGAGACGCACATGTCCGAAGCGCTGAAAGGCATGGTCGTGGCCGGACACGGCATCGGCTGGCTGCCCGAAAGCTGCGTCGCGAAGGAGCTCGCGGACGGCACGCTCGTGTGCGCGGGCACCGGCGACTGGATCACCGAACTCGAAATCCGCCTGTATCGATCGGCGCGCAAGCGCGGGCTCGCGGCCGAGCAGCTGTGGGCCTACATCATGAACCGGCCGCGTACGGCGATCGACGCGCAGATCGGCGCAGAAGAGGCGGTCGCGCCGGCGATGCGCAGCGCGCGGCGAAGCGCGAGCGGCAGCCGCTGACGCAGCATTCGCGCCGTGGATATCCACGGCGCGCATGCGCGTTCCTTCAACGGCAATCGATAATCCCATCCGACGCCGTTAATCCCTCCTCGACTGTAATCGATCTCGATAAAACGCAAACGTTTGCGAATTCATATCGTACTTTTTACTGCTTTCCGTATTAAGTAAGAATATTCAGGCCGATTTTCAGGACAGAAATACCTTGTTACACAAGTTTCGATTTACCTGTAAGTATCGGAATAACCAAAAATGTCGCACCCTCATTTCATGATGTGCGATTCGAAGCCCTGTTTTCATGGATTCGCGCCGATCCCGCGTGCAATAGTTTCTTTTATCAGTCGTTATTTTTCGGCACGAACGTCGATACCTCCGACGTGATTCAAAGCGTGCTCGATCATCGCTACCGACGAGCAATTTTCGTGTTCGGCAATATCGACTTTATTCAGCAATAAGCGATCCTCACCAATCCCTCCTTATCCTATTTAGATAGGACCTTTTACCCTCGTCCCATTCGGGCCACACGCGGTTGTTGGTTCAAAAACCATCGTGTATCAATAGCGTGTCGCAAAAAGAACGTTGGCAAATTCGACTCGGGGTCGGTGCACGTCATCGACTCCGAACGGGAGATTGCAATGTCACCCTCGCTTCGACAGCATGCTCGCCCTTTCCTGAGCGCCGTGCTCTCCACGCTCTGCATGAACGCCATGGCACAGACACCGGCGACCTCGTCGCCGCCGGCGTCCGGTCCGGGGGCAAACCGGTACGTGATTTCGTATATCTGCGGCGATGCGCGGATCGACGGTACCGCGCCGCTGCCGCCCGACGGCCGCCCGTACAACCTGGGCGTGTCTTTCGTGTCCGGAAACACCGGGCAGCCGCTCTCCAACGTGCAGGTGCGCCTGCGCCGGCATGGGCGTGTGCTCGTCGAATTCAACGCGTCGGGATCGCGCTGCCTGTTCAGCGTGCCCGATGCGAGCTATCGGGTCGAAGGGACCTATCAGGGAGCAACCCAGTTCGCGATCGTCGAGACGGGCACGCTCACGACGCAGTTGCGATGGTGAGCGTCGCATCGCGTCGCTTCGATCACGTCATTCGTGGAACGCATCGAATCAAGGAGTCTTGAATGCCCCGTGCAGAACGACCGGACGACTCGCCTGTCCGTGAGCCGAAGCCCTCGTGGGGTCCGGGAAAGAATGCGGCGCTCAGCATCGCCGCGTTTGCCGCGATCTTCGGCGCTTTCGCGTATGTCGAGCGAGACGCGAGGATCGGCCATGCGAGCGTGACGCACGATATCGCCGGCGTGATCGGAACCGCCGTCGGCAAGTACCGCAAGCTGATCGTCGCCGCGACCGGCGGTGCGTCCGGCCCGGCGGCGACCGCCGGCTCGACGTCGACGCTCGCGCAAGCCGGGCCGGTTCCGCCGTCCGCCTCGGCTGCGCCTGCCATGTCGGCCGCAGTCGAACCGGCCGCGCCGCCGGCCGCGACGGCCCGTTCCGACACGGAACATCCGCGCCGCGCGCATCTGCCGGCGACGAAGCTCGCGGCCGCCCCGCACGCCGCGTCGACCGGCAGCCGTCCGGCGCGCCCGGGCGACGCGCACCGGACGTCACGTTCGCAAACGCTGGCGCGCACGAGAAAACATCCGGACCCCGTACCGAAACAGCAACCGCAGTCGTATATCGCCGACACGTCGCACATGGAGGCCACCAGCGTCACGCACGACGAGCTGGAAGGCGCCCGCGCTCTGGCCAAGGCGCGCTGGTGCGCACGGATCGACGAATGGAGTTGTGTAGAGCAAAACGCGAGCCGTGCACTCGCCATCGACCCGAAGAACAGCGAATCGCGCGCGCTGCTTGGACAAGCGATCCGCAACCGCCTGTGAACCGGTCGGACGACGCCGGGCCTCGCTGCCCGGCGATGCGACGACCGGTGACGAGCGTCGTCGGGCGTGCAACCGATGTGATCGTTTCAAAGTGAGGACACACCGTGGCCAACAATCGTCGACAACAATGCACCACCGTCGCTCCGCCGAATCGGCGGATCCTCCTGCATGCGCCGCTGCTGTGCCTGCTCGTCGCGTCCAGCTCGTGCCTTGCCGCCGAAGGCGACGCGGAGCCGCGCAGCGCGAGCGAAATCGCCGGATCCCGCGGCGCGCCGGATGCGCTGCCGCCCGACCTGCAACCGACGGGCGCGGCGACGCAGGTCGCGCAGGGTTCGGGCGCGCAGCCCCCTTACGCGCCGACGCCGATCGCTCGGGCCTCGGATGCGTCGATGCAGAGCGCGCAGGGATCGAACCCGGCGATGCCGACCACGGTCGTGGTGGACCCGGATGCCGCGCAACCGAGCGCCGCGGTGCAGGCGCCGCCCTCGGCGAATGCCGCCGCAGCGGTCGAGCCTGCGTCGAACGCGCCGATGCTGCTGGCCCAGGCATTCGACACTTCGCCGCCCGATACGTCTGCGCCGCGCGAGCGAAAGTCGGATGCACCGCAGCAGCTCGCCCAGACCGCGCCCGCTGCACCGCCGGCTACGCCCGCTACGCCGACGCTCACCGCTCAGGCATCCGGCACGCCGATGCCGAATGCGCCCGCGCCCGTGACCCAGCCGTCCGGCACCGCACCGCCGTCGTCCCCGCAACCGACTTCACAGTCGCCCGGTGCGCAGCTCCCCGGCGAGCCGACCCAACGATCGCAGGGGCCCGACGTCGAAGCACCGAACGCACAAGCGCCGAATCTGCGCACGGCCGATGTCGCGACGGTGCGCAACGACGTGTTCGGCCTCGCGGCGAGCGGCGGCGCGGTCAAGGCGCTCGACGAAGCGAAGGCTCGCCCCGACGCGTTCTCCGCCGTCGACATCGCGCAACTGGAAGAACTGTCGATTCGCCAGCAGGTGCGCGGCGGACGCGACAAGTCGCGTTCGATGACGAGTTCGGACCGCTTCGACGGAATCGACAGCGCGCTGCGCGCGGCCGACGACCTCGACAAGCGGATACCGGCCACACCGGAGTACACACCGGTGCGCACCGCGCTCGCGGGCGACCGGGTAGTCGCCCTCGCGGCACGCGGCGACATGAAGACGGCCGTCGCGACGTTCGAGACGATTCCGTCCAACGCGGAAATCTCGATCGACGCGCTCGCGGCCGTCGGCGACGCCTATCTGTATCTGAGTGAGCCGGCCAAGGCGAACGTCGTGTATGCGCGCGCGCTGAAGCAGGCCACCGCGTCGCCGACGGATCGCGCGACGCGCGGCTTCCAGTACGGCTCGCGTACGCGTCCGATCGAGTTGCAGGAAGGGCTGTTCTGGTCGTACGTCGACCAGGGCCGCGCGGCGCAAGCGAAGCAGGTGCTCGACGACATGGAGAAGTCGCTGCCGCCGGCCAAGCAGGTGACCCACGTCGGTCCGGGAGAAAGCGACTACCTGCGCTACTACCGGCTGCGTGCGCAATACCTGATCTTCACGGGTCACGCCGACGAAGGGATCGCCGCACTCGAACAGCTCGAGCAACAGGTGCCGTTCAACGCGGAGATCCGCGCCGCGCACGCCGATGCGGTGTCCGGCCAGGCCCATCCGCGCCAGGCGATCTCGATGTATCGCGCGTCGCTGACCGATCACCCGGACAGCGTCGAGATGCTCGCGGGCCTCGGCCGCGCGTCGCTCACGGCGGACGACTACGCGACCGCGAAGACCGTCGACCAGACCCTGGGCAACACGTTCCCCGATAGCGGCGCCGTGCGCGGCTTCAAACGCGACTACAAGGCATACCGCAGCCCGGTGTTCACGACCGACCTCAGTTTCGAGCACGGCAACAGCGCGCTGGCCGACAACAGCTTCACGTCGGACAGCTATGTGTATTCGCAACCGTTCGGCGACAACTGGCGCGTGTTTTCGCACACGTTCTACGGTTTCGCGCAGACCGACGGCGGCAGAGTCAGCCGCACGCGCACGGGCATCGGCGGCGACTACCGGCACGGCCCGCTCACGGTGCTGGGCGAAGTCACGCGGTCGATGGGCTCGGACGGCCGAACCGGCGGCCGCGGGACGATCGCGTATGCACTGAACGACTACTGGACGGTCGGCGCCGGGCTCGACACCAACGACAACTCGCTGCCGTGGAAGGCGTATGCCGCGCACATCTGGGGCCGCTCCGCGAACGTCGAGGTCGTGTATCGCCAGAACGACCGGCGCGAAGTCAAGCTGAGCTACGGCGTGAGCCGCTACAGCGATTCGAACCTGCACCAGGAGATCGCGGCGACCGCCACGCAGCGCGTGTACACGTCCGCGAACCAGCTCGTCAACGTGTCGCTGAATCTCGGTACCGACAGCAACACGCGCCGGGACGCGCCCTACTTCAGCCCCGGGCGCGACTATGCGGCCGCGGCGACCGTCATGCATCAACTGACGCTGTGGAAGAAGGGCGACACGGGGCTGCAACAGCGCCTGTCGGTGTCGGGCGGCGCGTACAACGAGCGCGGCTTCGGCACCAGCCCGCTGTGGAGCGCGCGTCTCGAGCATGCGTGGACGTTCAAGCACGACATCACGCTGAGCTACGGCGTCGAGGTCAGCAGCCACGCGTACGACGGCCAGCGCGAGCGCTCCGAAACCGGCTTCCTGTCGCTCAACCTGCCGTTCTAGCAAGGAGATCGGGCAATGCTTCAATCCAGACGGACCTTCATGTGCGGATGCCTCGGCACGTTTGCCGCCTGTTCGCTGTTTCCGGGCGTGACCAACGCCAGGATGATCGACCTGCTGCCGCCGTCCGATCCGGCCGACGGCAAGACGTTTCGCGTGATCTGCATGCACGACGTGCGCGACAACCTGATGGCGTCGTTTTCGTCGCCGAACGCGATCATCGATCCGTTCGCGGTCGATACCGGCACGCTGACCGCGATCTTCTCGTGGCTGCAGACCAACAACTACCACACGATCACGGTCAAACAGATTGAGGAGTCGCGGCGCGGCGGCAAGCCGCTGCCGCCGCGCTCGGTGCTGCTCACGTTCGACGACGGCTTCCGCAGCCACTACACGAAGGTGCTGCCGCTGCTCGAGCGCTTCAAGTATCCGGCCGTGATGGGCCTCGTCACCGCGTGGATCGATACGCCGCCGGATACGCCGATTCGCATCAGCGACAAGGTTCAGGTGCCGCGCGACTACTTCCTGTCGTGGGACGAGGTGAAGAAGCTCGGGCAATCGGAATTCGTCGAACTCGGCTGCCACACCCACAATCTCCATCACGGCGCGGTCGCGAACCCGCAAGGCAACGAATTGCCGGCGACCACGTCGCATCTCTACCTGCAGGACCAGAAACGCTATGAAACCGACGCCGAATTCCACGCACGCGTGCACGACGACCTGCAGACCTGCGTGCGGCAGATCCGCGAACGCACCGGTCTCGTCGCACGCTCGATGGTGTGGCCATACGGCGCGGAAAACCAGCCCGTGCGCCAGATATCGACGTCGCTCGGCATGGACATCCAGTTCAGCCTCGATGCCGGCCCGAATACGCCGGACGTACCGCTCGACCGGCTGAGACGGATCCTGATGATGTACGACGTCGACATCGGCGGCTTCGAGCGCTCGATGCGCGAGCCGGCGTCCAATCGCGGCGACGTCGACGTGCCCGAGCGCACCGTGCAGGTCGATCTCGACCAGGTCTACGATCCCGATCCCGCGCGCCAGGAAGCGAATCTCGGCAAGCTGATCGAGCGCATCTACCGGATGCAGCCGAAATCGGTGTACCTGCAGGCGTATGCGGACCCGAAGGGCACGGGCGTGGCCGAAGCGGTGTATTTCCCGAACCGGCACCTGCCGATGCGCTCCGACCTGTTCTCGCGCGCCGCGTGGCAGCTCAACACGCGCTCCAACGTGCAGGTGTACGCGTGGATGCCGGTGCTCGCGTTCCGGCCGCCGGCCGACAAGCAGCGCGGGCTCGAGGCCGTCAGCGCCTACGGCGGCGCGCCGGCCCGCGAGAACGGCACGCGGGTGTTCCGGCTGAGCCCGTTCGATCCCGATGCGCGGCTGATGATCCAGCAGATCTACGAGGATCTCAGCAAGCACGCGTCGTTCAGCGGCATCCTGTTCAGCGACGACGCCGTGCTCGACGACTACGAGGATGCCAGCCGGCATGCGCTGCGCACCTATGCGCAATGGGGGCTGCCGGCCGACGTCGGCAAGATCCGCGAGAACCCCGATCTGATGAAGCGCTGGACACGGCAGAAGACGCGCTACCTGATCGACATGACCCGGCAGCTCGAGCAGATCGTGCTGGCCCACCAGAACGTCGGCGACGTGTTGACCTCGCGCAACATCTTCGCGATGCCGGTGCTCAAGCCCGAATCGGAAGCGTGGTATGCGCAGAACTACGACGATTTCCTCGCCGCCTACGACTACGTCGCGCTGATGGCGATGCCGTACATGGAGCAGGCGAAGGACCCGGAGGGCTGGCTGGACCAGCTCGTGAAGGTGGTGCGCACGAAGCAGCGCGGGCTGCAGCGCACCGTGTTCGAACTGCAGTCGTACGACTGGCACGCGCGCAAGGACGTGCCGGCCAGCACGCTGCTTGCGCAGATGCGGCGGCTGCGCAGCGAGGGCGCCGTGAATTTCGGCTACTACCCCGACAACTTCCTGAACGGCCATCCGGAGCTCGACGCGATGCGCGACGTGATGTCGCTGAAGTCGCGCCTCGACCCCACCTCGATCAACGCGCTGATGCAGATGCAGCAATCGCCGGGAACCAAGACGCCATGAACACCCACAGCCTCATCCAGCGCCTGCAGGATTTCGTCTTCTACTATCCGTTCTTCATGTCGTATCTGTGGATGATCGGCGGTGTCGTGCACTACTTCCTGCTCGAGGAGGGCCGCGAGCTGTCGACGCGCACGATCGCGTCGAGCGGCATCCCGAAGGTCTCGATCGTCGTGCCCTGCTTCAACGAAGCCGCGAACGCGCGCAGCGTGATCGCCCATCTGAACGGGATGCAGTATCCGAACTACGACATCATCGCGGTCAACGACGGCAGCAAGGATCGCACCGGCGACATCCTCAACGAGCTGGCCGTCGAGATCCCGCGGCTGCTCGTGATCCACCATGCGCGCAACGAAGGCAAGGCGGTCGGGCTCACGACCGCGGCCGCGGTATCCAACGCGGACTACCTGCTGTGCATCGACGGCGATGCACTGCTCGCGCACGATGCGATCGGCTGGATGCTCGAGCATTTCCTGACCGACCCGGGCGTCGGCGCGGTGACGGGCAACCCGCGCATCCGCACGCGCACGTCGCTGCTCGGCCGCATGCAGGTCGGCGAATTCTCGTCGATCGTGGGGCTGATCAAGCGCACGCAGCAGGTATACGGCCGCATCTTCACGGTGTCGGGCGTGATCACGATGTTCCGCAAGACCGCGCTCGCCGACGTCGGCTACTGGAGCTCGGACATGCTGACCGAGGACATCGACATCAGCTGGAAGCTGCAGTGCCGCGACTGGCGCGTCGTGTACGAGCCGCACGCGCTCAGCTGGATCCTGATGCCCGAGACGGTGAAGGGGCTCTACCGGCAGCGGCTGCGCTGGTCCAAGGGCGGCATCCAGGTGCTGCTCAAGTACGCGGGCACGCTGATGCGGCCCACGCAGATGATGATGTGGCCGCTGTTCGCCGAATACCTGATAGGCATCGCGTGGGCGTACTCGATGTCGTTCATCCTGCTGCTCGCGCTGATCGACGTCGCCTACCCGCTTCCGCCGAACTGGCATGTGTCCGTGGTGCCGCACTGGCACGGGATGCTGCTGGTCGCGACCTGCATCCTGCAACTGATCATCGGCAGCATGATCGATCGTCAATACGACGAGAAACTCCTGATGTACTTCCTTGACACCATCTGGTACCCCGTCGCGTTCTGGCTGATCAGCATGATCACCACCGTCGTCGCCCTGCCCGCCGTCGTACTGCGGGGCCGAGGCAAGCGCGCCGTTTGGGTCAGTCCCGACCGAGGCATTCAACATGAAGAACGCGCCGATTATTGACCTTTCCCTGCGCGCCCCGCGCGACATGATCGCCGAACGCGGCGGCATCGTCGGGCCCGTGCTCGTCGCGTGGTTCCGCCTCGTGCGGCCCGCGCTGGTCGGGGGTGTATGGGCATCGATCTGCATCTACACGTACCGCTACCTGTTGCCGTTCAACGAGGCCGAAATGCCGATCGAGCAGATCGTGTTCTACGTGACGAGCATCGCGCTGATCGCCGGCACGATCGTCATGTGGCTGATCGCGGGGCGCGTCGTGCATCCGCTCGCGTACCGCTTGCGCGTATCGAAGATGCTGCGGCGCTCGGCCAGCGTCAAGGTGCGCTCGGTGCCGCCGACCGCGTTCGCGAGCGCACGCCGGCGCGGCGCGCGGCGCACGACGCGCATTCTCGTCGCGTCGCACGATGCGAACGGGTCGATTTCGGGCATCGAATGGGTCGCGCACGCCGGCCCGCAGCCCCGCGAATGAATCGCCGGAGACGTGCCGCGCCGCTCGCGCCGCCTGGCCGCGCGGCGTGGCACCGCTTCCGGCATCGTGCTGGCGCGCGTCGCGCGCCGGCCGGCAACTTCCTGGAGACGAGGTGAATCATGTGCGGAATCGTCGGAGCAAGCGGCCTGAACAATCAAGTGCCGCAACTGGTCAATGCGCTGAGCCGGCTCGAATATCGCGGCTACGATTCGTGCGGCATCGCCGTGCAGGGCGACGGCCGCCTGCACAGCGAACGCACGCTGCGACGCGTGACGGACCTGCAGGATCGCGTGCTGACGCTCGGCCTCGAAGCGCAGACCTGCATCGCGCATACGCGCTGGGCGACGCACGGCGCGCCGTCGGAAATGAACGCGCACCCGATCATGTCGGGCGACACGATCGCCGTCGTGCACAACGGGATCATCGAGAACCACGACGCGCTGCGCGCCGAGCTGCGTGAACGCGGCTACACGTTTCGCGGGCAGACCGACACCGAGGTCATCGCGCACCTGATCCACAGCCTCTATCGCGACGACCTGTTCGACGCGGTGGTACGCGCCGTCAAACGGCTGCACGGCGCGTACGCGATCGCGGTGCTCGGCGCGCGCGAGCCGCAGCGCCTCGTCGCCGCGCGCGCCGGCTCGCCGCTCGTGATCGGCATCGGCGCCAAGCAGAATTACCTCGCGTCCGACTGCGCGGCGCTCGGCGATCTGACCGACCGCTTCGTGTACCTGGAGGACGGCGACGTCGCGCTGATCACGCCGGAGCGCATCGCCGTCGTCGATGCGAGCGGACAGGAAGCGCGGCGCCCGTTGTGCGAAGTGAAGGCGCGCGCGGACGATGCGGCGCTCGGCCCGTACCAGCACTTCATGCAGAAGGAAATCTTCGAGCAGCCGAAGGCGATCGCCAGCACGCTCGACGGCATCGACACGATCACGCCGGCGCTGTTCGACGCGACGGAAGGCACGGGCGCACTGCTGTCGCGGGTGAGAAGCGTGCTGCTGCTCGGCTGCGGCACCAGTTACTACGCGGGCCTGACCGCGAAGTACTGGCTCGAAAGCATCGCGGGCGTGCCCGCCCAGGTCGAGATCGCCAGCGAATTCCGCTACCGCGACACCGTGGCCGATCCGCGCACGCTCGTCGTCGGCATCTCGCAGTCGGGCGAAACGGCCGACACCATCGGCGCGATCGAGCAGGCGCGCACGATGGGTCAGGACCTGTCGATGGCGATCTGCAACGTCGCGACCAGCACGATCGCGCGCAACGCGCCGCTGCGGTTTTTGACGCGGGCCGGCACCGAGCTCGGCGTCGCGTCGACCAAGGCGTTCACCACGCAGCTCGTCGCGCTGTTCGTGCTGACGCTGACGCTCGCGCAACTGCGCGGCCGGCTCGACGCCACGCAAGTCGCGACGCACCTGAAGCAGTTGCGCGCGCTGCCCGAGCGCATCGGCCACGCGCTCGCGCTGGAAACGCAGATCATGGGCTGGGCCGCGAAGTTCGCCCGCACCGAGAACGCGCTGTTCCTCGGGCGCGGCATCCACTTCCCGATCGCGATGGAAGGCGCGCTGAAGCTCAAGGAGGTGTCGTACATCCACGCGGAAGGCTATGCGGCCGGCGAGCTGAAGCACGGCCCGCTCGCCCTCGTCACGAGCGCGATGCCGGTGGTCACGATCGCGCCGGACGATCGCCTGTTCCAGAAGCTGAAATCCAACATGGCCGAGGTGCGCGCGCGCGGCGGCCGGCTCTATGTGCTGGCCGGCAATCAGCTCGAAATCGACGCCGACCGCGACACGCACGTGATCCGCGTGCGCGAATCGGGCGACCTGCTGTCGCCGATCGTCAACGCGATTCCGTTGCAACTGCTCGCGTATCACGTCGGCTGCGCGCGCGGCGCCGACGTCGACAAGCCGCGCAACCTCGCGAAATCGGTGACCGTCGAATGATGCGGCGAACGCGCCCGGTACGGGCGGCCATGCGTCTGGCTGCGGCCGCGCTCTGCGGCGCGGGCGGCATCGGCGCGGCGCCGGCGGCCCTCGCCGGCGCGCCGGCCGTGCATACGGTCACCGTGTCGAGCGCGCCGTCGCCGCAGGACACCGGCGACCCGCGGCGCTTCATGCACGGCATCGGCGTGGCCGACGCCGGCGACGGCAAACGCTGGGTGTTCTTCAGCAGCTCGGGCATCGTGCCGCGCGGTGCGCTGCGCAGCGGCAACTGGCCGCATGACGTGTACGTCGGCGAATGGCAGCCCGACAAGCCGCGCGTGCTGCACGTCCGCACGTTCATCAGCCGCCCCGAGGCGCAGGAACCCGTATCGATCGCGCAGAACGCGCACGGCGACATCTTCGTCACGTTCGAAGACGGCTGGAACGCGCCGCAGGAAGTCAGCCAGCGCTACGGCGTCTACCGCCGCGACCTGAAGCCGATCAAGCCCTACCCGAACGACGTCGAATCGGGCGGCCATTCGGGGCATGTCGCGACGGTCGCCGACCGTTTCGTCGTGTTCTATTCGGCCGACTGGGTCAACGGCGGCGGGGTCGACAACCTCGGCAGCGGCAACGGCGTCTACCTGAAAACCTACGACGCGGCCGGGCGCGTGCTGAACCATGTCGCGGTCGCGCCGCGCCGCCGCGAGTGGTGGCCCGTGATCGCGGGCTCGCCGCGCAACGCGCTGCTCGTGTGGCAGAAGTTCATCGAAGGCAGCACGGACGCGGCGCTCGAATACGCGATGTTCGACCCGGTCACCGCGAAGCTGGAAAAACTCGGATCGCTGAACGACGCCATCCAGTACTACGTGTATTCGGCCGCCTACGTGCCGGAGATCGACCGTTTCCTCGTCGTCACGACGACAGCCGACGATCGCGGCGTCGCGATGCTGATCGCCCCGGACGGCCGTCGCACGGCGACGCTCGATTGCCTGCCCGCGTCGGTGCGCGAATCGGACATCGGCGTCGCCGGCACGCACGCGTATGTGCCGACCCGCGACGGGCGGCTGCTGACGCTCGCGCTGGCGCCGGCGGACATGGCGGTGAGCGGCGTGCAGCGCTCGCCGATTCCGTGGGGCTCGACCGGCGTCGCCGGTTTTCCGGCGCGAGGCGCGGCGATGCACTTCGTATCGCTGACGCCGTCGGGGATACGCGAAGCCGATTTCGAACCGGAGCAGCGTACGCCGATGCCGAAGAACGAAGTGTCGTGTTCGAGCCACTGACGGCACGCCGGTAACACGCTGTCGCGAACGCGGGCGGGCCGCGCGTCGCCACCTGCCCGTCGCCTTCGTCCGTCCGCCCCGCGTTACGCCAGCACGTCGCTCATTCAGCCATCGAGCCGCCGGGCACGCTGTCGCGGCCCTGTTCGGGCATGACCGCCGCGCCTTTGCACACCGCTTTGCACACCGAATTCGCCAGCACCGCCCGTACCGGATAGACTGTCGCCCGATTCCTTCCATCGGCCGCGGCGTCCCGCCTCCTGCCGCCGCCGGAACGCCCCTTCCCGGAGAACGAATGCTGAAGCGCCAGTGGTTTTCGCTTGTGCTGCTGACGGTTTGCCTGCTCGGGCAACGCGCGTCGGCCCAGTCCACGCTCGAACTCGACACCGACGGCACCGCCCGCGCCCTCACCCGACAGACGTTGCTCGCGCGTCCGGACGCGACCGACATCCACGTGCCGCGCGACATCGCGTACGGCCGGCCGATGACGTTCCGCGCGGTGCCGTTCGCCGCGCTGCTCGGCGACACGCCGCTGCCGGCCGCCGGCGTGCTCGAAACGCGCGCGGCCGACGGTTTCGCCGCGCAACTGCCGCTCGATCTCGTGCGCCGCCGCGCGCCGGCCGGCGCGATTCCGTGGCTCGCGATCGAGGATCCGGCTCGTCCGTGGCCGAAGCTGCCCGGCAAGCAGGTCAGCGCGGGGCCGTTCTATCTCGTCTGGCTCGGGCCGGACGCGTCGTCGGTGCGCGGCGAGCAGTGGCCATACCAGATCGTTCGCATCGCGATCGAATCGTCGCCGCTCGCGCGCTGGCCGTCGCTCGCCGTCGATCCCGCGTTGCCCGCGGACGACCCGGCGCGCGCGGGCCAGCACCTGTTCGTCACGCAATGTCTCGCGTGTCACCGCATCGACGGCGCGGGCAGCAGCCACGCCGGCCCGGACCTGAACGCGCCGATGAATCCGGTCGACTATTTCCAGCCTGCCGCGCTGCGCCGCTACATCCGCAACCCGGCGTCGGTGCGCGACTGGCCGGGCCGCAGCATGCCGGCGTTTCCGCCCGATCAGTTGAGCGACCGGGAGCTCGACGAGATCGTCGCGTATCTGGGATACATCGCGCGCCGCAAGGCCGGCAAGTAAGCCGCGCGCCGGTTACCCGCCCGTCGCGCCTACGCTTCCTGCGCGCTCTTCAGCACCGCGTGCAACAGCACGTCGGCGCCGGCCGTCGCCCATTCCGGCGTAATCGCTTCGGCCTCGTTGTGGCTGAGCCCGTCGACGCACGGCACGAAGATCATGCCGGTCGGCGCGACACGCGCGACGTAGCACGCGTCATGGCCCGCGCCGGACACGATGTCCATGTGCGACAGCCCGAGCGCACGGGCCGCGTCGCGCACCGTCTCGACGCAGCGCGGCGCGAACGGTATCGGCGCGTACGTGAAAATCTGCTCGATCTGCGCGCCGAGGCCGGTTTCGTCGGCCACGCGCGCGAGTTCCGCGCGCAGCACCGCGTCCAGTTCGTCGAGCACCGCATCGTCGGGATGGCGGAATTCGACCGTGAAGAAGCAGCCTCCCGGCACCGTGTTGCGCGAATTCGGCCGCGCTTCGATCATCCCGACCGTTGCGCGCGCATCCGGTGCGTAGCGGCGCCCGAGCACTTCGACGAACGAGATCATCCGCGCCGCGCCGACCAGCGCGTCGCGACGGAACGCCATCGGCGTCGTGCCCGCGTGCGCGTCGACACCGGTGAGCGTCACCTCGTACCAGCGCTGCCCCTGCCCGGCGGTCACGACGCCGATCGTCTTGCCGGCCCGCTCGAGAATCGCGCCCTGCTCGATATGCAGTTCGTACGCCGCGTGCACCGGATAGCCGCCGACCGGCTCCGTGCCCGCGTAGCCGATCCGTTCGAGCTCCTCGCCGATCGTGCGGCCGGCGCCGTCGGTGCGCGACAGTCCATATTCGAGCGTATAGACGCCCGAGAACACGCCGGCCGACACCATCGCCGGCGCGAAGCGCGAGCCTTCCTCGTTGGTCCAGATCACGACGTCGACCGGGCGCTCGGTCTCGATCCCCGCGTCGTTCAGCGCGCGCACGACTTCGAGGCCGCCGAGCACGCCGTAGATGCCGTCGTAGCGGCCGCCGGTCGGCTGCGAATCGGCGTGCGAGCCCGTCATCACCGGCGCGGCGTCGGGATTGCGGCCCGCGCGGCGCGCGAACACGTTGCCCATCCGGTCGACGCGCACCGTGCAGCCGGCGTCGTGCGCCCACTGCACGAACAGGTCGCGCGACTCGCGGTCGAGATCGGTCAGCGCGAGACGGCAGACGCCGCCCTTCGGCGTCGCGCCGATCTGCGCCATCCGTTCGAGCGACGCCCACAGACGCTCGCCGTCGACGCGCGGCAGGGTCACGGCGGCGTCACGCATCGCCGTGCTCCGGTGCGCTTTGCAGCGCATAGCGGAAGTCGCAGCGCCGGCCGCCCTGCATGATCGTGCTCGTGCGCGTGAGCACGATGTCCGGCGCATAGCCCTGGATGAAATAGCTGTCGCGCGCGCAGCTCAGCAGGTGCCCGATCTCGCCGAGCCCCATCGCGCGATACATCTCCGCGTAACTGCAGCGATGCACGTCGTAGTCGTAGTGCGCGTCGTCCGCGCGCCGGACCTCGACGTCGAGCGCATCGTCCTTCTCCCACAGCACCTGCAGCGCGATGAACGACTTCACGCTCGTGCCGCCCGGCTCCTGCGCGGCGAACGTACGGCCCGCGTCGACGGCCGCGCCGCGCACGGCTTCCGCGATCACGGCCTGCGCGCGCTCGGCGCCGAACTCGCGCTTCATGATCTCGTAGATCGGCTTGATGATTTCCGCTTCGATGCGGCGCCGCGCGAGGATGCCGAGGCGCGGGTCCTCGGGTGCGGCGGCGGATGTCGGGTTCGCTTCGGTCATGGGGATCGTCCTGGTCGTTTTGCGGTTACTTGGCTGCGGTGCGCGAGCCGCCGAGCACGTCGACGACGGCCCACTTGCCGCCGCGCACCTGATAGATCGTGAAGGCCGGGTCCTTCAGGTTGCCTTCGGCATCGAACGCGATGCGCCCCGTCACGCCGGGCCGCTCGATCGCGCGCACGGCCGCGACCAGCTTCGCCGGCTGGGTCGTGCCGGCCTTCTGCGCGGCCGCGATCAGCGTCGCGGCGGCGTCGTATGCGAACGGCGCGTGCAGTTCGATCGGCGCGTGAAAGCGGGCCTGGTATTGCGTGTCGAACGCCTTGCCGCCCGGCATCCGGTCGAGCGGCAAGCCGGGCTCGAGCGCCGTCACGCCGTCGCCGTCCTTGCCGGCGAGCGACAGGAAGGTCTGGCTCACGAAGCCGCCCGCACCGAGCAGCGGCGCGCTCACGCCGAGCTGGCGCATCCGGCGCGCGATCGGCGCGGCTTGCGCGTCGAGGCCGCCGAAGAACACGAGATCCGCGCGCTTGCCCTTGATCGCGGTCAGCACGCCGCTGAAGTCGGTCGTCTTGTCGTTCACGTACTGACGGTCGACGATCGTGCCGCCGTTCGCCTGCACGCCCTTGATGAACTGGTCGGCCAGCCCCGCGCCGAACGACGTGCGATCGTCGATCACCGCGATGCGCTTCGCCTTCAGCGTCTTCACCGCGTACGCACCGGTGAAGTTGCCGCCCGCATCGTCGTGCCCCATGATGCGGAACGCCGTCGCGTAGCCCTGCTGCGTGTATTGATGGCCGGTGGAGGCCGGCGCGATCTGCGGAATGCCCGCGTCGCGGTACACGCGCGACGCCGGCACGCTGCAGCCCGTGTTCCAGTGACCGACGACGCCGATCACGTGCTGGTCGACGAGTTGCTGCGCGACCGCGACGGCCGTGCGCGGGTCGGACTGGTCGTCGGCGGCGACGAGCTTGTAGAGGACCGGCTTGCCGCCGATGGTCGGATGCTTCGCGTTCGCGTCGTCGATCGCGAGTTGCGCGCCGTTCTGCAGATCCTTGCCGATCCGCGCGGACGGGCCGGTGAGCGGCGCGGCGAGACCGATCAGGACCGTCCGTGGAGCGGACTGGGCGAACGCGGGAACGGAGGCGACCAGGGCGGCCGCCGAGAAGGCGACGCTGGCGGAGAGGAAAGCGATTTTCATGTGCGGGGGCGATCCGTCGAATCAAAAACATGAAAAATATTAAATATTCGACACCCAAGCCCCAAATACCCAATTGTTGGATGCTTATGCCGTTCCCGACACATTAGCGCAGTTCCCTGTAAATACAGGATATTTTCGTGTTGTCGCTTACCCTGACTTTTCGATAAAATTCGATACATGAAAAATATCGAACAATTGCCGCACGATCCGCCGCTGCGCGCGGTGCGTGCGTTCGAAGCATTTGCGCGTCTCGGCTCGGTCACCGCGGCGGCGGGCGAACTCGACATCACGCCGTCGGCGGTCAGCCATCAGCTGCAACTGCTCGAAGCGTTCATCCAGACGCCGCTGACGGTACGCGAAGGCCGTCTGCTCGTGCTGACCGACGAGGGGCGCGACTATTACCGGTCGATCAGCGCGGCGTTCTCGGTGCTGCGCAGCGCGACGCGCTTCGTGCGCGACCGGTCGTCGCTGCGCCAGATCACCGTCAGCCTGATTCCGCTGCTCGGCATCGGCTGGTTCATTCCCCGGCTGCACGCGTTCCTGGCCGACAACACCGATGTCGACGTCACGGTGCTGTACGCGCATCACCGCAACTACCGCAGCGATGCGTCGGACCTGTCGATCCGCTTCGGCACCGGCGACTGGCCCGGCTACCGCTGCGAGCGGCTGCTACCGGGCGCGATGGTGCCGATGTGCAGCCCGTCGTTCCTGAAGCGTCACGGGCCGTTCCGCACGCCGGCCGATCTCGCGCGCGCACCGCTCGTGCACGACGAGGATCGCAGCACGTGGGTCAACTGGCTGCAGGGCGCCGGCGTGCGGCACGTATCGCACGCGGTGGGACCGATGTTCGAGGATGGCCAGCTCACGCTGAGCGCCGCCCGCGCGGATCTCGGCGCCGCGTTGCTGCGCGCGCCGCTGGTCCAGCGCGAGCTGGCGAACGGCGAACTCGTGCAACTGTTCGATCGCGCGCTCGACGACGGGCGCGACTACTACCTGTGCACGCGCGAGGATGCGGACCTGCCGGACGGGGCGCGACGGCTGGCGGCGTGGTTGCGGAAGATGGCGGGGATTTGAGCGGAGCCCCGTCCCGCGCCGTCCAGCCGCGGCCTTGCGCGCTTTCAAGCCGGCATATATGATATGCATATCATATATCGGAGGTTGTCATGAGCCGGATCCTGGTCGATCTGTCGGATGGCCAACTAGACGCGTTGGCCGTCATCGTCGAGACTCAACACCGTCCCCGCGCCGCCATCATTCGTGACGCGATCGACGCCTACATTGCCCTGAACAAGCACCGGCTGGCCGACGACGTCTTTGGTCTCTGGAAAAATCGCACGACCGATGGGCTCGCCTATCAAGAGGAATTGCGCTCGGAATGGTAAAAGCCCTTTTCGACACCAACATCCTGATCGATTATCTGGGCGGCGTGGAATCCGCCCGTGCGGAGCTAAGCCGCTACGACTATCGTGCAATCAGCGTGATCTCGTGGATGGAAGTCCTCGTCGGGGCGTCCGCAAGTGACGAGGCGCCCATCCGTGCATGGCTCTCGTCGTTTGATGTCATCGCACTCGACAGCACGGTCGCGAATCGCGCCGTGACGATTCGCAAGGACCGCCGGATACGGTTGCCCGACGCAATCGTGTGGGCATCCGCGCAAGTGAACGGGCTGTTGCTCGTATCGCGCAACACGAAGGACTTTCCCGCCTCCGAACCCGGCGTCCGCGTGCCGTATCAGATCTAAGCCGGCGTACGCGAGCGCGTACGCCTTCCCCGCACATCCCCCGAGCCGCGCTCATGCCGAGCGGGCCCTACTCGCGTCGACGTCCTCCGCCCTCTCTACCTCCCGCCAATCAAGGGCCGGAAGCAGATAGAAAATCCCGATGCCGCGGATTGAAACAAGCAATTTCACAACTTCAGGGTGAACCCGGATACTGGCAACACTCCACTCACCCCTGACGAAAAGGAATTGTCCAGATGCCGATCATCAACACCCAAATCAAGCCGTTCAAGGCAACCGCATACCACAACGGCGAATTCGTGCCCGTTTCGGAAGAGAACTTCAAGGGCAAGTGGTCCGTCGTCGTGTTCTATCCGGCCGACTTCACGTTCGTCTGCCCGACCGAGCTGGGCGACCTCGCCGACCGCTACGCGGAATTCCAGAAGCTGGGTGTCGAAATCTACGGCGTGTCGACCGACACGCACTTCACGCACAAGGCATGGCACGACACGTCGGACACGATCGGCAAGATCAAGTACCCGATGATCGGCGACCCGACGCTCACGCTGTCGCGCAACTTCGACGTGCTGATCGAGGAAGAAGGGATGGCGCTGCGCGGCACGTTCGTGATCAACCCGGAAGGCGAGATCAAGCTGTGCGAAATCCACGACAACGGTATCGGCCGCGACGCAGGCGAGCTGCTGCGCAAGGTCCAGGCGGCGCAATACATCGCGGCGCACCCGGGTGAAGTGTGCCCGGCCAAGTGGACGCCGGGTGCGGAAACGCTGACCCCGTCGCTCGACCTGATCGGCAAGATCTGACGATCGCGCCGCGCGCCTCGCACGAGGCGCACGACGGCGGGCCGCCGCATCGCGCGGCCCGCGCCCTCCTCCGGCACGACGTGCCCGACCAGAATTATCAATACGGAATCCGAAACGCCATGCTCGACGCCAATCTCAAGAACCAACTCAAAGCGTACCTCGAAAAAATCGCGCGCCCGATCGAACTCGTCGCCTCGCTCGACGACGGCGCGAAATCGCAGGAACTGCTGGCGCTGCTGACCGAGATTGCGTCGCTGACGGATCGCGTGACCGTGATCGAACGCCGCGACGACGCCGAGCGCAAGCCGTCGTTCTCGATCGGCGAGCCCGGCAAGCCGGCCGGCATCCGTTTCGCCGGCATTCCGATGGGCCATGAATTCACGTCGCTCGTCCTCGCGCTGCTGCAGACGGGCGGCCATCCGATCAAACTCGACGACGACGTGATCGAACAGATCCGCGCGCTCGACGGCGACTACGCATTCGAAACGTATTTCTCGCTGTCGTGCCAGAATTGCCCGGAAGTCGTGCAGGCGCTGAACGTGATGTCGCTGATCAACCCGCGCATCCGCCACGTCGCGATCGACGGTGCGCTGTTCCAGGATGAAGTCGAGTCGCGCCAGATCATGGCCGTGCCGACGATGTTCCTGAACGGCGCGTCGTTCGGCCAGGGCCGCAGCAGCGTGAAGGAAATCCTCGCGAAGCTCGATACGGGCGCCGGCGAACGCGCGGCGAAGTCGCTCGAAAACAAGCCGGTGTTCGACACGCTGATCGTCGGCGGCGGCCCGGCGGGTGCGGCGGCCGCGATCTACTCGGCACGCAAGGGCATCGCGACGGGTGTGGTCGCCGAGCGCTTCGGCGGCCAGGTGCTCGACACGATGGCGATCGAGAACTTCGTGTCGGTACAGGAAACCGAAGGGCCGAAGTTCGCGACCGCACTCGAACAGCACGTGAAGCAATACGACGTCGACATCATGGACGTGCAGCGCGCCGACGCGCTGATTCCGGGCGACGTGCACCAGATCCGCCTCGCGAACGGCGCGGTACTGAAGGCGAAGACGATCGTCCTCGCGACCGGCGCACGCTGGCGCGAAATCAACGTGCCCGGCGAGCGCGAATACCGCAACCGCGGGGTCGCGTACTGCCCGCACTGCGATGGCCCGCTGTTCAAGGGCAAGCGCGTCGCGGTGGTCGGCGGCGGCAACTCGGGCGTCGAAGCCGCGATCGACCTCGCGGGCATCGTGAAGGAAGTCACGCTGATCGAATACGGTGCGCAACTGCGCGCGGACGAAGTGCTGCAACGCAAGCTGCGCAGCCTGCCGAACGTGACGATCGTCACGCAGGCGCAGACGACCGAACTGACGGGCGACGGCAGCAAGCTGAATGGGCTCGTCTACAAGGATCTGCGCTCCGGTGAAACGAAGCGTGTCGATCTCGAAGGCGTGTTCGTGCAGATCGGCCTCGTGCCGAACACCGAATGGCTGAAGGGCACGGTCGAGCTGTCGAAGCACGGCGAGATCGTCGTCGATGCGCGCGGCGCGACGTCGGTGCCGGGCGTGTTCGCGGCCGGCGACGTGACGACGGTGCCGTTCAAGCAGATCGTGATCGCGGTCGGCGAAGGTGCGAAGGCGTCGCTCGGCGCGTTCGATCACCTGATCCGCCAGGACGTGGCGGCGCCGGCAACCGCTCAGCCGCAGGCCGAAGAAGCGGTCGCCGCCTGACGCGCGTCAGCCCGACGACATCAAAGTTTGTCTCTCTTGGCCCCGCATGCCTTGGTCGGCGTGCGGGGTCCTTTTTATGCCGACGCCGATCGCGCTTACTTGGTCGCGGTCGGGCCGCCGTCCGCCGGCGCAGGCGCCGTCGACTTGAAACTGCTCGACTGCCTGACCAGTTGCTCGGTCATCGCGGCCGCCACCGGATTCGCGCCGGACGACGAACCGCCCTGCCGGTACGAACCGGTGCTCGCCGGCATCGAGGATACCGGCGACATCGACGGCGGCGGCAACGACGGGTCGAGCTTCGCCGATTCCCTGACGAGCGCGGCCGTCTCCGGCGTTTCGGATTTCGTCACGGCCGGCGGCGCGGCGGCGGCGTGGCGCTCGAGGCCGTCGCGCTTGCGCGGCGCGCGCTGCGTGACCTGCGCGGGCGCAGCCGACTGAGCGCGTTTGGCGGCCGGGGCCGGGGCGGGGGCCGGAGGCGAAGCCGGGACCTGCGCCGATGGGGTCGAATCCTGCTCGTCGACCGTCACGACGTTGACCTTCGGCGGCGGTGCGACCGGCTTCGTTACCGGTTGCGGCTTGTCGCTGACGACCGGAATCGCCGGCGCAGCACCGACGCGCGCGGGGGCGGCCGGCGCGGGTGTGGGCGCGGACGGAGGCGGCGCGGCAGCCGCCAGTTTCGGCGCAGTCGCGGCGGCCGGTGCCGGCGGCGCGATCGTGCCCTGCACCGCGTGATCGTTGCCCGCGGGCGCCGCGGCAACCGGCGCGGACGAATCGCCGATGCCGGCATCTTCGATCGCACGGTGATCCGCGCGCAGGAGCATCACGTACGCGGAGCCGGCCGCGGCCACCAGAAGCCCGCCGGCGATCATCATGGTTTTACGGGTACTTGTCATGCTTGCTCACCGATCATATCCACGTGAACAAGCCATGATACGCGGCCGACGTCCGTTGATCCCGCATGAATACATTTGGTTGCATTGATCACGGTGGCGCGCCGTCGGCCCCGGCGATGCCGCGCCGCACTATCGTCGGACGAGAAAAATACCGCCCTCCTTCGCCCGTCAGATGCGTCAGATGCAGAAGATCGCGACCGCGATCCCGCCGAACAGCAGCCACTTGACGACGTAGTACACGGTGCGATTCCACGCCTTCAATCGCTTGCCGGCGCGCCGAATCGCATACAGGTACCTGAACGCACGATTGAGTCCGCCCGTGCGATCGCCGGTTTCGTTCGGCGACGCCGCCGCGCGCATCAGCAGTTGCCCGAATGCATCGTTGACGCGCTGCGCCCAGCGATATTTCATCGGGCGATCGATGTCGCAGAACAGGATCACGCGATCGTGCGCGGTGCGGTTTTCGGCCCAGTGCAGGTACGTCTCGTCGAACATCACGGCTTCGCCGTCGCGCCATGCATACGACTCGCCGTCGACGACGATCCGGCACGCGTCGTCGTTCGGCGTATCGAGCCCGAGGTGGTAGCGCAGCGAGCCCGCATACGGATCGCGATGCAGCCCGAGCTTGCCGCCCGGCGGCAACTGCGCGAACATCGCCGCCTTGATCGACGGAATCCGCGACAGGATCTCGACCGAGCGCGGGCACAACGCCTGCGCGGACGGATGCGGCGCGTCGTACCACTTCAGGTAGAAACGCTTCCAGCCGTGACGAAAGAATGAATTGAAACCGATGTCGTTGTACTCGCCGGACGCCTTGATCCGGCTCGCGTCGCGCAACGCGAGCGCTTCGCGGCGAAACGTGCGCCATTCGCGCTGCAGCACCGCCAGCTCCGGAAAGCGATCCGTGTCGAGAAACGGCGTGGTCGGCACCGACGAGAACGCGTACGAAAAGCAGTTCAGCGGTGCGGTAAAGGTCGAGTGGTCGGATAGTTGCCTGAACAACCGGTGCCGAACCTTGCCGCGCCGATGCGTGTACACGACACACGCAATGAACACGATCAGCAGGACCCAGCGCATCGATATTTCCCCCGTGGTTCTTTTGGCGAAATTCTAAAGACGGGGAAAATTTCCTGCATCGACGCGCAGGCGGAACGACGGGCGGCGGGACGACACGCCGCGAACGTCGGTCGACCGAGGCTCAAACGCCGAAAAGCCCGCGTTGACGGGCTTTTCGGGCAATCTTCACGCGCACGCGGCATGCCGCCGACGCACGCACAGGCGGCGATTATTCCGGAAACGGCAAATCAGTTTGTCCGTCTGCGCGCATACCGAACGTGTTGAGCGTCATCGCGACGAGCGCGTAATAGCCGAGCAGCGCGACGAGGTTCACCACGGTCTCGTGGCCGAAGCGCGCCTCGGCACGTGCGAACGTCGCATCGCTCACACGGCGCGTGTCGTACAACTCGGTGGCGAACGCATGGATCAGCGCGTCGTCGTCCGATTCGAAGGGCGGCGCGACGCCAAGCCGGATCGCGTCGGCGGTTGCCGCCGGCAAGCCGGCATCGAGCGCGATCGGATGATGGATGTGCCACTCGGCCTGCGAGCGCCAACGCGCGGCCGTCACGAGAATCGCGAGCTCCGACAGGCGCAGCGGCAGCCCCGTGCGGTAGCGGCAGAACGCACCGAGCTTCTGCGCGTGCTGGGCCAGTTCGGGGCTCGCGATCCAGCCGAGGAACGGCCCGTTCAGGTTGCCGCGCGGGCCGCTGAGGATGTCGGCGAGCACGGCCTTCTGTTCGTCGGTGGCCGATGCGGGATCGAAAGGAGGCAGTCTGTTCGTCATGGTGAAAACTCGCTGAGATCGGGCGTCACGCGCCGGCCGACGCGAGCGCCGCGCCGATCGCGCCGGACAGCCGTTCGACGATCGTGTCGATCTGCTGCGCGGTGCAGACGAACGGCGGCGCAACCAGAATGTGATCGCCGTGCACGCCGTCGATCGTGCCGCCCATCGGATACACCATCAACCCGCGCTGCATCGCTTCGCGCTTGACCGCCGCATGCAGCTTCAGCGTGGGATCGAACGTGGCCTTGGTGTCGCGATCGCGCACGAGCTCGACGCCGACGAACAGCCCGCGGCCACGCACGTCGCCGACATGCGGATGCGCGCCGTAGTGCTCGCGCAACGACGCACGCAACTGCTCGCCGCGCGCCTTCACGTTGTCGAGCAGTTTCTCTTCCGCGATCACGCGCTGCACTTCGAGCGCGGCCGCGCACGCGGTCGCATGGCCGAGGTAGGTATGACCGTGCTGGAAGAAGCCCGAGCCGTCGACGATCGTCCGGTAGATGCGGTCGCTCACCAGCGTCGCGCCGATCGGCTGGTAGCCCGCGCCGAGCCCTTTCGCGATCGTCAGCAGATCGGGCGCGACTTCGTCTTCGTCGCACGCATACAGGTAGCCCGTGCGCCCCATCCCCGACATGATCTCGTCGAGAATCAGCAGCACGCCGTACTTGTCGCACACCGCGCGAATCTTCTTCAGGTAGGTACGCACCGGCGGCACCGCGCCGGCCGTGGCGCCCACCACCGTTTCCGCGACGAACGCCGCGACGTTTTCCGCGCCGAGTTCGACGATCTTGCGTTCGAGCTCGTCCGCGAGGCGCTGCGCGTACGCTTCGTCGGTTTCGCCCGCCAACTGGTCGCGGTACGCATAGCACGGGCTCACGTGATGCGCTTCGATCAGCAGCGGCAGGAACGGCTCGCGCCGCCACGCGTTGCCGCCGATCGCGAGCGCGCCGAGCGTATTGCCATGATAGCTCTGGCGGCGGGCGATGAAATGACGCCGCTGCGGCTCGCCCTTCTCGACGAAATACTGGCGCGCGAGCTTCAGCGCGGCCTCGATCGCCTCGGAACCGCCCGACACGAAGTACACGTGCTCGAGCCCGGCCGGCGCGGCATCGACGAGCCGGTCGGCCAGTTCCTCGGCCACGTCCGTCGTGAAGAACGACGTATGCGCGTACGGCAGTTGCTGCGCCTGCCGCTTGATCGCGTCGATCACGCGCGGGTTGCTGTGGCCGAGACACGATACGGCCGCGCCGCCGCACGCGTCGATATAGCGTTTGCCGGTCGAATCGATGATCTCGATGCCGTCGCCTGCGACGGCAACGGGCAAGGTGGCGCGCGGGGCGCGATGGAAAACGGTCGTCATGCGTGGCCTCATGGATCAGGATGCGCGGTGTGCGCGTCCGGACGGCACGATGCGCGTCGCGAAGCGCTGCGTGCCGTGTTGATGAACGGTGAAGTCGATCGCGGCGTCGCGAATCGCGAACACCGCGGTCGCCAGCGTGTTTTCGTCGTCGGGGTCGGCCGGATCGTCGCGATAGATCGGCAGTCCTTCCGGCGCACGATCGCCGAGCACGCGCAGCAGCGCGGCTTCGTCGATCGCGTCGATGTCGCGCGTGAGCGCGTCGACGCGCTGCTGGCGATCGCCGGACGATTGCGTGACGATCTGCGCTTCCGCATCGCAACCGGGATGCACCAGATGATTCGCATGGCCCGCAAGCCGTGCGACGTCGACGACCGAACAGCGCGCGACGCTCGCCTCGATGCTCAGCAGCCGCGCATCGCCGGTCGCACCGAGCGTGTGATGAAAACCGCTCGCGCGCGCATGCGTGCGCAGCACGTCGGCGGCCGCGTCGAGCGACGTCGCGTCGAGCACCGCCCGCGCGAGGATCATGCGCGGCACGCCCGGCGCCGGCGTGCGAATCCGCAGGTTGTTGATCGCCTGCGCGATGCCGGCGCGGTTCGCGGCGAACGTATGCCCCGGCAGCGACCCGGGGTAATAGAAACTGACGAATCCGGGCTTGCCGGCGGGTTGCACGTCGACGAGCAGGCAACGTTCGCGCAGGTACGGATCGCCGTCCTCGTTGTGCGCGATCCAGCGCGTGCCGTCCGCGCCGCGCGCGGCGAGCGTCGTGCAGCCGTCCGGCGCGTTGTGAATCAGCTCGCCGCGGCAATTCCACAGAAAAATGTCCTCGGCCGGCCAGCCGATGCCCGCCGCGATCCCGTCCAGTTCCGCGACGAGATCGGGGTACGCGGCCAGCGCGGCCTGCCGCAGCGCAGCGACGAACGGATGGCCGCGCCAGCGGCGCACGGCCTGCCATGCGCTGCTCTGCTGCATGTACGGATCGAACACGGGGCGGGCAAGCTCGCCGAGGCGCACGCCGATGTCGAACGGCGTGCCGGCGATGACGGGTGAAAGGGAAAGCGGCATGTCGGGTGTTTCGGTTTCGTTCAGGATACGTGCTTCAGGAATTCCTTCAGGCGCGGCGTCGGCGGCCGGTCGATCAGGTCGGCCGGATGACCGTCCTCGGCAATGCCGCCCTGATCCATGAACAGCAGCCGCGTGCCGACCCGCTTCGCGAAGCCGATCTCGTGCGTGACGACGATCATCGTCATCCCTTCGGTCGCGAGATCCTGCATCACTTTCAGCACTTCGTGGCGCAATTCCGGATCGAGCGCCGACGTCGGCTCGTCGAACAGCATCAGCCGCGGCCGGATCGCGAGCGCACGCGCGATCGCGACGCGCTGCTGCTGGCCGCCCGACAGCTCCGACGGGTAATGATTCGCGCGCGATTCGAGGCCGACCTTGTCGAGCAGCGCCATCGCCTGGTCGCGCGCGTCGGCGCGCGACGCGCCGCGCACCTGCATCGGCCCGAACATCACGTTCTCGAGCGCGGTCATTTGCGGAAACAGGTTGAACTGCTGGAACACCATGCCGGCTTCGAGCCGGATGTTGCGGATCGTCGCCGCGTTGCCGCGCACGCTCTGGCCATCCACCAGCAGCTCGCCGCCGGTGATTTTCTCGAGCGCGTTGATACAGCGCAGCATCGTCGATTTGCCCGAACCCGACGGGCCGACCACGACGACCACCTCGCCCGCGTCGATCTTCAGGTCGATGTTCTTCAGCACCGGCACATGGCCGAAGCTCTTCGACACGTTCTGGAATTCGATCATGCTCATAAGATTTTCATCCGCTTTTCGACGAGACGAAGCGTCAGCGTCATCGCACCGGTCAGTATCAGATAGATGATCGCGACCGCGGTCCAGATCTCGACCGCCTGGAAATTGCCCGCGATGATTTCCTGCCCCTTGCGCGTCAGCTCGCCCACGCCGATCACGATGAACAGCGACGTGTCCTTCAGGCTCACGATGCACTGGTTGCCGAGCGGCGGAATCAGCCGCCGGAACGCCAGCGGCCCGACGATCTTCAACAGCACGCGCGGCATCGACAGCCCCATCGCGAGCCCCGCTTCCGTCAGCCCCTTCGGGATCGACAGCAGCGCGCCGCGCACCACTTCCGCGAGATACGCGCCGGAATTCACCGTGATCGCGATGATCGCGGCCGTCAGGCCGTCGATGCGGATATGCGCGAGCAGCGGCAGTGCGAAATACAGGAACATCACCTGCACGACGATCGGCGTGCCGCGAATCAATTCAATATAGACCTGTGCGAGCACGTTCATCGCCTTCGGTCCGTATGCGCGGAACATGCCCGCGACCATCCCGACGACGAAGCCGCCCACCAGCCCGAAAAATGCGATGAACACCGTCAACCGGACCCCGTCCATCAGGTCCGGCAACGCCGCCCAGATCGCCGACCAATCGAAATTCACTTGTCGCTCCCCGTTCGATTCAAGACCCGCGCGGCCCCGGGGCCGCGCGCCGATGCGCCGTCACGCTCACATCTTCGGCGGCTCGGCGCCGAACCACTTCTTGTAGATCTGCGCGTAGCGGCCGTCGGCCTTGATCTTCACGAGCGACGCGTTGACCTTCGGCACCAGCGCGCTGCCCTTCGGGAAGCCGATCCCGTACTTGTCGCCGCTGACCGGCTGGCCGGCGACCTTCACCTTGCCCTTGCCTTCGTTGTTCACGAAGAACAGCACGTTCGGCGTGTCGTGCATCGCCGCGTCGACGCGGCCCGCTTCGAGCGCGAGATAAGCCTGGTCGATGTTCGGGAACTGGCGGACCTCCTTCGGCTTCAGGTGCGCCTTGATCCAGTCGATCGTCGCGGTGCCCGTCTTCGCGGCGATCACCTTGCCGTTCAGGTCGTCGATCGACTTGATCGACGTGTTGCCGGCTTGCACCATCGCCGCAAGCCCGCTGTCGTAATACGGCGCGGAGAAGTCGATCGCCTTCTTGCGCTCTTCCTTGATCGTCATCCCCGACAGCGCGACGTCGATGTTCTGCGTCTGCAGCGCCGGAATCAGGCCCGCGAAATCCATCGGCTGGATCGTGTATTTCCAGCCCTGGTCCTTCGCGATCTCCGCCCACAGGTCGAGATCGAAGCCGACGTACTTGTCGCCCTGCTTGAACTCGAACGGCATGAACGACGTATCGGTCCCGACGACGAGCGTCTTGGTGTCCGCGTGCGCGAGGCTGGCGCCGAGTGCGGCGACGACCGCGACGGCTTTCAGGAAGGAACGGCGACTCATGGATTCTCTCCGCATGATTGAGCGATGTGACCGGCCAACGGACCGGCGGAACGACGACATCGAGTCGCACCGCAACATGCGATTTCTAATTAGACATTAGTGCAACAAGTGTTGTCAATGGCGATACTACGACACCAAAAAAGTCCGCAACAGATAAATGCATCGAGACAAACCCGGGCCGCGCGGCGCGGATAGATCGGAGGAAAGCGGGAGGATGGCGGAGCCCAATGCCCGCCGGTCGTGGCGCGCCGGCGGATGGCCCGGCGCGGGGCGGAAGACGACGCGCCGTGCCGGAACAGCCGTGCGCGTCACGCCGGCAACCGCCGGCTCGATTCAATGCAGGTGACGCAACGCTCGGACAACGGCCAACGGGCAACGCGCCGATGCCGCGTCGCTCACGCCGCGACCCCGCTCGCCTGATGCGAGACGAGCCGCGCATACGCGCCCTGCCGCGCCATCAGGTCCGCATGGCGTCCGGCCTCGACCACCGTGCCCTGCTCGATCACGAGGATCAGGTCGGCATGGCGCACGGTCGACAGACGGTGCGCGATGACGATCGACGTGCGCTGCGCCATCAGGTCCTCCAGCGCCGCGCGGATCTGCTGCTCGCTGATCGTGTCCAGGTGCGACGTCGCCTCGTCGAGGATCAGCACCGGCGCATCCTTCAGGAAGGCGCGCGCGATCGCCACGCGCTGGCGCTGGCCGCCCGACAACTGCACGCCGCGCTCGCCGACGCGCGTCGCGAGCCCGTCCGGCAGCCGCGCGACGAAGTCGCCGAGCGCGGCGTGATCGATCGCGCGCCGCACGTCCGCGTCGGATGCGTCGTTCGCGGCGAGCCGGATGTTCGCTTCGAGCGTGTCGTTGAACAGGTAGGTATCCTGCGCAACGAGCGCGAGGTGCTGCCGCAGGTCGTCGAGCCGCAGGTCGCGCAGGTCGACGCCGCCGAGCGTCACGCGGCCCTGCTGCGGATCCCAGAAGCGCAGCAGCAAGCTCGCGACGGTCGACTTGCCCGCGCCCGATGCGCCGACCAGCGCGACCGTGCTGCCGGGCGGCGCCTCGAAACTCACGCGATCGATCGCGGGCACGCTGCGCCCCGGATACGTGAACGACGCCGCCTCGAACCGCACCGTCGCATCGCCGGGCATCGCGTGTGCGCCGTCGGTCACCGTCACGGGCTCTTTCTCCAGCGCGCGCAAGCGGCGCGTCGAGGCGATCGTGTCGGCCAGTTGGCGCGCGACCTGGCCGATTTCGGCCACCGGCATGAACGCGGCCACCGCGACCAGCACCAATAGCGGCAACGACTCGCGCGGGAACCCGCCGCGTGCGCACAACCACGCGCCGAGCGCCGCGACCGCCAGCCCGCCGAGCCCGCTCGCGACTTCCAGCGCGGCGCTTTGCGACGACAGATCGTCGAGCAGCTTCGCGCGCTGCCGGCGGTACGCATCGACCTCGGCCACGAACGCTGCGCGCCGGCGCGCGATCGCCTGGAACGCAGTCAGTTCCGCGAGCCCCTGGATCGTTTCGGTCAGGTGCGCACCGAGCTGGCCGAGCGCTTCGCGCGCACCGGTGCCGAGCCGGTCGACGTCGCGCCGCGCCAGCACCGGTGCGAGCCCCGCCCACAGCAGGAACGGCAACAGCACGAGCGCCAGCGGCCACGCGACCGACGCGAGCAATGCCAGCACACAGGTCGGCACGAGCACCGCGACGAAAGCCGGCGCCAGCGTATGCGCGTAGAAATATTCGACGGTCTCGACGTCCTGCGTCGCGAGCGACACGAGATCGCCGGAACGGCGGTGCAGCAGTCCGGCCGGCGCGAGCCGTTCGAGCGTCGCGAACAGCGCGATGCGCATTTCCGCGAGCAGCCGGTACGCCATGTCGTGCGCGAGCCAGGATTCGAGCCAGTGCAGCACGGCCGCGACCGGCGCGATCGCGAGCAGCGCGACCACGAGCCCGCTGCCGACATGCCCCGTCGGCACCGCGCCGACCACCCGTGCGCCGATCACGCCGACGCCGATGAATGCGAGCACGCGACCGATCCCGAACAGCACGGTCAGCATCACCTTGGCCTTCCACGGACGCACGAAGCGCAGCAACGTCTGCAACGTTTCCGGCCAACCGATCGTCGCCGCATCGTCGTTCAGCGGCCGCACCTGCGGGCCCGACGACGCGCGCGCGGTCGCACCGGCCGCCGCCGTCGCGCCGACGGATTCGGCGACCGCTTCCAGTTGCGGCCCCATCAGCCGTCGATACGGGCCGTCGCGCGCGATCAGCGCCGCATGCGTCCCTTCGTCGACCACCCGCCCCTGGTCGAGCACCAGGATACGATCGGCGCCGATCACGCTGGACAGCCGGTGCGCGAGCACGAGCGTCGTCCGTCCGTGCGTGAGCCGGTCGAGCGCCTGCTGGATCAGCGCTTCGTTCTCCGCATCGACCGACGCCAGCGCCTCGTCGAGCAACAGGATCGGCGCATCGCGCAGCAGCGCGCGGGCAATCGCGATGCGCTGGCGCTGGCCGCCCGACAGCATGAGCCCGCGTTCGCCGATGCGCGTCGCGTAGCCGTCGGGCAGCGCCGAGATGAAATCGTGCGCGTTGGCCGCGCGCGCGGCCGCGATCATGTCCGCGTCGCTGGCGTCCGGGCGGCCGAGCCGCAGGTTGTCGGCGACGCTGCCGTCGAACAGCGTCGCGTCCTGCGCGACGACCGCGATCATGTCTCGCACCTGGTCGGCCGAGAGCGTACGCACGTCGTGGCCGCCGATCCGGACCGCACCGCCCTGCGCGTCGTGCTGGCGCAGCAGCAGGCGCACGATAGTCGACTTGCCGGCCCCGCTCGGCCCGACGATCGCCACCGTCTCGCCCTCGCGCACCGAGAAACTCAGCGCCGCATGAGCCTCCGCGCGGCGCCCCGGATACGCGAAGCTGACGTCGTCGAACGCGATCTCCGGGCGCAGGCCCGTCACGCGCGGCGCGTCGGCGGCCGGCGCCCGACTGCCCGCGTCGAGCAGCGCATGGATCGCATGCGCCGCGGACTGGCCGATCATCCCCTGATGCAGCACCGCACGCAGGTCGCGCAGCGGCCGGAAGATCTCGCTGCCGGCCATCAGCACGATCAGCAGCGCTTCAAGGCTCATGTCGCCGTGCCGCACACGCCACGCGCCCACCGCGATCGCCGCGGCCGCGCCGAGGCCGGTGCCGAGATCCGTGAAGAACCGCGTCAGCAGGCCGAGCGCGAGCACCCAGAACGTGCTGTCCGACAGCGCGCGCGCCTTCGCGGCCAGCTTCGCGCCGAATGCGGTGCTCTGCCCGAACGCCTTCAACGTCGGCAGGCCCTGCACCGCGTCGAGAAACTCCTCGCCGAACGCCTTGAACGCGGCCGAACGGGCGAGCGCCGCACGCTTGTCGGCGCGATGCACGAGCTGCGGCAGCGCCAGCGTGACGAGCGCCGCGACCAGCAGGATCGCGGCCGTCGGCACGTCCCACCACGCGAGCACCGCGAAGATCATGAGCGGCGCGCACGCGGCGATCACGAGCTGCGGCAGGTAAACGCCGAAAAAGGTCTGCAACTGCTCGACGCCGTCGACGACGGCCAGCATGACGCCGCCCGTGCGTTCGCCGTTGAACCATGCGGGGCCGAGCGCGGCGATCCGGTCGAACAGCCGCGCGCGCAGCGTCGCCTGCACGCGGCCCGCCGTATGCTGCGCGAGCACCGTGCGGCGATGATCGAGCCAGGCACGCAGCAGCACGCAAGCCGCCGTTGCAGCGACGGCCTCGCCGATGTCGCGCGCCGGCGCGCCGGAAAAAACCAGCGCCAGCACGCGACCGAGAAATACGAAGCGCAGGATGCCGACACCCATCGCGAGCAGCCCGAGCGCGACGGCCGCCGCCACCCGCCAGCGCAGTCCCGCCATCATCGCCCATAGTCGTCGGTCGAAATACATGAAGCCCTCCAGTCGGTGTTTCGTTGCGTTTTTCTTGACCGGATCGAGGCTACCCGCGCCGCCCGCGCGCGGCAAAAGATGATTTTTCAACGGGTGTTGAGTCAACTACAATACCCCGCATGTCGCACCTACCTCCCCTCAGCGCATTGCGTGCTTTCGAGGCGACCGTTCGCCTCGGCGGGTTCGCGCGCGCGGCGGTCGAGCTGAACGTGTCGACCAGCGCGGTCAGCCATCAGATCCGCTCGCTCGAGGAATCGCTCGGCGCGCGGCTGCTCGAACGCAGCACGGGGCTCGGCGGCATCAGCCTCACGCCGGCCGGTGCGCGCCTGCTGCCGGCCGTCGGCGACGCGCTGTCGCGTCTCGCCGACGCGTGCGCCGAGATTCGCGGCACCGCGCAACGGCTCACCGTCTCCGCCAACGCGCCGTTTTCGTCGATGTGGCTCGCGCGCCGGCTGGCGGAATTCTCGTCGCTTCATCCCGACACCCCGCTGCACGCGGTCGTGCTCGACGACGAGCCGGATTTCGCGCGCAGCGGCGTCGATCTGGCGATCGTGCACGTGCCCGCGCACCGGCTGCGGGCCGACGACGACGTGCTGATGCGGGAAACCGTGTTTCCGGTGTGCAGTCCCGAACTGTTTCCGTACGCATCGGGGTACGTATGCCGGTCGCGGCTGCTGCAGGAGATGCACGAGGACAACCCCGAGATCGACTGGCGCAACTGGGCGTCGGAATTCGGGCTGCCGAGCGACTTCGAGACGAAGATCGTCCGCTACAGCAGTTTCAGCCAGGTGATCGGCGCGGCCGTCGGCGGCGCGGGCATCGCGCTCGGCCGCGTGCCGCTGATCGAGCCCGAACTGCGCAGCGGGCGCCTGGTGCCGCTGGTGCCGGGCCTCGCACGCGACGCGTCGTGGCGCTTCGTGCTGCGCCGCCATCCGTCGACGCGGCACCGGCTGCTCGATCCGTTGATCGCGTTCCTGCGCAGCGAAGCCAACGCGCCGCCGTTCGTGTCGAAAATGGTTGCGTCCGCATCCAACGACAGTCACGCGCGAGGCACGAGCGGCGCCTGACCGGCCGGCATGCGAGGCCGGCCTCGCGTCGCCCGGCGGCCGCTTACGGCGTCGCGAAGAACAGCGCGACGACGCACGCCATCCCGCCGAACCACACGAGCGAACGCAGCGACGCCCAGTTCAGCAGGTACATCAGCGCATAGACGATGCGGATCGCGACGAACGCGATCGCGAGCTGGTCGACGCGATGCACGTTCGCGCCGTTGTGCCATGCCACCACCAGCGCGGCCGTGAACAGCGCAAGCGCTTCCCACGCATTCTGATGAGCGGCCTGGGCGCGTGCGCGCCAGCCGTCGAGCTTCGCCAGGTACGCGCGCGGCGCACGGTTGTCGTAGCCCTTGCGGGCCTTGGCGAGAAACGTCATCGGGAACGGCAACAACGCGACGATGAACAGGCACAGCTGGGACGTCGTCATCCAAGTCTCCTCCATTATGATTACATTGAACAATGACAAGATCGCCGAGAGCTTAGCATCGCGCCGTGCCGTTCGCGCACCGGTTTTCTAGACGGGAGACTCGGCCGCGCAGGCCGCCGGCGACGAGCCCGGCCTGCTACGACACCAAAATTTCCACCAAATCGTCGACAAATACGTTAATTAAAACTGGTCGATCACCAATAAGATAGCGCTCAACACTGGCTTGGCACGCGGTCGCGCCAAGCCCGCCGTTTCCTCCGCGCCGCCGTGCGCCGAACGACATCCGACCCGAGCCCTTGCCATGCCCCGTCCCATCGTCGCCCATATCCGCCCGGACGCCGTCCGCCACAACCTCGATTTCATCCGCCGCACCGCTGCGCAATCGCGCGTGTGGGCCGTGATCAAGGCCAACGCGTACGGCCACGGCATCGAACGGATCTACCCGGGCCTCGCGGCCGCCGACGGCATCGCGCTGCTCGATCTCGACGAAGCCGTGCGCGTGCGCGAGCTCGGCTGGGACAAGCCCGTGCTGCTGCTCGAAGGGATCTTCGAGCCGGCCGACGTCGAGCTGGCCGATCGCCACCGGCTGACGGTCGCCGTGCACTGCGACGAACAGCTCGACCTGCTGATCGCCGCGAAGCCGCGGCAGCCGATCGACATCCAGCTCAAGATGAATTCCGGCATGAACCGGCTCGGCTACCGGCCGGCCGCGTTCCGCGCCGCGTGGGAGCGCGCGGCGCGCGCGCCGTCGATCGGCAAGATCACGCTGATGATGCATTTCGCGAACGCCGACGAAGGCGAGGTCGACTGGCAGCTCGAGCAGTTCGACGCGACCACGGCCGGGATTCCGGGCGAGCGCTCGGTATCGAATTCGGCGGCGGTGCTGTGGCACCCGCACGCGCACCGCGACTGGGTGCGCCCCGGCACGATCCTGTACGGCGCTTCGCCGACGGGCGCGGCGCGCCATATCGCCGACACGCCGCTGATGGCCGCGATGACGCTGACCAGCCGGATCATCGGCGTGCAGACGCTCGCCCCCGAAGAGACCGTCGGCTACGGCCGGCGCTTCACGGCCGACCGGCCGATGCGGATCGGCGTCGTCGCGTGCGGCTACGCGGACGGCTATCCGCGCCACGCGCCGACCGGCACGCCGATCGCCGTGGACGGCGTGATGACGCGCGTCGTCGGCCGCGTGTCGATGGACATGCTGACCGTCGACCTGACGCCGTGCCCGCACGCGGGCATCGGCTCGAGCGTCGAGCTGTGGGGCGACCAGGTGAAGGTGGACGACGTCGCGGAAGCCAGCGGCACGATCGGCTACGAGCTGATGTGCGCGCTCGCGCGCCGCGTGCCGGTGGTGATCGTGCCACCCGGCGCGTCGAGCGTGCAGCCGGCGCCGCGGACCGGCAGCTACGGGCGCTGACCGGCGGCGGTTCGGCGGTTCGGCGGTTCGGCGATACGCGACCGCGCCGCCGCACCTGTCGCGCTACATACCGGCGGCCCGCTCGCGCGCACCGGCGACGCCGCGGTACGTCGTTGCGCGTCGTGCAACGACGCGCGCCGATGCGCTCCGTGCCCCCTTCCGTCGAAACATCACGAACGCCACGTCGGCTTCCGCTTCTCGAGGAACGCGTCGATGCCCTCGCCCGCGTCCTCTTCCATCATGTTGCGCGCCATCACGTCGCCCGCATACGCATACGCTCCGTCGAGCGGCATCTCGCGCTGACGATAGAACATCTGCTTGCCGACCCGCACCGCGGCCGGGCTCTTCGCGACGATCTCCGCGACCTTGCGCGCGACGGCCGCATCGAGCGCGTCCTCGGGCACGGCTTCGTTGACGAGTCCCCACGCGGCGGCCGTCGCCGCATCGACGAAGCGCCCGGTCATCAGCATGTCGAACGCGCGCTTGGCCGCGACGTTGCGGCTCAGCGCGACGGCCGGCGTCGAGCAGAACAGCCCGACGTCGATGCCCGACACCGCGAAGCGCGCGGTGTCGGCCGCGATCGCGAGGTCGCACGCGGCGACGAGCTGGCAGCCGGCCGCCGTCGCGATGCCGTGCACGTGCGCGATCACCGGCACCGGCAACGCGCGCATCGCGAGCATCACGCGGCTGCACTGCGCGAACAGCGTGCGGTAGTAGTCGAGTTCGGGCTTGCCGCGCATCTGCCGCAAGTCGTGGCCGGCGCAGAACGCCTTGCCTTCGGCGGCCAGCACGACGCAGCGCACGTGCGGATCGGCAGCCAGCGTATCGAACGCATCGTGCAGGGCCGAGAGCAACGCTTCGGACAACGCGTTGAACTGCTGCGGGCGATTCAGGCGCAGCGTGACGACGCCGTCGTGCGTGTCGCGCAGCAGGATCGGATCGGCGGTCTGTTGATCGGGTTCCATGGGGCTCCGCTGGACGGGGTTCGACAGGGTGCGCGGCGAGGCGAACGCGTGACCATCGCGCCCGCCCGCTCGCGGCATGACGAGGAAATGGTCCTCCACATTCCGCGGCGCGTCCAGCCGCGCCGCCGCATGCGCGTGCGCCGCGGCCTGCCGGCCACTGCGCCACGCCCCTGCCGCTCGTGCGTCATCGGCGCGGCTGCGCGGCTTGCGCGCGACCTGCCGTCCTCGCAGCCAGCGCGGCGATCGCATAGGCGCCGCAGCCGAGCGCCGCGACTGCCCACAGCGCATCGGTCGGATCCGGCAACAGGATCGTCGCGGCGCCTGCGACGGCCACGCCGAGCAGGCTGCCGGCCTGCCGTGCCGCGTTGAGGAACCCGGATGCCACGCCCGCCGCATCGGCAGGCACCTGTTCGAGCACCGTCGCGATCATCGGCGCCACCGACAGCGCGGTCCCGGTGCCGAATGCGACCATGGCCGTCCAGACCGCCGGCCACGGCGCACGCAGCGCGAGCGCAAGCGCGATCGCGGGAACGGCCAGCGCCGCCATCGCGAGGCCGTTCGCCATCAGCGTGACCGGACGCACCCGGCCGTGCAGTTTTCCCGACAGCAGATTGCCGAGCGACAGACTCAGCGCGAACGGCAACAGCGTCAGCCCCGTCTGCCGCGCACTCATGCCGAAGCGCCCGTGCAGGTACAGGCTCAGCACGAACAGCAGCCCGAAGTACCCGACATAGACGAGGCTGCCCATCAGGTTCATCGCGACGAAGATGCGGTTGCGAAACCATGCGAGCGGCACCATCGGATCGCGGGCACGCCGCTCGACCGCGATCAGCACGGCGGCGGCGAGCGCGGCGATCAGCAGCGCGCACCGGACCTCGGTGGCGCCCACGCCGCGCGTCGGCAGTTCGATCACCGCGAAACACAGCGCACCGAGCGCCGTCGCCCCGACGCACTGGCCGGCCCAGTCGAACCGGCGCACGTCCTGCGCGGCCGATGCCCGAACGAGCGCCGCCGCGCCGGCAAAGGCCACCGCGCCAGTCGGCACGTTGATCAGGAATGCGCTGCGCCAACCGAAATCGTCGACCAGGATCCCGCCGAGCACCGGCCCCACGGCGACCGCGACCGACGCGATGCCGGCCCACACCGCGATCGCCCGCGCCCGCTCGGCCGGCACGTCGAAGGTGCTGCGCACGATCGCGAGCGACGCGGGCAAGAAGAGCGCGGCGCCCATGCCCTGCCCGAAACGCGCGACCACGAGGACCGCCACCGACGACGCGACGCCGCACGCCGCCGACGCGGCGACGAACAGCGCCAGCCCGGCGAGATACACGTGCTTCGCGCCGAAGCGGTCGGACAGCGCGCCGCCCGCGAGAATCAGCGCGGCGAAGCTGAGCGTGTACGCGTCGACGATCCACGCGAGCTCCGCGACCGTCGCGCCGAGGCTCGTGCGCATCGCCGGCAGCGCCACGTTGACGATCGTCGAATCGAGTACCGCCATGAACATGCCGACCGCGACGAGCGCCAGCGTCCAGCGCTGCTCGCGCGCCGTCGGGCGGCTCGGCGCCGCCGCGGCGACAGGAACGGAAACGGAATGGCAATCGGACATGACACCTCCAGGCAGATGCCGGGAGTCTAGGACCGCGCGCCTGATGCGGAAAAGTGATAATTTCGCATTTGCCTGATGCAGATTTGCATCATCCGATGCCGCCCACCGCTGGCTGCCCGATTGTCCGTTGAGCGACTTCACCCGGTAGCGGTAGACAAGAATCATGCAGGTGATCCCGACCCGTGGAAGAACCTGCCTGTCAACCGCACGCCTTGCCTTCCCGCCATCCATGGCGGGGTTTCTCGGAGCACATTCTGATGAACTGGGACAACGCCCGCTTCTTCCTCGCGCTGGCGCGCACCGGCACGCTGCGCGGCGCCGCGGCGCAACTGAACGTCGACCAGGCGACGGTCGGGCGCCGGATCGCCGCGCTCGAGGACGAGCTCTCGGCCCGGCTGTTTCTCCGCACACCGTCCCTCTATGTGCTGACGACCGCGGGCGAAGCCCTGCTCGAACCGGCTGAAACGATGGAGCGGGCGTCGTTGACGATCGAACGCCGCGTGATGGGGCTCGACGAGCAACTCGCCGGGTCCGTGCGCGTCGCCACGACCGACACGCTCGGCAAGCGCTTCGTCGTTCCCGCGATCGCCCGCTTGCGGCGCAGGCATGCCGGCATCGACGTCGTGTGCGTGACGTCGGCGCAAATCACCAACCTCACGCGCCGCGAAGCGGATCTCGCGATTCGCACGTTGCGGCCGGAATCGCCGGACCTGATCGTCAGGCGGCTCGGGCATCTCGAAACCGGCATCTACGCATCGCGCCGCTATCTGGCCGAACGCGGCGAACCGGTCGCGGGCAGCGCGTTCGACGGGCACGATCTGGTGATGTATCAGCAGCCGGTGGTGCCGACGATGTGGGACGCGCTGTGCGGCGAGCCGACTTCACGCGGCCGCGTGATGTTCCAGACTTCGTCGACGATGATGCTGGTGGAAGCCGCGCTGGCGGGGCTCGGCATCGCGGAGCTGCCGTGCTTCCGCGCCGACGCCGAGCCGGAACTGGTGCGACTCATGCCGCAGCGGTGCAATCATTTCGACGTGTGGCTCGTCGCCCATGCCGATCTCTACAAGACCGCGCGCGTGCAGGCGGTGATCGAAGCGGTCGTCGACGAATTCGCGACGGCGGCGGCCCCCGCCCGCTAACGGGCCGGTGCGTCAGCGCGGCTGGTACTCGCCATCCGCCGCCGACCAGCGAAACGTCCGGCGCCATTTGCCGCCGCGTTCGCGCAACTGCAAGTCGTGGAAGCCGTCCGTCGACGTCGACAGCACACTAAGCGTATTGCTGCCTTCCGTGATGTCGTGATCGCGCGTGCCGTCGCGATGCCAGTCGCCGGCGATATCCCGGTAGAACATCATCGGCTGCGCGAACACGACGCGCAGCGTCTTGCCGTCGATCCGGAACAGGTACAACGCCTCGAACGATGCGCCGCCGCCGGAATAGCCGATCGACCAGCCCGCCCGTACCCCGAACGCGGCATCGCCCGCCCGCAGCGTATACGGCGCGAGATCGAACCGCGACCACCGCTCGGGCCGTAACGCGACATCGCGCGACTGCTTCGCCTGCTCGAGGTAGTCGGGTCTGTCGAGATTCGTGTTGCTCCAGTCGGTCGCCTGTTCGAGCGGCTCTTCGGTGCGCGCGACGAGGCGCGGCACGCCGTCCGGACCGCGCTCGAACACGCCCAGCCAGACCAGCTCCTTCCGGTCATCGGCGTCGGCATGGCTCTCGAAGCCTTCGCAATCGGTAGGCGCACTGAATCGCAGCACCTCGCGCGCAGACTCGTCGGTCGGCGCCACGCAGACGATCGCGACGAACGCGCCAGGGCGCTGCGGCCACGGTTTCGCGCCGACCAGCACGACACGCGCAAGCGGCTGGCCCGGGGCAAGCTGCGCCACCAGCCTCTCCTTCGTGAAGCCGGGCGGCAGGTGCACGCCGAAACCGTCCGCTTCCGCGCCGCTCATGTCGCGTGCGTACGCGACGCGTGCTTCCGGCGAACCGAGCTTCCCGGGCACCTGATCGAGCGAATGCGCGGTGCCGGCTGCGTGCGCGGAGAAGCCCGCGAATGCAGCGCCGATCGCGACGAGCCACGGTATCAAGCGAATTGTCATGCGGGAATGTCCTGTGAAGTAACGAGGCAACATACTGCGACGCCGCACACGCAATCGTGTGCGCGACAACCGGATCGGCCCATAGTGTCACGTGCGTTTCATGATGTTCTGCTTGCCGGATTCGACGCGTTTCAGCGCGCAGCAGGCGGTCACTTCCGCTTGCGCCCGCTGCGCCACACACGCACGCCCGACCGCAACTGACCGACACCGACGACGAAAAAGACCGACCCCATCGCGCCGAATGTAAGCACATCGCCCCAGATCGCGCCGAACGTGTTCATCCGCGCAGTCATCTCCGGCGCGTCCGGCGCATAGCGCACCTCGACCGTCGCGCCGTCCTCGACGCTGACGTCGCCGCCCTGCGGATATTCGACATGTTCGCCCGCGAGCGTCGTGAACGCGATCTCCGGATGATGCGGTCCCGCGTTCAGCTTGACGACGCGCCCCGGCACGACGACTGACGTGCGCAGGAACTCACGCGTCGACTGCGCATACAGGGCGACGCCGATCAGCATGCACGTGCCCACGACGGTAAAGACGATGCCCTTTGCGATCAGCGTTTCGACGTGTCGGGCTGCAGCGCGGCCGGATCCGGACATCATCCGTTTCGCGCTACGGACGCGACCGATAGAACGACACGTCGATCCGGGACTGTGTCTTGCAGAGATACATCACGCCGCGCCCCGTTTCGTCGGTCACGCCTTCGTACGATCCGTTGCAGCCCGTCACCTTGTACCGCGCGAACGGAACGCGCTTGCCGTCCGTCGGACGGACCAGCACCGGAATGCGTCCCATCGGGCCATCGCCGATCGTGCGGACGAGCACCATGCGCGCCGCATCGATCGGCGCGTCGGAACGCATGTAGATCGTGCGCCCCTGCGCGTCGGTCGTGCCATCGACTTCGAGTTCCCGGCTGTCCTGGGCGGCACTGGTGTAAAGCACGAACGCATAACGCGTGTTCGGCAGCGCCTGCCTGGTGGCGGGGTCGTGCAGCACGAAATAGCATCCGTTTGCGCCCCGCCCGGCCGACGCCTGCCCGTTGGCCTGCGTCGGATTGCACGTGTACGACGAGCCGCCGCCCGCGGCCGCCGTTGGTGCGTTCTGTGGCCCCGTGTTCGCGCATCCGCCTGCCAGCGCGGCGACCAGCGATACGCACGCGCCGCGCAGGCGCGCGGGCCGACCGATTCCGGTTTTCATTGGAAGGTGTTCCGTTCCCGATGTTGTCAATGCCGGGCGTGCCGTGCATGACACACCGGCACGCCGCCCTCGGCAACCGGCAGGATACGGACATCGCGGCGCGCTGTAAATTGCGCCCGCAACCGGTCACGCCGCGGCCGCGCAACCCGAACCGCAGCGTTGAACGCCGGCGCGGCATCGGGCCCCACGCTGGCCGCGCGCGTCAGCCCGCGAGCTTCTTCAGCGCGTCGAGCACCGCGTCGCCCTTGAACGGCTTCACGATCCAGCCCTTCACGCCGGCGGCCTTGCCGCGCTCCTTCATCGCCGGGCTGCTTTCGGTCGTCAGCATCACGACGTTGACCGCCGTGTTCGCCAGCTCGCCGCGAATCTTCTCGACCATCGTCAGGCCGTCCATGTTCGGCATGTTCACGTCGCTGATCACGAGGCGCACGCCGGGCGTCGCCTTGAGCTTCGCGAGCCCGTCCTTGCCGTCGACGGCCGTCGCGACGTCGAGCCCGTGATTGCGCAGAAAACCCGCCACTTCGTCGCGCACCGTGCCCGAATCGTCGACCACCAGAATCTTTGCCATGTAGTATTCCCCTTTTCGTCGTTGCCGACTTCAACATTCAAAACAGTTCGAGTTCGCCCGATTCGACCATCGGCCCGACGTCCTGCACCGATTCGCGGAAATCCTCCGGCGACCAGCTCAGGCTGAACACGAAACGCTGGTCGAGACGGACCGAGCGCCCCGATGCCGGATCGGTCATCCGGTACTTGAAACAAAGCTGCGGACAATCGCCGCCGAACGAGATGAACTTCTGCTTGTGATTGACGACGAGCGGCACCTGCACCGGATGGCGCGCCAGCGCCTCGGCGTCGCCGAGATAGCGGTTCTTGAACGCGCCCCACACGAGATTGGTCAGCTCGCCGAGCACGCTGTTCACGTCGCGGAAATCCGGCGCGCGGCCGCCGTCGCGCGTGCCGCCGAGCATGTCGAGCAGCGGCTGCTCGCTCGTCTGCAGGAGCATGTAGCCGCGGCACCACGCGCTTTCGAGCGCGATCAGGCTGAACACCTCGCCGAAGATGATCTGGTCGCGCACGATGCACGGCGTGTCGTGCTCGATCGTCATGCCCGGGAACAGGCTGTCGAGGCGCGCCTCGGTGATCTCCGAGATGCCGCGCACGAGCGCGTTCGGGTAGTCGCGGCCGAACAGGTATTCGTCGATCGCGCGCGCGAGCGGCGTCATGTCGTCGGCGACGTAGGCCGCGCACGCGACACGGGCGAGCGCATCGGGCAGCCCGTCGCGCGACGCGAGCGATTCGCGGCGCAGGATGATCGGCAGCTCGGGCCGCAGCGCGTCGATCTGCGTCGCGATGATCGCGCTCTCGGCCGGCGAGCCGCCGTAATCCTCGGCCAGCAGGATCGCGCCGAGATCGATGTTCGAGCGCAGCACCTTCAGCAGCCGGCTGCGCCGCACGGTCAGGCCGACCAGGTTGTGCTCGTCGCAGAAACGCTTGATCGCGTCGGCATGCACGCGGCTGTCGTCGAGCACGAGCACCTTGCTGACGGGTTGGTCTTCGGTCATCTGATGGATTCCTGATGGTCGGTCAGAACAGTTCGAGCTCGCCGCCGGTTTCCACCGTGGCCGATTCCGGCACATGGAAATCGACCGGCGCGTTCGCGCACACGCACAGCGTCGCGCCGACCCGCACGTCGTCGAGCGTCAGGTCGTACGCGGCCACGTAATCGGGAGATAGCGCGTGCATGTAGTCGATGCTCGCGCCGCTCAGCAGGTAAGGCGTCGACATCCCGAGATCGGGAAACGGCACGGTCAGCGCCTGGTTGATCGCGCCGCAACACAGGTTCGCCGCTTCCATGAACGCGTCGGTCAGCGGCCGCTGGTTGCCCGCGCCTGCCGCCGCGCCGACGAAATGGCGGCGCGTCGCGTCGTCGTCGCTGAAGCGCAGCGCGAGCAGCAGGCGAAAGTGCAGCGCCGAGATCGTCAGCACGACCACATACTCGGGCGCCTTCGGTTTCGATCGCGACGTCGCCTGCACGCGATCGGGCGCGTCATGTTCGTGGCCGGTGACCGGCCGGATGTCGCACGCGCCGCCGGATGCGAGCCGCGTGCGCGCGGCGTCGAAAAAGATCCGCTCGAAACCGGCTCTCGCCTGCGCGCTGATCACGCGGCCTCTCCTTCGATCCGCGCGTGCAGTTGCCCGGCCAGCGTCTCGACGGTCGCGAGCGCGGCCGTGATCATCTTGCCGCCGGCCTGGATGTCCTGGAACGTCGCGGCCGTCACGAGATCGTTGCGGTTCAGGCTGTCGCGATAGCTGTTCGACAATTGCTGCGAGCGCGCGGCCAGCCCGCGCACCTCGCTCGCGACGATCGAGAAGCCGCGCCCGGCCGTGCCCGCGCGCGCGGCCTCGATCGACGCATTCAGCGACACGATCGACACGTGCGCGACGATCGCCGACAGCTCCTGGTTCTTCGTCCGCATGTCCTGGTTCTGCGTGGTCAGCGAGATCATCTGCTCGTGCCAGCGCTCGAACGTGCCGGCAAGCCCGCGCAGGCGCGCGGCTTCGTCCGCGATCTTCGTCGCGTGCTGCGCGAGCGCCGCGCGATCGGCCGATAGCGCCTGCAACGCGTCGCGCTGCGCGCCGTGCGCGGATGCCTCGCGTGTCAGCGCCTCCTCGAGCTGCGCCTCACGCCGCGCCCATGCGTCGGCCGCTTCCGCATGCGCCGACGCCGCTTCCTCGGCGCGTGCGCGGGCGGCGTCGAGCGCGTCGCGCAACGCATCGGCCTCGCGCGCCAGCGCCGCGGCGTGCCGCCCGCGCATCACGCGAAACACGATCGCCGCCGCCGCGGCGACGACCGCGCCGCCCGCCAGCGCGGCGGCCATCTGAATCATCCACGCCTGCACGATCACGCCGTCACTCCGCTGCGCCGATATCCGCGATGCGCGCCCGCTGGGCCGGCCCCGCGCCCTGCGCGGCGCCGTCCGCCGCGAAGCGCGCCGGCAGCGACACGATCGTCTCGAACGCGCGATACGGCGCGCCGACGCGATCGTCGGTGAAGCGCAGCGCGATATTGCCGCCGTCGCGCTTCAGGAAATTGCGCACCGCGTCCATGCCGACGCCGCGTCCGGATACTTCGGTCACCGTCTGCGCGGTCGAAAAACCCGGCCGGAAGATCAGCTCGGCGACCTCCTCGTCGGACAGTGCCGCCGCGTCGTCGGCATCGATCCAGCCGCGCTCGCGCGCGATGCCGCGAATCCGCTCGAGCGCGAGGCCGCGGCCGTCGTCGGCGAGCACGAACCACAGCTCGCCGCCGCCCACGCCGACCGCGATGTCGATCGTGCCGGACGCCGCCTTGCCGGCCGCGCGCCGCACGTCGGACGATTCGATCCCGTGGTCGATCGAATTGCGCAGCAGGTGCATGAATACGTTCTTCAGCGTCGCGACGATCTCGCTGCGCACACGCTGGCCGTGGCTGTCGATATGCACGACGGGCGCCGGCTTGCCGAGCTCGGCCGCGAGCGACGGCAGCGACTCGATCACGCTGCCGAGCGCCTCGCCGATACCCTGGGTGCCGAGCTGGCTCAGCATGCGTCGCACGGCATCGCGCGCCGCGTGCCAGTCGGACGCATTCGCGGGATCGGCGCCGTCGAGCACGCGCAGGCTTTCGCTGATGCGCGCGCGCTCGACCATCAGGAAATCGGCGCCGCTTTGCGCCGGCTCGCTGCTACGGCCGAGCGTGACCGCGTTGATCGTCGCGTAGTGGTCGACGGCTTCGCGCACGCGCGCCAGGTCGTCCATCAGCGCGTCGCGGTTCCACTCGGGGCCGCTGTCCGCGCGCCGCAGCGATTCGTACGCCTGCTCCGCTTCGTGGACGATGTTCGTCAGATGCTGGAGGCTGTAGGTGCGCGCATTGCCCTTGATCGTGTGCATGTTGCGGAACAGCGCCGCGACGATCGAGTGATCGGCGCGCTCGTGCTGGCGGATCATCCGCTCGTTCTCGCTGAGGAAGCCCTTCGCGCTGTGCACGAAGTCGTGGAACTTGTCCTGGCTGATCGACAGGATCTCGCCGATCATCTCGAGGCGCCGCTGCTGCTCGCCGGCCTGCGCGGTCAGCTCGCGGATCTCGGTCACGTCGCGCACGCACAGCATCAGGCGCACCACCGTGTCGGTCTCGTCGGTGATCGCCGACCAGCTCAGATCGAGCCATTTCTCGCGGCCGTCCGGCATCCGCTTCGCGACTTCGTTGACGAGCAGGTGCTCGTTGAACCCGAAGTTCATGCTGTCTTCGCCCAGGCACGCGTGCACGGCCGCATCGACCTGCGAACGCGCGTCGGCGCCGATCGCCGAATCGTCGAACACGAGCGCCATCAGGTCGCGGCCGGCGATGTCGTTCGTTTCGAAGATGGTTTCGAGGTACGCCGAATACTCCGCATGCACGACGCCGCCTTCGACGACGGTCAGGATGCCCTGCTGCATGTTCTGCAGCATCGCCTGGATGTCGGCCGTCTTCTGCTTCAGTTGCGCGGCGTTCTCCTGGATCTTCTCGATCATCCCGTTGAACGCGACGATCGAATGGCCGATTTCGTCCATCCGGCCCACCGGCACGCGGCGCGTGAAATCCTGGCTCCTCGCGATCTCGCTCATCGCCGTCTGCATCCCGATCAACGGGCGCGTGATCTGGCGATACAGCACGAGGCCGAGCGCGGTCAGCAGCACGATCACCGTGCCGGCGACGGCCGCGATCGCGGTTGCCGTGGTCGCGAGCATGCCGTTCAGCGCGCCGATCGCGTCGTCCTTCTGGCGGTTCTTCTCGACGCGCAGCGTGTCGACGATGCTTTCGAGTTCGTCGCGATACTGCGCGACGTTCGCGAACAGGTAGGCCTGCGCCATCTCGGCCTTGCCGTCCGCCTTCATCTTCACGGTGTCGTCGATCGCCGCGAAATAGTTGGCGGCGCTGTCCTTCGCCTGCGCGACGAGCCCTTCCTGCGCGCGGCCGACCGCCGATTTTGCCTGCGCGTCGAGCGCGGCGCGCAGTGCGGCCTGCTTCGCCTTCAGTTCGTCGCGGGCCTGCGCGGCGGTGTTCGCGTCGGGCGCGTAGACGAGCGTCATCGTCGCGATCTGGATGTTCTTCACGTCGGCGACGAGATCCGCCGATGCGAGCGCGCTCGGCACGATTCCCTGGGTGACCTGACGCACCTCGGACGCGCTCTTGCGCGTCTGGTACACGGCATAGATGCCGATCGCGGACAGCGCGAAGAACGTCAGGACGACTAGCAGCGTAATGCGATGACGGATGGTCATGAGTACAGCTCCCCGCAGCGATCCGGCTTCGATCGCCCTTTGGTCTATTGAAAGAATGTGAGCGCCGAATTATCGGGGATGGTGTATGACCGTCCGATGACTGAAAATCAATCGGCCGTTGAGGAAATCGCAATGATTAATTGCGCGGGGGAAAGCCTAAAGTTTTTTGCGGATTTGCCGTTAACTGCTGGCCGCCATACACGGCGCGGCTTCGGCGCTCGATGCATCGCCGCAATAGCGGATATTCATTGTTTTATTCATGCCCCGCAAAATCCGTTTTATTGAATGCCGGCAAAACGTTTGCGCATTATCGGCGAGCCGATTTGTTTTGGTTTCTTTTTATGAGCGATGCGGCGTTCGCGTCGCAGGTTCGTTGATGTCGCCCTTGCACGATCCGCCGCTCAGCCTTCGTTCGGTTCGGCGAGCCAGTCCTCGAATTGCAACCGCGGAACCCGCCCGAATTCGCGGACGTTGTGCGTGACGAGCACGAGATGCCGGGCGCGCGCCTGCCCTGCGATCAACGCGTCGTAAGGACCGATCGGCGTGCCGGCCCCGATCAGATGCGCACGAATTTCGCCCGCATGCTGCGCATCCTCAGTGTCGAACGGTACGACCTCAAACTGAAGCGCGTCGACACGCGCAACGTTCGCTGCCGTTCGCCGGCTCTTGTACGCGCCGTAATAAAGCTCATGCGCGACGATCGCCGGGATCCCGAAATCGGCCGGCTGCCACGCATGCAGACGGGCCAGCATTGCCGGCTCGCCCTTGAGAATGGCGATCACCGCGTTGGTGTCCAGCAGGAACTTCATTCGAACACATCCAGACCCGAACGCTCCTGAGCGGACGGCTGCGTGGTCGCGGCAGCCTCGAAATCGGCGTCGACCGGGCCAATCAGCGGTGTCAGCCATGCCCAGTCTTGCGGCACCGGTTCAAGAATGACGGACGCCCCATGGCGGCGGATGCGCACCTCGGCCGTATCGAAGCGGAAATCCTTCGGCAGTCGGACGGCCTGCGAGCCGCCATGCTTGAAGATCTTTGCCGTATCCATCTTCGCGCCCTCACGTATCTACAAAATGTATCTATTTTATCAACCGCACGTGAGAATGGCGAGTCGTCCGATCGGACTATCGTCGAAGGGTTGCCGGGCCGTTGGTCCATACCTGGCGGCGTGACGTCGCGATTCGTCCCCGCAACGCACCGTGGCCCCATTCATTCCTGCCAGGAAACAATCAATCCCGCCCCAGCGATTCCCCTCCCGATCCGCCCGCTCTAGACTGTCGCATCGTTCCCTTTCGGACCCACGCAATGACCGACGTCCTGCCGCTGACCACCGATCCCGAATCCGGCCTCCACTATCGGCTACGCCCGGCCGCCGGCCGCCCCGCCGCCCGCCTGTTGCTGCTGCACGGCGTCGGCGGCAACGAAACCAACCTGCTGAACGTGGCCGACGCGATCGATCCGCGCATCGAAATCGCGTTCGTGCGCGGCCCGCTCACGTTCGGGCCGAATCAGCATGCATGGTTTCCGGTGCGTTTCGGCCCGAACGGCCCTGAAATCGATGCGGCGCGTGCCGACGAGAGCCGCGTGCAACTGATCGCGCTGCTGCACGCGCTCCGCGCGCGGGATGGCGCAGCCCCCGCGTCGTCGACCGTGATCGCCGGCTTCAGCCAGGGCGGCATCATGAGCGCGAGCGTCGGCCTCACGTCGCCGGGCGACGTGAGCGCGTTCGCCGTGCTGTGCGGGCGCATCCTGCCGGAAATCGATCCGCTGATCGCGCCGCGCGATGCGCTTCGCCCGCTGCACGCGTTGATCGTGCATGGCCGCTTCGACGACAAGCTGCCCGTCGCGTGGGCGGACAAGGCCGATGCGAAACTCGCCGCGCTCGGTGTCGCGCACGACACGCGGCTGTATGCGGCCGGACACGAGCTGACCGCGGAGATGGCCGGCGATTTCGGCCGATGGGTCGGCGAGCGCGCCGGCTTGAACCGGACTTGAACCGGACGCACCGCAGGCGCCGGCCCGCAACCGGACCGGCGTCTGCGGTACATGGCATTACGCGTTCTGCGCAGGCTCGGCAACGGCGTGCGGCGATGCGGGCATCGCCGCCGCCTGCTCGCGCACGGCGCCGCGCTTCGCCAGCTTCCAGCCGACCACCAGCGCGAGCACGACGACCGGAATCATCGCGACGGTCCACGTGCCGCCCGGATAATCGAACGCCATCAGCACCAGCACGCTGACCAGGAACCCGAGCGTGAGCCACGACGTGAAAGGCGCGCCGGGCATCCGGAACGACACCGGGCTCAGCTCGCCACGATTGACAGCACGACGGAACAGGATCTGGCACATCACGATGAAGCCCCAGGTCGTGATGATCCCGAGCGACGCCATGTTCAGCACGATCTCGAACGCCTGCGCCGGCACGATGTAGTTCAGCGGCACGCCGATCGCATTGACCGCGACCGTGACGAGGATGCCGCCATAGGGCACGCCGCGCGCGTTCATCCGCGACACGAAGCGCGGCGCGGAGCCGCCCATCGCGAGCGAGCGCAGCACGCGCCCGGTCGAATAGAGGCCGGAATTCAGGCTCGACAGCGCGGCGGTCAGCACCACGACGTTCATCACCGTGCCGACGTACGGCACGCCGAGCTTGCCGAAGAACGTCACGAACGGGCTTTCGTGCGCGCTGTACGCGGTCCACGGCAGCAGCATCGTCAGCAGCACGACCGAGCCGACGTAGAACAGCGCGATACGCCACATCACGCTGTTGATCGCCTTCGGCAACACCTTGCGCGCATCGGCGGTCTCGCCCGCCGCGACGCCGACGAGCTCGATGCTCGCGTAGGCGAACACCACGCCCTGCACGATCAGCACGGCCGGCAGGATGCCGTGCGGGAAGATCCCGCCGTGATCCGCGACGAGATGCAGCCCCGGCATCTGGCCGGCGACCGGGTGCCCGCTCGCGAGAAACACGGCGCCGACCGCGAGGAACAGCGCGAGCGTGCCCACCTTGACGATCGAGAACCAGAACTCCATCTCGCCGAACACCTTCACGCCGATCATGTTCATCACCGACACGATCCCGAGCGCGCCGAGCGCGAACACCCATTGCGGCACGTCGGTGAACACGGCCCAGTACTTCATGTAGATCGCGACCGCGGTGATGTCGACGATGCCGGTCGTCGCCCAGTTCAGGTAGTACATCCAGCCCGCGACGAACGACGCGCGCTCGCCCATGAACTCCCGTGCGTACGACACGAAGCTGCCGCTGGTCGGCCGGTGCATCACGAGCTCGCCGAGCGCGCGCATGATCAGGAACGCGAACACGCCGCACACGAGATACACGAGCGCCAACGCGGGTCCCGCACTCTGCAGGCGGCCGCCCGCGCCGAGGAACAGGCCGGTGCCGATCGCGCCGCCCATCGCGATCATCTGCACGTGGCGCGGCTTCAACTTCTGTTCGTAGCCGGCTTCGTGCGACGCGAACATCGCATCGCGGTCGGCATGACGGGGATCGGCGCCGCCGGCCGTGTCGGCCGGGCGCTCGCTGGCGTGCTTCATGGTATGTCTCCGTTTCTTGATGTATCGCGCCCGTCGACGGGCGCTGCGGGGAACGGCCACGCGCGGGCCGCCGGCGGCATCGGCCGGCGCCGCGCGGGCAAAATCAGTAGGCGCGCGGCCGGATCAGCGCTTCGGGCTGCAGCGCCTCGTCCAGTTGCGCGTGGGTCATCAACCCGTGAGCCAGCACGACTTCGCGGATCGACTTGCCGCTCTCGTGCGCTTCGGCGGCCACGGCGGTCGCGCGCTTGTAGCCGATGTACGGGTTCAGCGCGGTGGCGAGCGCGACCGAGCGCTCCATCGTCTCGCGCAGCCGCTCGGGATTCGCGGTGATGCCGCTCACGCATCGCTGCGCGAGCGTCGTGCACGCGGCCGTCAGGTGGCTGAAGCTGCGGAACAGCGCGCTGGCGATCACCGGTTCGAACGCGTTGAGCTGAAGCTGGCCGGCCTCGGCCGCGAAGGTGATGGTCACGTCGTTGCCGAATACCTCGAACGCGACCTGGTTGACGACTTCCGGGATCACCGGATTCACCTTGCCGGGCATGATCGACGAGCCGGCCTGCACCGGCGGCAGGTTGATCTCGCCGAAGCCCGCGCGCGGGCCGCTCGACAGCAGCCGCAGGTCGTTGCAGATCTTCGACAGCTTGACGGCGATCCGTTTGAGCACGCCCGACACCTGGACGAACGCGCCGCAATCCTGCGTCGCCTCGATCAGGTTCGGCGCGGTGCTCAGGTCGAGCCCGGTGATCCGGCGCAGCGCGGCCAGCGCCTTCTCCGCGTACTGCGGGTGCGCGGTGATGCCCGTGCCGATCGCGGTCGCGCCGAGGTTGATCTCGCGAATCAGCCAGCCGGCCTCCTGCAGCCGCGCGATGTCTTCCGTCAGCATGACCGCGTAGGTCGAGAATTCCTGGCCGAGCGTCATCGGCACCGCGTCCTGCAACTGGGTGCGGCCGAGCTTCAGCAAACCGGCGAACGCGTCGGCCCGCTCCGCGAACGCATCGCGCAGCCGCGCCATCGCTTCGAGCAGATGTTCGACCGCGAAGCACGTCGCGATCCGGATCGCGGTCGGATACACGTCGTTGGTGCTCTGCGCGAGATTGACGTGCTCGTTCGGGTGCAGGTATTCGTACTGCCCGCGCGCGTGCCCCATGATTTCGAGCGCGCGGTTGCAGATCACCTCGTTCGCGTTCATGTTGGTCGACGTGCCGGCGCCGCCCTGGATGACGTCGACGACGAACTGGTCGTGCAGCCGCCCTTCGCGGATCTCGACGCACGCGGCGGCGATCGCATCGCGGTACGGCCGCGGCAGCAGGCCCAGTTCGCAGTTGGCGTCGGCCGCCGCTTCCTTCACGGCCGCGAGCGCCATCACGAGGTACGGCAGCGACGCAATGGTGCGGCCCGAAATGTCGAAATTCTCTTTCGCGCGCAGCGTGTGGACGCCGTAATAGGCGGCATCCGGAATACTTCGTTTGCCTAAAAGATCCGCTTCGACGCGGAAGCCGTTTTCGGTCATCGTGCCCTCCAGGATGTCTCGTGCCGCTCGTCGTTCGCCGCTTGCCGACGCGACGGGTTCGCATTCTATGCCTTTGCAAAAACAAGCTCCCTTCTGTATTATCGAAAGCGGTTTTGCGTGTGACGCAACAGCGAGAATCGAATGAAAAAAGGCGCGAGAGAAACCGGCATCGATCACCTCGGCGCGATGCGCGCATTCGTGCGCGTGGTCGAAACGGGGAGTTTTTCGGCGGTCGCGAAGGAGATGCACGTGTCGACGTCGACGGTCGCGCGCAAGGTGACGGCGATCGAGGAGGCGCTCGGGGTCGCGCTGCTGCACCGCTCGACGCACAGCGTGACGCTCACCGAAGCCGGCCATATCTATCTGGAGCGCGCGGTCACGCTGATCGCCGATCTCGACGACACGCTGCGCGTCGTCGCCGAGCTGAACGCGCAGCCGAGCGGCCCGCTGAAGCTCACCGCGCCGGTCGCGTTCGGCCGCCGCCATCTCGCGCCACTGATCGCGCCGTTTCTGGCGCGCTATCCGACGATCCAGCTCGACGTTCGGCTCACCGACAACCACAACGATCTCGTGGCCGGCGGCTTCGATCTCGACATCCACGAAGGCGAGAACTACCTGGACAACCTGGTCGTCCACCGGCTGTCGCGCAACGACAGCATCCTCTGCGCGACGCCCGGCTACCTCGACCGCTGCGGGCGCCCGGCGACGCCGGACGACCTGAAGCACCACAACTGCCTGCGCTACGTGCATCCGGAAGGCGATCCGCGCTGGGCGCTCGTGCGCGGCGACACGCAGCACAGCGTGCTGCCGGCCGGCAATCTCGTCACCGACCATTCGGAGCTGTTGCTGGAAGCGACCTGCGCGGGGCTCGGCATCGCGGAATTCGAGATCTGGCTGGTGCGCGACCTGCTCGCGAGCGGCCAACTCGAAGCCGTGCTGCCGCGCTATCGGCTGCAGAACCGGCTGACCGGCGAATTCATCTACATCGCGTATCTGGCGAACCGGCGCAGCTCGGCGAAGCTGCGCGTGCTGAAGGATTTTCTCGCGGAACACCTCGCGCACATCGGCGAGCTGTCGGAGCGGGAGCTGGCGAAGATTCGCGACGCACGCGCGTAGCGCACGCCGATGCGCGGCCCGGATCGTGGGCCGGCGGCATCGGCGCGGCGGCCGCGTTCAGGCCGCCTGCAATTCGAACGGGAACGTCGCGTGCCCGAACTCGACGCCCTGCGTGTTGAGCATCGGCGGCCGGTGGAAACCGGCCAGTTGCGCGCGCTGCTCGGCCGTGCCGATCTGCAGCCGCTCGAGGATTTCGCTGACGACCATATAGAGCACGTCGAGATTGCCGTCCTCGATCTTCACCGAGATGCCGAGTGCGCCGTCCGCGCCGAGTTGCCGCGTGCGTTCGGACGCACGCACGCCGATCCCGTAGCACGCATCCGCGCCGAGCTTGCCGACCACCTGCCCGCCGAACGCGTTCATCAGCACCGTGCAATAGCGCCCGTCGCCTGCGACCAGTTCCGGATAGGCGGTCATCGCGCGGTGAATGCGCGCCAGTGCACGCACGCGATCGGTGAGCGCGCCGCCCGCTTCCACCGCGTCCGCGCCGTCGGCCAGCGATGCGTACAGGCGCGCCAGCCGATCCAGCGAGAACGCCGGCGTCGGCAGGTTGCAGCCGTCGATGCCCCAGTCGACTTCGTCGTCGCGCAGGCCGCACGCGTCGGCCACCGCGTGCTTCACGCGCACCTGCATCGGATGGTCGGGCAGATGGTAATCGGCGATCGCGGCGCCGATCGCGCGCGCACCCGCCAGCATCCCGACATGCTTGCCCGAACAGTTGCTGCAGACGCCGGTCGGCGTGTAATCGCGCTTGATCCACGACCGGTAGACCGCGTCGGACAACGGCGGATGGCCGCCGCAGCGCAAATCCGATTCGTGCGCGTCGACCTTCTCGAGCATCGCGCGCGTGCGTTCGATGTGACGGTCCTCGCTGCTGTGCGACGCGCACATCAGCGCGATGTCCGCGTCGTCGAAGCCGAAACGTTCCGGCGCGCCCGTCTCGATCACCGACAGCGCCTGGGCCGGCTTGGCAGCCGAGCGCGCGAGCGTCATCCGGAACGGATCGCCGAACCGGGCCAGCAGCCGGCCGCGTGCATCGACGATCGCCACGTGGGCGACGTGCGTGTTCTCGATCGCATTGCCGCGGTACGTGACGACCGCTGCGCGTGGGGTGTCCATCCTCTTCTGTCTCCTTGCTCGGGGGCCTGATGCCGGGGCCCGTCCAACCGGTACGGCAGTGTAGCGAGTCGTCGCCGCCGCGCGTCGGTCGTGTCGTGGAAAGCGGTGTTGCGCACGACGCAAAGGCAGCTACTCTCACGAAAAGCTGCCCGAATCAGCACAAAAACCATTCAATCGGTAACCTATTTGCCGCTCGGCGGCGCGCTCCAGCCGGAACTGCGCGCAAAGCGCGCGTCTGCGCTTCGGCTGAGGTGGATCGAGGTACACGCGTCGCATCAGGCGTCACGGAGACGCCTGCAGCGGTAGGCACTATCGATATTCATCGATCTCGATCACTGCCCCGACTGATTCAATGAGCTGGCGGGTAGCGTCCGACATGTGGGGCACGCGCCTACCATTTTCGTTGTCCCAATAGCAGAAGAACCGCATACGCGCCCCCGCCTGTTCGATACGCTCGAGGAGACCTTCACGCGGCAACGAGAGTCGTTCGATCAGGTAACGCAAGTGCGGCTCCAGTCGATCGCTTTGAACCGCGGCTTTGCTTTCCAGCGCCCACAGATTGAGCTTTCCGGGCCGGGAACTCAACCGCCCGGACGGCAACAGATAAGGCTTTCCTTTCGTGATCGTTCGACTCGGAAAGATGCCGAAGAAGGCGGTCCACGTGTCCGGGTGCGCGCCCTCCGATGAGATGATGAACGTCGCGTGCGCGAGTGCGCTATCGGTAGGCGGAGGGGACTCAGCGTGCATAGTCATGGATATTATCAATAATTACGCCTTTGAACTCGACGTCGCCGCTGTCGTGGAAGATAACGTTGTCCGCAGGCCCCAAGCCGTTGGCGGGCTTCAGGATATGCAGCATCTGCCCGAACGTCTTGCGATCGTAGCCGAGCATCTTTGCCGCAAAGTTCGGATTGTTGGTCGCGGCGGCAAGGGATTCGACGCTGTCGCCAATCGTGCCGGCGGCGTAATCGAACGGCTGCGCATCTTCAAGCAATGACGAGGCGACACCCGTAAAACCAGCTGTGCCGCCCGCGCCACACCCGCCGATAATGCTTTCCAAGTAGCCCAACAGCGCGTCGCCGGACACGTCGCTGGGCGTCGCCCAACTCGGTAGAGGTTTGTCGGTCGGCAGCGAAGTCATTCCCGGCACACTGGCAAGCCTGCTGGCTCGCGGGAAGGGTGGGATTGACGGCTGGCTACCACCGCCACCGCCGCATAGCCCGCGGTCGATCTCGACCGCCACGCGACCGATTTCTATGGCGGATTTGAGCGCGTCAAGCGGCGTGCCCTGGAGCACATCCAGGCCGAGTCGCCGTATGTACGTCAATGCATTCGCCGTGAGGCCCGCATATTTCGGCCAGTGCAGCATCAATTCCGAAACGGCGCTGCGTTGTCCCATCGACTGGCTTGCACCGATAGAGCTTGTGGCGCGAGTCAACGTCGCGCGTTTTCCCGAACCTAAATCGAGCATTACTGAGGTCATGCTGCGTGCTCCGCTTTTTTAGACTAATCTGCATTGCAAAGCGGGATAACACAATAGAACTGTTGACCGTCCTCCCCGACACCCGATGACTTCGCGGCATTCACCTGCGGCAATCCGTTGTGCGCCTGGACACATGGCCGACCAACGGGTGGCATGCCGCCGGCGAAGCAGCCGCGATCGGCGAGCGCGCGCCCACCCAGGCGCTTGCCGTTTCATCGAGCGCCATTACAACTTCACGAAACCGGAATACACCACGCAGCAGGCCTTTTTATTCATCGTTCCATTCTGGCAATTTATGTCGATGAATCCCGGCAAATTTATTGCCATAGGATCCCGAGTAAAATTCAAACAATTGTTAAATATAGGTAATATAGAAAATGTTTAGAACTTATCCGGTGGATTTCTCAAAAGCAATTTGATCCCCCTCCCCCGAGCTCAACCGGCATGACGCCCACGCACCACACGTCGTCGCCGTCCTGCATTCGGCGCACGGCAGGTCGGACGGTGCCCGGCCCCTGCCCGGCCGGGGCGGCGCACGATCGCGCCGTGGTCGACACGGTATTCGGTTTCGTCGTGCGCGATCGCGACGTCGTCGGTCCAGCCATCGCGCGATGTCGCGTGCGACGCGATCGACACGGAGCCGGCGAGCCCATGGCTCGCGGCGGCGCAGAAAACGAGTTCGTCCGTGGCGAAGCGGCGAACGGCAGATGGCGGGCTTCGCGCCGCGCATGCTGGACGGAGCGGCCCGCGCGGCGACTATCGGCCGCGCGCCGAGGCCCTTCCCGCCGGCGCGATTTCGCGCGCTACGCGTCCAGCGCGAGCAACGCGAACGTCGCGAGCCAGTGTTCGCCCATGTAGTCGCCGGCCACGTGCGCGAGTGCGCTCGCGAGATGCCGGTCGGCCGCGTCGAGCAGCTTCGCACGCCGTGCATCGTCTGCCGGCAGCGCGCCGGCCAGCGAACGCTGGCACCACGCGCGGCTCAGGTTCAGCCCGTCGAGGTGCGCGATCTTGCCGTCGCTGCGGTCGCTGACGGTCGCCGGTTCGAACAGCGTCGCGGGCTCGCCGCGCGCAAGGTCGGGCAGGAAGCGCGCGAACCAGCCGTCGAATTCGGCGGCCGGCAGCACGCGCCGCATCAGTTCGGCCTCCATCAGCGCGGGCGACAGGAATTCGTCCCCCGACGGCTCCCACGCCTGGCAGGCGACGTCGTTCAGGTGCCAGCGCTTCGCGGTATCGACGATCAGCGCGGCAAGCCCGTCGCGCTGCGTGTCGCGTGCGAAATCGAGCGCGAGCGCCAGCGCGAACGCGGTGTTGAAGTGCGTGCCGACACGCAGCGGATAGGTCGCCTTCGGCAGGAAAGTCTCGAAGCGCGACACGAACAGGTCGGCCAGCGGCGCCATCGTCTTCGCCCAGCGCGCGGCCTGCGGCAGCACGCCCTTCAGCGCGAGCCGCTCGAGCTGCGCGGCGAGCGCGAGCAGCCACGCCCAGCCGTACGGCCGCTCGAAGCCGGCGTTGTGCGGCCGCGCGAGATACGCGCGCTCGCCGGCGACGTTCGCGTCGGTGAAATGCGCGTCGACGGTCGCGACGATGCGTTCGGCTTCCGGCAATGCCGGGTAGCGTTCGAGCACGCGCAGCACGAGCCAGTAGCCGTGCACGCACGAGTGCCAGTCGTAGCTGCCGTAGAAGATCGGGTGCAATGCGCGCGGCCCCTGCACGTCGTGCGGACCTTCGAGCGCATGCGTGAGCTTGTTCGGATATTCGCGGGTCAGATGCGCGAGCGCGAGCGACGCGAATTTCGACGCGAGTTCGGGAGTGAGTCGGTCGGTCATGAGGATCTCGTCCATCGAGTCAGAAGCGGAATACGAACGCGTACATCAGCAGCGTGTTCACGGCCAGCAGCAGCACGGCCGTCGGCCACTGCACCTTGATCACGCCGTTCTTGTCCTTCAGTTCGAGCAGCGCCGCGGGCACGATGTTGAAGTTCGCGGCCATCGGCGTCATCAGCGTACCGCAGAAGCCGCTCAGCATCCCGATCGCGCCCATGATCGCCGGGTTGCCGTGGAACTGATGGACGATCAGCGGCAGGCCGATGCCCGCCGTCATCACCGGGAACGCGGCGAAGCCGTTGCCCATGATCATCGTGAACAGCGCCATGCCGACCGTGTAGGCCGCGACCACCGCGAACGGCGAATCGATCGGCACCCATTCCTTCACGAGCCCCGACACCACCCCGCCGACGCCCGCGATCGCGAACAGCGCGCCGAGCGCCGCGAGCATTTGCGGCAGGATCGCGGCCCAGCCGACCGCATCCATCGTATGGCGCGCTTCCTTCAGCGCATGCACGGGCGAATCGCGCAGCATCGCGAGCGCGACGACGAACGCGACGATCGTGCCCAGCACGAGCGAGATCAGCGTCACGCTCTTCGGGTCGACGAACGGCACGAGTTTCAGCGCGAACGTGCCGATCAGCGTGACGACCGGAATCAGCAGCGCCGGCAGGAACAACCGGTTGCCGAAACGCTGCGCGAGCGTCTCGCGCCGCACGGCCGCCGCTTCGCCGGCCTCGTCCGACCGGCCGCGGCCGAGCTTGCCCGAACCGGCGATCAGCGCGAGCGCGATCGCGAGGCAGCCCGTGACGAAATGCGGCAGCAGCGCGCCGAACAGGAACGTGACCGCGTAGATGGCCCAGAACGCGAAATTGACGACGCGCCGCGGGTTCGTGCGGTCCGTCAGGTTGAAGTACGCGAACGCGGCGAACATCAGCCCCGCGAGCGTGTACAGCGATTCGAGGCCGATCATCGCGCGCCCTCCTGCTTCACCAGGCCGAAGCCGCGCGCGAGCCGGCGGTCGAGCAGCGCGAGGCGCGTGCAGTGAATCAGCAGCGCGGCGATCGCGGTCGGGATCGCCCACACCGACAGGTGCAGCGGCTCGATGGCGATGCCGTTCTGTTCGAGAAAGCCCTTGATCAGCAGGATCGACTGGATCGCGATGAAGATGTCCTCGCCGAAGAACACGGCGACGTTGTCGGCGCCCGACGCATGCGCGCGGATCTGCTGGCGCACCGACTCGGGCAGCTCGCCGTGCCGGCTGACCGCGGCGGCCTCGGCCATCGGCGCGATCAGCGGCCGCACCATCTGCGCGTGGCCGCCGAGCGACGTGAGGCCGAGTGCGGCCGTCGCCTGGCGCAGCACGAAATACAGCATCAGCACGCGGCCCGTGGTGGCCGCCTGCACGCGCGAGATCATCCGCTTCGCCTGCTCCTTGAGCCCGTTGCGCTCGAGCAGCGCGATCACCGGCAGCGTGAGCCAGATCAGCCCCATGTAGCGGTTCTCGGCGAACGCCTTGCCGAACGCGCCGACGATGTCGACGAGATTCAGCCCGCCCGCCAGCCCCGTCGCGAGCCCCGCGATCGTGACCACCAGCAGCGCATTGAAGCGCAGCGCGAAGCCGATCACGACGATCGGCACCCCAATCAGCACCAGCATTTCTCCTCCGTGTGTCTGGACGCGCGGCACGTCGGCAACGCGTTTGCGGCCCGGTTTGCATCGGGCTCGGACGGCGAAATCTAACACGAGACTTTATCGATAAAAAGTCGACGATTTGCCGATTCGGGTAAACGTTGAAGCTGCCGGATACCGTGCGCGCGCCGTGTGTCGAGCGCATTTCATCGGACGAATAGGGTCGGCCCGCGCGCGTGGCGCGGCCCCGGGACGGCGACTACACTGAAAGGCATCGGCAACGTACGGGAGAGCCGCCATGATTGACGTATTCCAGACCATCGGCAGCCGCGCGTTCTCCGCTCATCTGGCGAAGGACGGGATGGTGACGCTGATGGAGCAACGCCATGAAGTCGACCGCGTGACGCTCGCGACCGCTTATGCGGCGCTCGTCGAGGAAGCCGAGCAGGAAGCCGACCTGCGCGACGCGACGGTCGAAGGGATGATGCGCGCGCTGATCCAGGGCTACGCGCGTAGCCATTGACGGTACGGCCGCGCGTGCGCGCCGCGGCCCGATGCCCTCGACGGCCCGGTACGGCTCGATACGGCCCGCTACGCGGCCGGCGCGACCGCGCCGGTGCCGAACCACCGGCCCTCGCGCGGTTGCCGGTCGTCAGCCTGCGCGAGGCGCCTCGGCAAGTTGGCCGCCGCACCTTGCCGGCGCGATCGGTTTCCGTCATGAAGGCTTCGGCCTCGTCGCGGGCGGCACACGGGATCGTGTTGACATGCCGCCCGCGCCGCGCATCGCGTTCGACCGGGCAAGCGCGGTCGATCGACGCATACGCGCTCTCGATGTAGATCCTCTACGGCAAACGGCCGTCGCGCCCGATCGCGACCGGCGCGAACGACGCGCGGCTGGCGAGCAGGGTTTCGGGCGCGCTCCTCGGGATCCCGTTTTCTTTTTTGTCGATGCCGGCACGGTAACATGCGGACTTTTGCGGCCTGTCCGGACAGGATCACTGGCCCGCTTGCAGGCAATGCGGCACAGTCATAGAGGAAACGCACTGAAACGGCATCATGCGTTCATTTTTCGATTGCCGCCGCCCGCGCTGCATGACAGCATTCGGGCGTCGTCAACCGAAAAGAATGCCGCGCCGTCCGGCCGCCGATGCCGCCCGGCAGCGAGCGCCGAACAGGCTGCCCCCTCCATGAACCCGGCCCACCTCCAACACTACGAACCGACCGGAGAATTCCGCTTGTGAACATCGGCATCGTCAACGACCTCCCGCTTGCCGTCGAGGCGATGCGCCGCGCGATCGCGCGACGGCCCGAGCACCGCGTGCTGTGGGTCGCGACCGACGGCGCGCAGGCCGTCGAACTGTGCGCCGCGCAGCCGCCCGACATCGTGCTGATGGATCTGATCATGCCGAAATTCGACGGGATCGAAGCGACGCGTCGGATCATGCGTTCCGAACGACCGTGCGCGATCCTGATCGTGACGAGCTGCATCGGCGCGAACGCATGGCGCGTGTTCGAGGCGATGGGCGCCGGGGCGCTCGACGCGGTCGACACGCCGCGGCTCGGCGACGGCGCCGCCGGCGACACGACGAAACTGCTGCTCGCGAAGATCGACCAGATCGGCCGCCTGCTCGACGCGCCGGGCGGCACGCGCGTCGCCGGCGCGACCGCGCGCGGCGGCGGCCCGCTGGTCGCGATCGGCGCATCGGCCGGCGGCCCCGGCGCGCTCGCGTCGATCCTCGGCAGCCTGCCGGCCGATTTCAATGCGCCGATCGTGATCGTGCAGCACGTCGATCGCGCGTTCGCCGAAGGCATGGCGCAATGGCTCGACGGTCAGACCCGGCTCGCCGTGCGCGTCGCGCGCGAAGGCGATCGCCCGCAGCCGGGCGTCGCGCTGCTCGCCGCGACCGACGACCACCTGCGCATCACGCGCGCCGGCACGCTCGAATACACGCGGGAACCGGCCGCCACGCCGTATCGGCCGTCGGTCGACGTGTTCTTCAACAGCCTGACCGAGCACTGGCCCGGCCGCGTGATCGGCGTACTGCTCACGGGGATGGGACGCGACGGCGCGATCGGCCTGAAGGCGCTGCGGATGAAGGGCTACCATACGATCGCGCAGGACGAGGCGACGAGCGCGGTGTACGGCATGCCGAAGGCGGCCGCGACGCTCGGCGCGGCGCGTGCGATCCTGCCGCTCGGGCGCATCGCGGGCGAGCTGGCGGCGCTCGCGCGGCTCTGAACCCGACGATGACCGTGCGCAACACCCATGCCTGCCCCTGCAACGACCGCGACAACCGCAACGACCCGCATCGATCATGACGATTGACCTGACTCGCCCGCCGGGCGGCCCGACCGCGTCGCCCGCCGACGCGCCGGCGATGGTGTTGCTGGTCGACGACCAGACGATCGTCGCGGAGGCCGTGCGGCGCGCGCTCGTCGACGAGGAAGGCATCGACTTCCACTACTGCCCGCGCTCGGACGACGCGATGGCCACCGCGATCGAGACGCGCCCGACCGTGATCCTGCAGGACCTCGTGATGCCGGGCATCGACGGGCTGAGCCTCGTGCGGGCGTACCGCGCAAATCCGGCGACGCGCGACGTGCCGATCATCGTGCTGTCGACGCAGGAAGAGCCGGTGATCAAGAGCGCCGCGTTCGCGGCCGGCGCGAACGACTATCTGGTCAAGCTGCCCGATCGCATCGAACTCGTCGCGCGCATCCGCTACCACTCGCGCTCGTACATCAACCTGCTGCAGCGCGACGAAGCCTATCGCGCGTTGCGGCAGTCGCAACAGCAACTGCTCGAGGCCAACCTCGAACTGCGGCGCCTCACGCACTCCGACGGCCTGACCGGGCTGTCGAACCGGCGCTATCTCGACGAATACCTGGCCGCCGAGTGGCGGCGCGGCGCGCGCGAACGCAGCGAGCTGTCGCTGCTGATGATCGACGTCGACAACTTCAAGCTGTACAACGACACGTACGGGCACGTGTCGGGCGACAACGTGCTCAAGCAGATCGCATCGACGATCGAGCGGTGCCTCGGGCAGTCGGGCGATCTCGCCGCACGCTTCGGCGGCGAGGAATTCGCGGTCGTGATGCCGGCCACGTCGCCGGGCGCCGCACGGCTGCTCGGCGAGAAGATCCGGCTCGCGGTCGAAGCGCTGCGCCTGCGGCATGCACACTCGTCGACGGGCAACCACACGGTGACGATCAGCATCGGCGGCGCGAGCATCGTGCCCACGCCCGGCCTGCCGACGACACTCCTGATCGAGGCGGCCGACCGCGCGCTCTATCGCGCGAAGCACGAAGGCAAGAACCGGGTCGAGATCGATCCGCCGCCGGGCGCCGGCGGGTTCGGCGCGCATTAGCGCTAGCAGGACACCCGGCGCGCTCAGGCGGCGCCGAGCCGGCGCGCGTAGTCGCTCGCGTCCAGCGGGCGGCTGAACAGATAGCCTTGCTGCATGTCGCAGCCGATCTGCTGCAGGAACCACGACTGCGCCTGCGTCTCGACGCCTTCGGCCGTGACCTTCATCCCGAGCGAATGGGCCATCGCGACCACCGCCTGCGTGATCGCGACCGAGTCGTGATGATCGGGCACGCCCGACACGAACGAGCGGTCGACCTTCAGGTTGTGCAGCGGAAAACGCTTCAGGTACGCGAGGGACGAATAACCGGTGCCGAAATCGTCGACCGAGATCCGCACGTTCATGTCCGTGAGCGCTTCGAGCATCGGCAGCACGGTGTCCGTGTCGTTCATCAGCACGCCTTCGGTGATCTCGAGTTCGAGCGCGGACGGGTCGAGCCGCGTATGCGCGAGACAGCGGGCGACCGACTCGACGAGCCCTTCGTGAAACTGCCGCGGCGACAGGTTGACGGCCAGCATCAGGTCCGGCGCGATCGTGCGACGCCACTCGGCCGCCTGCCGGCACGCGGTTTCGAGCACCCACTGGCCGATCGCGACGATCAGCCCCGTGTCTTCCGCGACCGGAATGAATTCCGCCGGCGACATCGGCCCGAGCTCGGGGCTCGTCCAGCGCAGCAGCGCCTCGGCGCCGACCGTGCGGCCGCTGCGCGCATCGACGACGGGCTGATACGCGAGCCGCAGCATGTCCGACGCGAGCGCGCGCCGCAGCGACTGCTCGATCGCGAAGCGGCGCTGCAGCCGCAGGTTGAGCTGGGCGGTGAAGAACGTGAAGTGGTTGCGGCCGCGTTGCTTCGCGTCGTACATCGCCGAATCGGCGTTGCGCATCAGCGTCACGGCGTCGTCGCCGTCGCGCGGCGCGACGCTGATCCCGATCGATACGCCGAGCCAGTATTCGTTGTTCGCGATCGCGAACGGCTTCGCGATCGCGTCGATGACCTCGCGCGCGAGCACCGCGAGATGCTCGGGATCGTCGCAGTCGTCGACGAGGATCACGAACTCGTCGCCGCCGACGCGCGTGAGCGCGTAGCGGCCGTCCGCGCAGGCCGCGAGCCGCGCCGCGACGCTGCGCAGCAGCGCGTCGCCCGCGTCGTGACCGGCCGTGTCGTTGACCTTCTTGAAGCCGACCAGATCGATGAACAGGATCGCGACGCGCGCGGGCCCGGCCGCCGCGTCGTGCACGCCGAACAGTTCGCGCATGCGGTCGCCGAGCCAGCGGCGGTTGTAGAGGCCCGTCAGCGCGTCGCGGGTCGCCATGTAGCGCAACTGCTGCTGCGCTTCGCGCACGGGGCCGATGTCGTTGAACGACACGAGCACCGAGTCGGCCTGCGTCTCGCCCGGCCTCACGATCGGCACCGCGTTGCCGCGCACCCAGATGATGTCGCCGTCCGCGAGGCCGAAGCCGACCGTGTAGCCGAGCTGAGGCGTGCCCGTTACGAGCGCGATCCGACTCGGCCAGTCGTCCGGCGCGATCGGCGTGCCGTCTTCGCGCAGCTTGCGCAGGATCACCGTCGACAGCCGGCGCCCGACGAGTTCGCCCTTCACGCGCATCATCCGGTTCGCGCTCGGGTTGCTCGCGACCACGACGCCGTCGCGCGACACGACGAGTATCCCTTCGTTCAGGCTGTTGACGACGAGCCGGTGATGTTCCTCGCTGCGCGCAAGCTGCCGCGCGATCCGGTCCTGGTGCACCGCGAGGCCGACGCTGTTGCCGATATCGCGCAACAGCGCGGTCTCCTCGTCGCTCGGCAGGCACGGCCGGTGGTGATAGATGGCAAACGCGCCGAGCACGACGCCGGCCTCGTCGAGGAACGGCACCGACCAGCACGCGCGCAAGCCCAGCGGCAATGCAATGGCGCGATAGTCGGCCCACCGCGGATCGGTTTCGATGTCCTCGACGGCGACCATCCGGCGCTCGTACATCGCGGTGCCGCACGAGCCGGCCGCCGGCCCGATCGCCGCGCCGTCGATCGCCGCACTGTACTGCGCGGGCAGCGACGGCGCCGCGCCGACGCGCACGTGCACGCCGTCCGTATCGAGCAGCAGGATCGTGCACGACGCGCCGTCGCCGAGCAAAACCTCGGCACGCCGGCAAACTTCGGACAGCAGTTCCGGCAGCGGCGTGTTGCGCGTGATCAGTCTCAGCACGCTCTGCTCGGACGCGAGCACTTCCGCGGCGAGCCCGAAGCTGTAGCGAGAACTTTGCGGTTCGGTATTCAAGATGAATCCTGCCGTCTGTCCGACCGGGTCTGATGCGCCCGATTCGTTATCGATATTTCGTGCCCTGTCCCGCCTCGGGTTTACGCCGATGCACGGTGCGCCCCGTTTGCGCGCCGTGCCAGGGCGCGCCGAAATGTATTTAACACCAATCCGTGACGATCGGCATACCCCGTTCCATCAGGGGATACGCGCGGTTGCCGCGCGGCTCGCGGGCGGCGGCCAGTGCGACGACAGGGTTGCTGCGCTGCACGAAGGCGCAGGCGCGCCGCCCGTCGATCCTTCCGGATGCGCTCGGCCAGACAATCGATCTGCAGGCGCGCCCGCGGCAGCGACCCGCGCCGCGACGGAAACACCGAGCCACGCATCGCGGCCTCCCGGGCCGCGTTTTCGTATCCGTGATTCAATGTCGATCGAACCGGCGCCACGCCATCCGGCGGCACGGCGACGTGAACCCGATCGAACGACCTCCACTGGATCACCATGACGAACCCTGCCGAAATCAAGGCGCTCGTTTTCGATGTCTTCGGAACGATCGTCGACTGGAGAAGCGGTGTCGCACGCGGTGCCGCCGCATTCCTGGACCGCCACGCGCCGACGCTCGACCCGTTCGCGTTCGCCGATGCGTGGCGCGCCGAGTATTCGCCGTCGATGGAAGAAATCCGCAGCGGGCGCCGCCGCTACGTGCGGCTCGACGTGCTGCATCGCGAGAACCTCGTGCGCACGCTCGACCGCTTCGGCATCGACGACGTGCCCGATGCCGACATCGACGCACTCAATCTCGCGTGGCATCGGCTCGATCCATGGCCCGATGCCGTCGCCGGCCTGCAGCGGCTGAAGCAGCGCTACATCGTCGCGCCGCTGTCGAACGGCAATATCCGGCTGATGGTCGACGTCGCGAAACACGGCGGGCTGCCGTGGGACGCGATTCTCGGCGCCGAGGTGGCGCGCGCGTACAAGCCGTCGCCGGCCGTCTATACCGAAGCGGTCGAGATTCTCGGTCTCGCGCCGGCCGAGCTGTGCCTGGTGGCCGCGCACAACGGCGATCTCGCGGCCGCGCGCCGGCTCGGGCTGTCGACCGCGTTCGTGCTGCGGCCGACCGAACACGGGCCCGGCCAGACGACCGACCTGCAAGCCGACGAGGCGTGGGATTTCGACGTCAAAGATCTGAACGAGCTCGCGGATCGGCTGGGCTGCACGGGTTGAGCGCCGGCGACGCGACCTGCCCCCGCGCCGCGCTCGCGAGGCGCGGTACAGGCATGCCGCGCCTCCGCTACTTCACCACCGCCCGCCACGCGGTTCGCGCGTAGATGAGCAGCAACGGCAGCAGCGCCAGCGCGAACAGCAGGCACAGCGCGAGCACCCACACCGGCCATTGCTGCGGATTCCCGTGCGCCCAGTAACGGTACGGCACGCTCAGCAAGGCGAGTTCCATCAGCAGCGCACCGAGCGGCACGAGCCCGTTCAGCACCGCCGCCACGCCACAGCGTGCCGCGCCGTCGATCTTCTTCCCGGCCCCGTACGCCGCGATCAGGTACACGAAATACCCGATGATCGCGACCATCACCGTGCCGCCGGCCAGCAGCCCGATACTCCGCACGCTGCGTTCGTGCCACTGATGAGCCCCTTGCGGCAACACGACATCGATCTTCTCGCCGATTTCGGGCACGGCCCCCGAACGGATGTTGCCCGGCAGCACGATGCGTTCGCCATCCGGCATCACGGCTTCCAGGATCGACGTGTACTTGATGCACCGGTACGACGAGGTTCGCCCCGAACTGTCGCGGCGCTCGCAGGTATCCCACTCGGACTGGTAGGACACGACGGTCGCTTCGTATTTCGGCGATACCGTCAGTGCGTAGAGCTCGTCGCCGATCCAGTACACGAACGGGAACAACAGCGACACCAGACAAAAACATACGAGCCACCAGAACGCGACCGCGCCGCCGGAGCCGCGCTTGCCGCCCGTCTGTCGGCGCACCATGCGCGACGCGAGCCAGTAGGCGGTCACGCCGAATACCACCACGCACACCACGAAAACCTTGCCCGCATGCGTCAAAGCCATTTGCCTTCTCCCCGCTAGCCGGTCGAATCGCCGCCGGCCGTGTTGTCATCCAGATCGATCGCCGCGTCGCCGTCGCGCCCCGCCCTTCGACCGCTATTCCGGCTCGCCGACGAAGCGCAGCATCCCCGACTCCCCCGACAGCAACGCGCGATTCGCGTCCGCCGCCGCGCGCAGGTAATCCCACAGCGCGGTCACGCGCCGCAGCTTGCGCAGATCCTCGCGGCACGTCAGCCAGAAACACCGCGTGACGACTACATCATTCGGCAGCACGGGCGCGAGCGCCGGCTGGGCGGCCGCCATGAAACACGGCAGGATCGCGAGGCCGCCGCCCTGCAGCGCAGCGAAATACTGCGCGATCACGCTGGTCGTGCGCAAGCCGGCCGTCGCGCCGGGCACCGCGCGGTCCAGGTACAGCAGCTCGTTGCTGAACGCGAGATCGTCGACGTAGCTGATGAACGCGTGCTGCGCGAGATCGTCCGTACACGTGATCGGCGCGTGGTTCGCCAGATAGTCGCGCGTCGCATAGAGCCGCAACTGGTAGTCGCACAGCTTCGTGACCACGTAAGGCCCGCGTTCGGGCCGCTCGAGCGTGATCGCGAGATCGGCCTCGCGCTTGGGCAGGTTGACGAAATGCGGCACCGGCAGCAGGTCGACCGTCACGTGCGGATGCGCGGCGCGGAACCGCGCGAGCTGCGGCGCGAGGAAAAAGCAGCCGAACCCTTCGGTCGACCCGATCCGCACGTGGCCCGACAGCGCCTCGCCGGTATTCGCGATCTGGTCGCACGCGGACTGCACGGTCGTCTCCATCGCATCCGCATACGCGACGAGCCGCTGCCCTTCGGCCGTCAGCGCGAAGCCGCCGGAGCGCGACTTGTCGAACAGCAGCGTGCCCATCGCGGCCTCGAGCGCGCGGATGCGCCGCGCGACGGTCGTGTAGTCGACGCCGAGCCGCTTCGCGGCCCCGCTCGCGCGCTGCGTGCGCGCGACCTCGAGGAAAAAGCGCAGGTCGTCCCAGTTCAGGTTGCCGGAAACCGGCTCGGTGGCATGTCGCATCGGCGAAGGAAAAGGCGGGGTCTCCGGGCCGGCCGTCGATATGCATAAATGCACATCCAACCGGTTTCTTTATCGGTACATCGTGAATCTGCGCATAACTATACTCGACCGTGACCTGCGGACCACGAGCCGCGGCAACTACCACGGAGACACCATGCAGACCCGATCCACCCTCGACGAGCATGCGGCAGTCGCGACGCCGGCCCCCGAGCGCACCGCGAAGCACTACCTGCTGGCCGGCTGGGCCAGCATGGCCGGCACGACGATCGAGTGGTACGACTTCTTCCTCTACGGCACGGCCGCCGCGCTCGTGTTCAACCGCATCTTCTTCCCGTCGCTGGACCCGGTCGTCGGCACGCTCGCCGCGTTCGGCACGTTCGCGGTCGGCTTCATCGGGCGGCCGATGGGCGGCATCGTGTTCGGCCACTTCGGCGACCGCATCGGCCGCAAGTCGATGCTGATGATCACGCTGCTGCTGATGGGCGTGCCGAGCATGATCATCGGACTGATCCCGTCGTACGACCGCATCGGCTACTGGGCCGCCGCGCTGCTGATCGCGATGCGCTTCCTGCAGGGGATGGCCGTCGGCGGCGAATGGGGCGGCGCGGTGCTGATGGCCGTCGAGCACGCGCCGAAGGGCCGCAAGGGGCTGTTCGGCAGCCTGCCGCAGACCGGCGTCGGGCTCGGCCTGATCCTGTCGTCGACGGCGATGGCCGCGGTGGCCGCGCTGCCGGAGGCCGACATGCTGTCGTGGGGCTGGCGCGTGCCGTTCCTCGCGAGCATCGCGCTCGTCGGCCTCGGCTGGTTCATCCGCGCGAAGGTGCCGGAGTCGCCCGACTTCGAGAAGATGCAGCGCCAGGGCAAGGCCGAGAAATCGCCGGTGACGGCCGCGCTGCGCCGCCATCCGCGCGAAGTGCTGACGATCGTCGGCGCGCGCGCCGCCGAGAACACCTGGTTCTACATGGTCGTCACGTTCGCGCTCGCTTACGCGACGCAGCAACTGCATTTGCCCAAAGCCGAGATGCTGCATGCGATCACGGCCGGCGCGGTGCTGTCGCTCGTCACGATGCCGCTGTGCGGGCATCTGAGCGACCGCATCGGCCAGCGCCGGATGTTCGCGCTCGGCCTCGTGCTGATGTGCGCGTTCGCCGCGCCGTTCTTCATGATGCTCGGCACGCAGCAGACGTCGTACGCATGGTGGGCGATCGTGCTCGGCCTCGGCGTCGTGTTCCCGATCCTCTATGCGCCGGAATCGCTGCTGTTCGCGCAGCAGTTTCCGGCGGAAATCCGCTATAGCGGCATTTCGCTGTCGGTGCAGCTGGCCGGTGTGATCGGCGGCGGCTTCGCGCCGATGATCGCGACGTCGCTGCTCAAGGCCGGCGGCGGCCAGCCGCACTACGTGATCGCGTACCTCGTCGGCTTCGGCGTGTTCGCGCTCGTCTGTACCTCGTTGATGCGACCGGCGCGCGCATAGCACCCCGCCCGCATTCAGTCGATTTCAGTTCAACCTGCCGTCCGCCGTGGCCGCACGCGCGGCGGACGCAGGCCCCCCTTTTTCTTCGCACCACCGATTCCCGGAGAGTTCCATGAACGCCGCAGTTCCCCAGACCACCCTCGCCCTGCCCACCGCCAAGCTGCTGATCGACGGCGCGTTCGTCGATTCGCAAAGCGCCGAATGGGGCGACATCGTCAACCCCGCGACGCAGGCAGTCATCGGCCGCGTGCCGTATGCGACGCTCGACGAGGTCGATGCCGCGATCGCGTCCGCGCAGCGCGCGTTCCAGACGTGGAAGACGACGCCGATCGGCGCGCGGCTGCGCATCATGCTGAAGTTCCAGGATCTGGTGCGCCGCAATCTCGAACGGATCGCGCATACGTTGACGGCCGAACAAGGCAAGACGCTGCCCGATGCGCAGGGCGACATCTTCCGCGGCCTCGAAGTGGTCGAGCACGCATGCTCGATCGGCACGCTGCAGCAAGGCGAATTCGCGGAGAACGTCGCGGGCGGCGTCGACACCTACACGCTGCGCCAGCCGATCGGCGTGTGCGCGGGCATCACGCCGTTCAATTTCCCCGGGATGATCCCGCTGTGGATGTTCCCGATGGCGATCGTATGCGGCAACACGTTCGTGCTGAAGCCGTCGGAGCAGGACCCGCTGTCGACCATGCAACTCGTCGAACTCGCGATCGAGGCCGGCGTGCCGCAAGGCGTGCTGAACGTCGTGCACGGCGGCAAGACGGTGGTCGACCGCCTGTGCACGCACCCGGACATCAAGGCGATCTCGTTCGTCGGCTCGACGCGCGTCGGCACGCACGTGTACAACCTCGGCAGCCAGCACGGCAAGCGCGTGCAGTCGATGATGGGCGCGAAGAATCACGCGGTCGTGCTGCCCGACGCGCACCGCGAACAGACGATCAACGCGCTCGTCGGCGCGGGCTTCGGCGCGGCCGGCCAGCGCTGCATGGCGACGTCGGTCGTCGTGCTGGTCGGCAAGGCCCGCGACTGGCTGCCCGATCTCGTCGACAAGGCGAAGGCGCTGAAGGTCAACGCGGGCGCCGAAGCCGGCACCGACGTCGGCCCGGTCGTGTCGAAGGCGGCGAAGGAACGCATCCTGTCGCTGATCGACGCGGGCGTGAAGGCAGGCGCGACGCTGCTGCTCGACGGCCGCGACGTGAAGGTGCCCGGCTACGAGCACGGCAACTTCGTCGGCCCGACGATCTTCTCGGGCGTGACGACCGACATGTCGATCTACACCGAAGAAATCTTCGGGCCGGTGGTGGTGGTGCTCGAGGCCGACACGCTCGACGACGCGATCGCGCTCGTCAACGCGAATCCGATGGGCAACGGCGTGGGCCTGTTCACGCAGAGCGGCGCGGCGGCGCGCAAGTTCCAGAGCGAGATCGACGTCGGCCAGGTCGGCATCAACATCCCGATTCCGGTGCCGGTGCCCTATTTCAGCTTCACCGGCTCGCGCGGCTCGAAGCTCGGCGATCTCGGCCCGTACGGCAAGCAGGTCGTGCAGTTCTACACGCAGACCAAGACGGTCACCGCGCGCTGGTTCGACGACGACGCGACGGCCGGCGGCGTGAACACGACGATCGCGCTGCGCTGATGCAACGCACGGGGAACCTCGACATGGACATTGCATTCATCGGACTCGGCAACATGGGCGGCCCCATGGCCGCCAACCTGCTCAAGGCCGGCCACGCGCTGACGGTGTTCGACCTCGACGCGCACGCGGTCGACGCCGCGGTGCGCGCCGGCGCGACGGCGGCCGGCTCGCCGCGCGACGCGGCCGCGCGCGGCGCCGTCGTGATCACGATGCTGCCGGCGGCGCAGCACGTGCGCGCCGTCTACCTCGGCGACGACGGCGTGCTCGCCGGCGCGCGCCCGGGCGCGACGTTCGTCGACTGCAGCACGATCGATCCCGGCACCGTGCGCGCGGTGGCCGAAGCCGCCGCGCAGCGCGACTTCCCGCTCGCCGACGCGCCCGTGTCGGGCGGCACCGGCGGCGCGCAGGCCGGCACGCTGACCTTCATGGTCGGCGCGGACGGTACGCTGTTCGAGCGCATCCGCCCGGTGCTGCTGGACATGGGCAAGAACGTCGTGCACTGCGGCGGCATCGGCACCGGGCAGATCGCGAAGATCTGCAACAACCTGCTGCTCGGGGTCTCGATGATGGGCGTCGCGGAAGCGATGGCGCTGGGCGCCGCGCTCGGCATCGAGCCGGCCGTGCTGGCCGGCATCATCAACACGTCGACCGGCCGCTGCTGGAGTTCGGACGCGTACAACCCGTATCCGGGCGTGAGCGACACGGCGCCGGCCGCGCGCGGCTATGCGGGCGGCTTCGCGGCGAACCTGATGCTGAAGGATCTCGGGCTCGCCGCCGAAGCCGCGCGCAGCGCGCATCAGCCGGTCTGGATGGGCGCGCTCGCGCAGCAGCTGTATCAGTCGATGAGCCAGCAGGGGCTCGGCACGCTCGACTTCTCCGCGTGCGTGAAGCTGTACGAGGCACAGCCGGCCTGACCCGCCCGGCCGCCGCCGGACGTGCGCCGACCCGCGATGCGCCCGAATGGCGTCGCGGGTCGGTTTGCATGCGGGGGAAGGAAAACGGGGGCGGCGTGTCCTGCGCGGGCGGCGCAACGGCGCCGCCGCTCGGTCAACCGCGCGGGTTCGACGCCGTCTCGAAGGTCGGATGGCACTCGAACGCGAGTTCGGAGCGTGCGTCGATGCGGCGGCCGCCGGTCAGCGATTCCTGCTTCATGCTCGCGCGCATCCCGCGCTGCGTGCAGTAGTTGGTGGCTTCGCTGACGGCCTTCTCGTGGGCGTCGGCCCACGTCGTCGACACGCCGACCGTGTGCGTCGTCACGGTGAACACGTTCGGGTTCGACGTCGCGGTCACGTCGGAAGCAGTCGAACACGCGGCGAGCAAGCATGCAGCAGCCGCAATGGTCAACCATCGCAAGGTTCGAAAAGAGACTGGAATGGACATGGAGGGCAAGCGCACATCGGGCGACGTGCATTGAGCAACATAGGCGACAGTATGCCTGCTCGATCGCCGGAGATCATGCCCCTTTCGGTGAACACATTGTTTCGAATGGTTAAACGATGGCCGAATCAGGCAAGATTTACAGCCGTCGTCGACTCTCGTTTTCGTCAGGCAGGTCATTTCGCCCGGCGCGTCCGCCGGCCGGGGCGCTCACGCCGGCGCGACGGTCAATGCGCCCCCGCCTGCCGGATTTTCGCGGACGCTTCAGCGAGGTTTCGCCACGCCGGCTGCCCCGGCGCGTAGCGGGCGCGAATGTAGGCGGCAAGCTCGGCCATCTGATGGTCGTCGAACGCATCGCCGAAGCCCGGCATGTAGCCGAGCCCGTCGGTGGCCGGCTGGTCGATCCCGTGGTGCAGCACGCGCAGCAGGTTGTCCGGCGTCGCCTGGCTGACGCTCGTGTTGAGCCCCATCAGCGGCCGCACGCCGAAATGCCCGACGCCGCCCGACTCCGCGTGACAGACCGCGCACGCCGCGTCGAACGCGCGACGGCCGTTCTCGAGGCCGAGCGTCGCGATCGTTTCCGCGCCGCGCGCGTGGCGGCTGGCCGCGTCCGCGGCGACTGCCGCATCGACGGGCGGCGACAGCGACGCCAGATAATGCGCGATCGCCCGCACGTCGGACTCGGGCAGCGCCGCGAGCCCCGCGACGACGGGCGCCATCGGCCCGGCCGCGACGCCGTGCTGCGCCGAGAACCCCGTGCGCAGATAGTCGAACAGCGCGCCTTCGGTCCACGGTACGGGCGAAGCCGGCGACGCGACGAGCGGCGGCGCGACCCATCCTTCCGCCTCGCCGCCCGCCAGGTAGGCAAGGCCGCCCTTCTCCGCACCGAGCGCGTTGCGCGGCGTGTGGCAGGCGCCGCAGTGCCCGGCGCCGTCGACCAGATACTTGCCGCGATTCCACGTCGCCGAGCGCGCCGGGTCCGGCGCAAATGGCCGCGCATCGTGAAACAGCCAGTTCCAGCCGGCCACGAGACGCCGCCGGTCGAGCGGGAACGGCAGCTTCGTCTTCGGCGGCTCGTGCTTCACCGCCGGCTGCGACATCAGGTACGCATAGAGCGCGAGCAGATCGGGCTCGCTCAGCTTCGCGAATGCGGTGTACGGGAACGCCGGATACAGGTGCGAGCCGTCGCGCGAGATGCCTTCGCGCATCGCGCGGGCGAACGCCGGATACGACCACGTGCCGATGCCGGTTTCCGGATCGGGCGTGAGATTCGTCGTGTAGATCGTGCCGAACGGCGTATCGAGCGCGAGCCCGCCCGCGTTGGTCGCGCCGCCCGGCGCCGTGTGGCACACCGCGCAGTCGCCGGCGAGCGCGATCTGGCGGCCGCGTTCGAGCGTCGCCGCGCTCCACATCGCGCCGTCCGCGCCGCCCGGCGCAACAGGCGCGATCGGCGCCGGGCCCGGCAGGATCGCGCACGCGAGCCCGATCAGCCCGCCGCCCACGCCGCCGCCTGCCAGCCAGCGGCGCCAGCGCGATGCGCGGCGCGCGGCTGGCCGCGGCCGGTCGCCGGCATCGGCATCCACATCGGCCGGCGCCGGTTGCGCGAGCGCGGCGCGAATGTGCGCGGCGTCGAACGGCGGCGCACGAAAACGCACGCCGGTCGCGTCGTACAGCGCGTTGGCGATCGCGGCCGCGGCCGGCGCGGCCGCCTGTTCGATTCGCCGCGCGTCGTATGCGGACAGGTCGCCGTGTGCGCGATGCGCGGCTGCATCGACTGCAACCAGCTCGTGCGCGAACGCGTCGGGCCGCGCGTCGGCATCGGTCTCGTCGTATGCGGGCCGCGCGGACAACCGTGCCCCCATCACGCGCGATATCGCGGCCTCGATCTGCCACGCCGGCAGGCCCGCCATCGACGCGTCGCCCGGCTCGCCGGCACCCTGCCCGGCCACGACGCGCCGCACCGAGACGTCGCCCGTCGCGCAATCGACCTCGAGATCGACGACCCACGCGGACCAGCGCGATTCGTGGCCGCCATCGTCGCCGGACGCGGCGGTGCGCGCGTCGGCACGCTCGCCGTCGAATGCGAAACCGCGGCCGCCGACGCGCGACGCCGCGTTCGCCCGCGCCGTAAGCGGCACGCCCCACGCGGCGCGTTCGCTGACCATCCGGATCGTTTCGCGCGGGCCCGCATCCCGCGCGGCGTCGAGATGCTGCAACCGCAACGCGACCGGATCGCGCCGCAATGCGCCCGCGAGTTCGTCGACGAAGGATTCGCGGGCAAAGACGTGCGCGTGACCGGGAATCGCGCCATCTGCATCGGCCAGCTCGATCGACGTCTGCGCGTGCCGGTACACGAATGGCGATGCGGAGCCGGGATCGGCGCGTTCCTCCGCCGCGCGAGGATCGCCCGCGCCTGTGTCGAGCGCCTGCGCGCGATAGCGCCAGGCCGTCATCCGGCCGTCGGGCGCGGTCCGGGTTTCGATCTCGAACGAGGCATGCGTGTGCGCATCGCCGAGCGGCCACGCGTAGCGCGCGCGGTGCGAGCGCGATGCGTCGGCGGCCGCTTCATCGTGCGGCGCCGGTTCCGTCACGCGCGCCGGCGCCGCGTGCAGATCCGCATCATGCTTCATCGCCGCCTCGCAAATAGCGTGCGGCGCGACGCACCGCGCGGATGATCTCCAGATGCGTGCCGCAGCGGCACAGGTTGAAGCGCAATGCATCCCGGATCGCCGCATCGTCGGGTGTCGGGTTGCGCTCGAGCAGCGCCTTCGTGCTCATGATCATTCCGTTCAGGCAATAACCGCATTGCGCGGCCTGCTCGTCGATGAACGCGCGCTGGATCGGATGCGGCGCGTCGCACGACCCGAGTCCTTCCAGCGTCGTGACGTCGCGTCCGTGCGCGGCGGCGGCCGGCACCACGCACGAACGCGTGGCCTGCCCGTCGACGAGCACCGTGCACGCGCCGCACTGGCCGAGCCCGCAGCCGTATTTCGGGCCGTTGAGCGCGCAATCGTTGCGCAGGACCAGCAGCAGCGGCGCGTCGGGCGCGGCGTCGGCGAAGGTATGCGGCGTGCCGTTCACGCGAAACGCCAGCGGCCGCGACGGAGAAGCGGGATGGGACATGAATGGATCCGGAATACGGCGTGCGGGCCGGAGTCGGCCGGCGGCGGACACGACCGCCGGCTGGCGCCCGCCGGCGCGCCTGACATATAACACGCCGAAATGCGCGCGTTGCGACGCATCGATGCCCGCGCCGGCGAAACGGCTGCCCAGTGCCGACCGGCACCGGCGCCGCGCGTCAGGCCGCGGCCGCCACGTTGCCGCGCGACGGCGCTTCGAGCGGCACGTCGAACACGTCGTACCCGAACACCCACGACGGATCCTCGTCGGTGCGCAGCCACGTGTTGTTGTGCGACACGAGCTGCACCTTCGACGCACGCGCCGCGCGGTTCGCCTCGTACAGCGCGAACGCGCCCGCATGGTCGCCGACGCCGACTTCGTCGAGACAGCGCGCGAGCATCGCGGCGTCCTCGATCGCCATCGCCGCGCCCTGCGCCATGTGCGGCTTCATCGGATGGCACGCGTCGCCGAGCAGCACGAGACGGCCGCGGCTCCACAGCGGCAGCGGATCGCGCTCGAGCAGCGGCCATTTGGTGATCGACGGCGATACGTCGATCAGGTGCTGGATGTCGGGATGGAAACCGGCGAACGCCTCGCGCATCTCGTCGCGGCTGCTGTCGACCATCGACACGCCTTCCGGCCACTCGGCCTGCGGCACCCCGGTCACGTAGTAGTACTCGTCGCGCTTCTCGGTCACGTAATAGACCATCATGTGGCGATCCTCCGACCACCACTTCACGCACATGTCGTACGGCTTGTTGCCGAGCAGCGACGCGGGGAACACCGCGCGGTGCGCGACATAACCGGTGTAGCGCGGCGGTTCCGCGCCGAGCAGATGCTCGCGGAGCCGCGAGTTCACGCCGTCCGCGCCGATCGCGATGTCGGCCGTCTCGACGCTGCCGTCGGCAAACGTGAGGCGCACCTCGCTGCCGGTGTCCTCCACCGCCGCGAGCCGCTTGCCGAAGCGGATCGTGCCGGGCGTCACCGCCTGCGTCATCAGCGCGTGGAAATCGCCGCGATGCACGGTCAGGTAGCTCGCGCCGTAGGTCTTGCGCGCGTAATCGCCGAGCGGAATCCGCGACAGCACGTCGGCCGTCCGCCAGTCGCGGCTGTACCAGCAATCCGGATGCGAACCCATCGCTTCCAGCGCGTCCTCGCAGCCGATGCGCCGCATGATCTTCATCACGTTCGGACCGAGATGGATGCCCGCGCCGAGACGCGAGAACGCGGGCGCCTGCTCGTACAGCGCGACGTCGTAACCGCCGCGCTGCAGCAGCGCCGCAGCGGCCGTGCCGCCGAGGCCGGCGCCGATGATTGCGATACGGGGTTTGCTCATGCGGATCTCCTGATCGTGGGCCCGTGGCCGAACGCGGCGCGAGGACGGGCGGATTGAATGGCGTTTATGTAGCGTACACACTCAATTTATTCAGGACAAGCGGATTATTGATCGACGCCACTCCATTCGGGAAAACACCAATAAATCGTCGAAAACACGCGCACCAGAACGATCAATCCATGCCGGACGGCATTTTGATCCATTGCCATTTTCAAATGTACACACTAGACTTTGCCCAACATCCGGCGATCCCGCGCCCGCGAGCCGCCCCACCCTTACCGACACGGAGCCTCCCGTCATGAGCAAGACCTACCGCATCGGCCAGATCGTGCCGAGTTCCAACACGACGATGGAAACCGAGATTCCCGCGATGCTGCGGCTGCGCGAAGCAATCCGTCCCGAGCGCTTCACGTATCACTCGAGCCGGATGCGGATGAAGAAGGTCGTCAAGGAAGAGCTCGCGGCGATGGATGCCGAATCCGACCGCTGCGCGGTGGAACTGAGCGATGCGCGCGTCGACGTGCTCGGCTACGCGTGCCTCGTCGCGATCATGGCGATGGGGCACGGCTACCACCGCGTGTCGCAGGCGCGCCTCACGAAGCACACGGCCGACAACGGCGCGCAGGCGCCGGTGCTGACGAGCGCGGGTGCGCTCGTCGACGCGCTGAAGGTGATCGGCGCGAAGCGGATCGTCGTCGTCGCGCCGTACATGCTGCCGCTCACCGAACTGGTGGTCGACTATATCCGCAACGAAGGCTTCGACGTGCTCGCCTACCGCGCGCTGGAAATCCCCGACAACCTCGACGTCGGTCGCCACGATCCGGCACGCCTGCCCGATATCGTGAAGACGCTGCCGTACCGGGATGCCGATGCGATCGTGCTGTCCGCGTGCGTGCAGATGCCGTCGCTGCCGGCCGTCGCGAAGGTCGAGGCGATGACGGGCAAGCCGGTGATCACCGCCGCGATCGCGACCACCTACGCGATGCTGCGCGAACTCGATCTCGAACCGGTCGTGCCCGGCGCCGGCGCGCTGCTGTCGGGCGCGTACTGAGTGCCGCCGCCACTTCGGAGACCCCCATGCCCTCGACTTTCCTGTACGGCGCGAACGTCCGCGCCAACGGCATCCGCCAGCACTACCTGCGCTACGGCGGCGCGACCGGCGCGCGCGCATCGCGCCCGGCGATCGTGCTGATTCCCGGCATCACGAGCCCCGCGATCACCTGGGGCTTCGTCGGCGAAACCTTCGGCGCGGCGTTCGACACCTACGTGCTCGACGTGCGCGGCCGCGGGCTGTCGGAAGCATCGCCGGCGCTCGACTACAGCCTCGATGCGCAGGCGGACGACGTTGCGGCGTTCGTCGCCGCGCTCGACTTGCCGCGCACGAGCCTCGTCGGCCATTCGATGGGCGCGCGGATCGCCGCGCGCGCGGCCCGGCGCGGCATCCGCGGGCTCGCGTCGGTCGTGCTCGTCGACCCACCCGTGTCGGGCCCGAACCGCCGCGACTATCCGGGCAAGCTGCCGTGGTACATCGACTCGATGGCGCTTGCGCGCGCCGGCACGGACGCCGAAGGCATGCGCGCGTTCTGCCCGACCTGGACCGATGCCGAACTGCGGTTGCGCGCCGAATGGCTGCATACCTGCGACGAGCGCGCGGTGCGCACGTCGTACGAAGGCTTCCACACCGACGATTTCCACGCGGATGCCGCACAACTGGCCGTGCCGTCGCTGCTGATCACGGCCGAGCGCGGCGACGTGGTGCGCGACGACGACGTCGCCGAACTGCAGCGCGCGACGCCGTCGATGCGGCACGTGCGCGTGCCCGATGCCGGCCACATGATCCCATGGGACAACGCGGCGGGCTTCTACGCGGCGTTCGGCGATTTCCTCGGCGCACCGCTCGCGGCCTGAGTGCGCGGCGCCCGCCCATTTCCTTCACGCCTTTACCGGAGCCGACGATGCCAGTCAGCGACACCCAACTGATCGACGCGTGGAAGCAGGTCCTCACGTTGTCGCGCCTCGAACCGGGCCAGACCGTCACGATCCTGACGAGCGCGGCCACCCACCCGCAGACGCTGTCGTGCGCGCTGATCGCGACGCAATCGCTGGGTGCGATCGTCAACCGGCTCGACCTGCCGCCCGTCAACGGCGACAAGGCGTTCAGCCGGGATCCGCTCGCCTACCTCGGCACGACGCCGCTGACCGGCAACAAGGCCGCGATCGCCGCGCTGCGCGAGAGCGATCTCGTGCTCGACCTGATGACGCTGCTGTTCTCGCCGGAGCAACACGACATCCTGAAATCGGGCACGAAGATCCTGCTCGCGGTCGAGCCGCCCGAAGTGCTCGTGCGGATGGTGCCGACCCTGGCCGACCGCACGCGCGTACTCGCCGCATCGAAGAAGATCGCGGCCGCGCGCGAGATGCGCGTGAGCTCGGCGGCCGGCACCGCGCTCGTATGCCCGCTCGGCGAGTTTCCGCCGACCGCCGAGTACGGCTTCGTCGACACGCCGGGCCGCTGGGACCACTGGCCGAGCGGCTTCGCGCTGACTTACCCGAACGATCGCACCGCACGCGGCACGATCGTGATCGATCGCGGCGACATCCTGCTGCCGCAGAAGCACTACGTGCGCGAGCCGATCGCGCTGACCGTCGAGGGCGGCTACGCGACGCGCATCGAAGGCGGCGTCGACGCCGACCTGCTGCGCGACTACATGGAAACGTTCGCCGACCCCGAAGGCTATGCGATCTCGCACATCGGCTGGGGGCTGCAGCCGCGCGCACGCTGGTCGACGCTCGGGCTGTACGACCGCGAGGCGACGATCGGGATGGATGCGCGCGCGTTCGAAGGCAACTTCCTGTTCTCGCTCGGCCCGAACAACGAAGGCGGCGGCAACCGCACGACCACCTGCCACATCGACATCCCGCTGCGCCGCTGCACGGTCGAGCTCGACGGCGAAACCGTCGTGCGCGACGGCCGCGTGACCGATCAACCCGCCTGACCGACGAGTGCCCGACACCATGAACGATCTTTCCCGTCACGCCGAAGCGAGCGTGTATCGCCAGCAGGGCTTCGGCACGCCGCTGCCGCCGCACGGCAACCTCGGCCTGCTGATCGTCGATTTCGTGGTCGGCTTCGCCGATCCCGCGACGTTCGGCGGCGGCAACATCGCGCCGGCGATCGCGCGCACGACGCATGCGCTCGCGCTCGCGCGCGAACGCGACTGGCCGGTCGCGCACAGCCGCATCGTCTACGCGGACGACGGCAGCGACGACAACGTGTTCTCGCTGAAAGTGCCCGGCATGGCGACGCTGACCGAGCATCATCCGAACAGCGCGATCGTGCCCGAACTCACGCCCGCGCCGGGCGAACTCGTCGTGCGCAAGACCGTGCCGTCCGCGTTCTTCGGCACGCAGCTCGCGCCGTGGCTCGCGCAGCGCGCGGTGCAGACGCTGCTCGTCGCGGGCGCCGTGACGAGCGGCTGCGTGCGCGCGAGCGTCGTCGATGCGATGTCGCACGGGTTCCGCCCGCTCGTGCTCGCCGATTGCGTCGGCGATCGCGCGATCGCGCCGCACGACGCGAACCTGTTCGACATGCAGCAGAAATATGCGGCCGTGATGCCGCTCGACGATGCGATCGCGGCGATCGACGCCGTCCAGGCCCGCGCGCGCTGAGTCGCGATGGATCGCGGGCGGCGCGAGTGCGAGTGCATCGTGTGTCGCCCGCAATTGACGCTGCGCTTTTGGCGACCTAAATTGACGCCACGCGCGCCGCCGCCCGAACGCTTCCCGACGCGATCGCCCACCGGCCGCGCCGCCCCTCGACAGGACCGCTCCCCGTGAACCGCTCCGAACTGCTCGCGCGCACCGGCTGCCTGACCGTGATCCGGCCGCCCGCGCCGCCCGTGAAGCCGGCGCCCGGTCAACCGGGCAGCCTGTCGTCCTACGTGCCGGCGCTGCCCGAAATCTTCGTCGCGATTCTCGACGACGGCCGCATCCTCGCGTTCAACGGGCACGTCGATCTCGGCACCGGCATCCGCACGTCGCTCGCGCAGATCGTCGCCGAGGAGCTCGACGTGCCGGCCGCGCGCGTGACGATGGTGCTCGGCGACACGGCCGCGACACCGAACCAGGGCCCGACCATCGCGAGCGCGACGATCCAGATTTCCGCGACGCCGCTGCGCTGCGCGGCCGCGCAGGCCCGTCACGCGCTGCTGGCGCTCGCGGCCGAGCGGCTCGGTGTCGACGCGGCGCAGTTGGACATCGACGATGGAACGATTTCAGCCGATGGACAGGCGATGACGTTCGCCGCGCTCGTCGCCGGGCAGCGGATCGCGCTGACGCTCGACCCGAACACCCGCACGAAGGACCCGACCCAATACCGGATCGTCGGCCGCTCGTCGCCGCGCGTCGACCTGCCCGCGAAAGCGACCGGCCAGCTCACGTTCGTGCACGACATGCGCGTGCCGGGCATGCTGCACGGCCGCGTCGTGCGGCCGCCGTACGCGGGCCACGACAGCGGTCCGTTCGTCGGCACGTCGCTCGTGGACGTCGATCGCGCGTCGGTGGCCGACGTGCCGGGGCTCGTGGCCGTCGTCGCGATCGGCGATTTCGTCGGCGTGGTGGCTGAGCGCGAGGAGCAGGCGATCCGCGCCGCGCGCCAGTTGCGCGTGACGTGGCGGCCGCTTCCCGCGCTGCCGTCGCTCGACGAGCCGGCCGCCGCGATCGCCGCCGCGCCGGCCAGACGCCGCGTGCTGCTCGACGAAGGCGACGTCGACGCCGCGCGAACGGAACCGGACACGCTCACGCTGTCGCGTACCTACACGTGGCCGTTCCAGATGCACGGCTCGATCGGCCCGTCGTGCGCGCTCGCCGACTACCGCGCACCGGGCGACGGGCGAATCACCGTGTGGTCCGGCACGCAGAACCCCGTGTCGCTGCGCTACGACCTCGCGACGCTCGTCGCGCGCGACGAAGCCGATGTCGACGTCGTGCGGATGGAAGCGGCCGGCTGCTACGGCCGCAACGGCGCGGACGACGTGTGCGGCGACGCGCTGCTGCTGTCGCGCGCGGTCGGCCGCCCGGTGCGCGTGCAGTTGTCGCGCGCGGACGAACATCTGTGGGAACCGAAAGGCGCGGGCCAGTCGATGCAGGTGACGGGCACCGTCACGCGCGACGGCCGCCTGCTCGGCTACGACTTCACGACGCGCTACCCGTCGAACGACGCACCGCTGCTCGCGGCGCTGCTGACCGGCGCGATCGCGCCCGAACCGCGCGTGTTCGAGATGGGCGACCGCACGGCCGTGTCGCCGTATGCGAGCCCGCATCGTCGCTTCGTCTGCGAGGATCTCGCACCGCTCGTGCGCGCAGCGTGGCTGCGCGGCGTGTCGGCGTTGCCGAACTCGTTCGCGCACGATGCGTTCGTCGACGAATGCGCGGCGCTGACCGGCGTCGATCCGCTCGTATTCCGGCTGCGCCACCTGCAGGACGCGCGCGCGACCGAGCTGCTGCAAGCGGTGGCCGATCGCGCGGGATGGACCACGCGCACGCCGCGCGCGTCGAACGAACGCGACGAATCGCGGCTCGTGCACGGCCGCGGGATCGCGTATGCGCGCTACGTGCACAGCCGCTTCCCGGGCTTCGGCGCGGCGTGGTCGGCCTGGATCGTCGACCTGAGCGTCGATCGCGTGTCGGGCGAGATTCGTATCGAACGTGTGACGGTCGGTCAGGACACCGGCACGATGATCAACCCGGACGGCGTGCGCCACCAGATCCACGGCAACGTGATCCAGGTATTGAGCCGCACGCTGAAGGAGCGCGTGCGGTTCGCCGACGGCAAGGTCGCGTCGCGCGAATGGGCGAGCTACCCGATCCTGACGTTCGCGGAAGTGCCGGACGTCGATGTCGTGCTGATGCCGAGGCAGGGCGAACCGCCGCTCGGCGCCGGCGAATCGGCATCGGTGCCGGGCCCGGCCGCGGTCGCGAACGCGCTGTTCGATGCCACCGGCGTACGCTTCTACGCGCCGCCGTTCACGCCCGAAACGGTGCGCGCCGCGCTGCGCGAGGCCGGCCGGCTGATGAACGCCGACGCGGCCCGCGCATCGGCCACGGCGGGCGCGACGTAGGGCAGCCTGCGCCGCGCGTCACGCGTCGCCGTCTTCTTCCATCATCTTGCGCAGCAGGAACTGCAGCGCGACCCGTTCGCCGGGATTGAGCGTGCCGTACGTGCGCTCCGTCACCTGCCGCGCGAACGGCACCGTGCGATCGATCAGCGCGAGGCCGGCCGCGGTCGTGCGCACGATCAGCTTGCGGCCGTCGTTCGGGTCGGGCAACACCTCGATCAGCGCGCGTGTCTTCAGGCGCTCGACGACGCCGCGAATCGTCGCCTGATCGATCGCGGTCGCCTTGACGATGTCGTTCAGCGAACACGCCTGCCGTTCCTTGACCGCGCACAGCGTCACGAACTGCGCGGCCGTGAGATCCGAATCGGGGATCGCTTCCTGAAAAATCGACACGTGCCGCTGATACGCGCGGCGCAGCAGATGCCCGACCTGATCGTGAAAATCGTACGAATCCTTGGAAGACGCCATGAGAGTGCGGGCCCGCGCCCGCATGCAAATGAAAGACAAGCAGTGTACACCCTCAAATCGGCGCGGCCGGCGACAGAACGATCGCGTCATTGCGGTGCATCACGATTCGCAGCGTCGCATGCAGGTTGCGCGTGACGGTCGCCGAGCGCAGCGGTCGCCCGCTCGTCGCGTCGGCGCGCCGGGCCGGCCGCGCACCGTCGCGGCGGCTGCCGCAGGCCCCTGCGCGCACCGCTGCCGGCTTTCGTGCACACACTTCAATTTTGAGTGCATACGCACGAATTTCGTGCATACCGGCACGCGTGCCCCGGCCTTTTCATCGCATGCTTCATATCGCCCATAACCCCTTTTAAAACACGGATTTTTCCGGGTCTGACGTTGACATTCCGATGGCCGGATTCATGCCTGTGCGATTCGGTATTTTCTAGTGTGTACGCTATGTATTTGACATGATATACAGACTCCAGTGCGCAGCGGAACGTCCGCTCGCGTCGATCGAGCCACCCATTCATCCGTCACATTCGAACAGGGGCAGTCCCATGTCTACCGCACACCCGAGCGCCGCCGTTTCCGCCGACGACGCGCTGCACGGCGCTCTCTATCGCAAGGTCACGCTGCGCCTCATCACCCTCTTCTGCCTGTGTTACTTCGCGGCCTATCTCGACCGCATCAACATCGGGCTCGCGAAGCTCCAGATGCTCGATGCACTGAAGTTCAGCGACACCGTGTATGGCCTCGGCGCCGGCCTGTTCTTCGCCGGTTACATCCTGTTCGAAGTCCCAAGCAATCTGGTGCTGCAGCGCGTCGGCGCGAAGCTGTGGATCGCGCGGATCATGATCACGTGGGGCCTGTTGTCCGGCGCGACGATGTTCGTGCACACGCCGATGCAGTTCTACGTCGTGCGCTTCCTGCTCGGCGCCGCCGAAGCCGGTTTCCTGCCGGGCGTGCTGCTGTACCTGACGCAGTGGTATCCCGATGCGCGTCGTGCACGGATCGTCGCGCTGTTCATGGTCGGCTTGCCGCTGTCGAGCATGATCGGCAGCCCGATCTCCGGCTGGATCATGCGTGCATTCGACGGCGTGCACGGGCTCGGCGGCTGGCAGTGGCTGTTCCTGCTCGAAGCGCTGCCGTCGGTGCTGCTCGGCTTCGCGGTGCTGCGCTGGCTGCCCAACGACATCGAATCCGCGCAATGGCTGAACGCCGACGAGAAGCGGGTGCTGCGCGCGAATCTCGACGCCGACCCGGCCGGCAACAAGAGCCACGCGCTCGGCAAGGCCTTCTCCGATCCGAAGGTGTGGGCGCTCGGCCTGATCGATCTGTGCGTGCTGCTCGGCCTGTATGCGGTGAGCTTCTGGCTACCGACGATCCTGCGCGACACCGGCGTGAAGGACGCGTATCACATCGGCTGGCTGATGGTGATCCCCAACGCCGCCGCCGTGCTCGCCACGCTGTACTGCGGCGCCAGCTCCGATCGCGCGCGCGAACGCCGCTGGCATATCGTCGTCCCGTTCATGGTGTCGGCCGTCGCGCTGGCGATCGCGGCTTCGTCGTCGCACGGAACGCTCGGCACGGTGCTGCTGTTCTCGCTGATCAACGCCGGCGCGGCCGCCGCGATGCCGGTCGTGTGGGCGCTGCCGTCGACGTTCCTGAAGGGCTCGGCCGCCGCCGGCGGCATCGCGTTCGCGTGCTCGATCGCGAACCTCGGCGGATTCGGCAGCACCTACTTCATCGGCTGGCTGCGCGACACGTTTCATTCGCAAAGCGCGGGGCTGGTCGGTTTCGCCGCATGCATGCTGGTCGGCTGCGCACTCGCGCTCGCCTATCCGGCGCGGCTCGTGAACCGCTGACGCCTCGCGCCGCACGCGCAACACTGCCTTTTTACAACCGCGCCGATCGCGCGGTCCGCCCCCAACGTCCCCCGCGTCATTCCGCGCACGCCGCCCTCCCGGCGCGTGCGCGCTTCCCGCCACCACGCCGCCGCCGTTCGCCGATTTTCGCGCCGCGCAGGCACGCCGATTGCGTCATCCCCGCGCCCGCCATCCGGCGGACAGCCATCTTCCTTCCAACCGGCGCTGCGACCCGCGCGGCTTTTTGCGCGGCGGTCCCGCATCGCAATGCAGGTTTCCTGAACGAGAGGACGACATGAAATCAATACGAACGATAGTGGCCCTGTGCTCGGTCATTTCCGTGCTCGCAGCATGCGGCGGCGGCGACGACGCCGGGACCGTACTCGGCATCTCGAAGCCGCAGGCGCGCTTCATCAACGCGGTGCCGGCCGGCCCGAACCTCGACTACTACCTGAATGCGAAGGTCGACCAGTCGGGCGTCGCATACAAGGGCGTGACGCGCTATCACGACATCGATTCGGGTACGCAGACCGCGAGCTACGACGTGTCGGGCACGACCTCGACCGTCGCGTCTCAATCGTTCAGCGCGGCGAACGGTCACCACTACACGACGATCGCGCTGCCGAGCACGACGTCGCTGATCTCCGTCATCGACGATCCATACGACAAGGGGCTGCTGTCGGACAAGGCGCGGGTGCGCAGCTTCAACGCATCGCCGAATGCGCAGAACGTCGACGTGTACGTCGTGCCGCCGGGCACCGACATCACCACGCAAAGCCCGACGATGGCGGGCGCGGCCTACCAGAACGCCGTGCCGGCGACGACGCAGGATTCGGTCTACCTGAACGGCGGCACCTACCAGGTGATCGTCACGACGGCCGGCAGCAAGTCGCCGATCCTGAAGACCGCGCCGGTCAGCATCGGCAACAACGCCGACTGGCTGCTCCTGACGATTCCGTCGGGCGGGGTCGGCGACGTGACGCCGAACGATATCCACGTGCTCGTCGCGCAGGGCAACGACGCCGATACGTCCGCGCAGGAGCTGGGGCCTCAGTAAGGGCCGGAAACGGTCGCGGCGGCCGGTGCGACATGCAACGGCCGCCGCTGGGTATCGAATACAGGGATCAGTCGTCGGACCGTTCGAGGCTGATCACGTGCTCGGCGCGCGTCCCGTCGCCGTGCTCGATATCGACGTCGCCGACATGGCGCACGCGCCAGCCCGGCCGCGTCGCGATCTGCGGCATGTTGCCGGACGGCCGGCTCTCGATCCCGCCGAGCCCTTCGTCGGGCGTATCGATCGCTTCGTCGAGCGACGCGTTCGAATAGATCACGTTGTCCTGCAGTTCCGACGCGCCGGTGCGTGCCTCCATGCCCTTGCCGTCGACGTCGACCGTGTTGTCGGTCATCGCCATGTTCGCGTTGTCGAGCGTGACGATCCGGCCCGCGGCACGGCGTACCGGATCGCCGCTGTCCACCGCATGCGCGTCGACGTCGATCGCCGGCAGGCCGGTCGGCATTTTCCCGGCAACCGCCTCCGGCGTCAGCGGACGCCGCGCTACCTGCGCGGCCTGGGTCGCCGCGTCGGGCATGTCGCCGGCCGCCGGCGTCTTCACCGGGCTTTTCTCGATCTGTTCCCGCTGCTTTTCCGGGGTTGGGTTCGATTCCGCGTTCTGCATCGCACCTCCTTGGCCGGCCTGCGGGCGCCGGCGTCACGCCAGCGCCGCCGGGCCGGAAATCGCTACAACGGTCCTTGCAAATCTTTCATGCGCACGGCCACGCACGCGCGCCATCCGGCGCGCGTGCTGCCGGCACGGCACCCGCAGGCGGACTGCACGCTCGCGCGCCGCCCGCCCGACCGTGCGTCAGCCGCCGCCGCTCGCGCCGGCCGGCCCGGAAGCCGCGCCCGGCATGCTTGCACCGGTATCGCCGCTGCTGCCGGCCGCCCCGCTGCTCGGCATGCCCGAGGGCGCGGTCGAAGGCGCGGCCGACATGCCGCTCGCTGCGCCCGAGTCGGAACTGGCTGCGCCGTTGTCTCCCTTCTTCTGGCAACCCGCGCCTGCCGCCAGGCCCGCGATCAGGATGCCGGCGAAGACGGCTCGCGATACGTGACGAAATGAATATCGCTGCATGACACCTCCGCTGATGTCGATGTGGATGGAACCCATCGACCCGCAATTTGCGTGCCTTCCCGCGCCGCCGCGGCCGCGCGCGTCGCATTCATTTTTCGAATGACGCCCAGCCGAATATTTAATTTCCCATCGTCGGGGCGGCCGCCCATACTCGCGAACAAATCCGAGACATAACGTCCACGGCGGCCCGGCCCGCGCTGCGCACATCCGCGGCACGGTTTCGCGCCCCGCACATGGAAGGAGACAACGGCGTGCAACTGGAAGCCATTCACCGCACGGGCCTCGGGCTCGGCGCGGACGACGCATCGCATCGAACCGACACGGCCGCGCGCGATCCCGCGCTGAGCCCGCGGCTGCACAATCCCGATCTCGCGCCGACCAAGGCCGAAGGCCGCACATGGGGCCGCTACAGCATCTTCGCGCTATGGACCAACGACGTGCACAACATCGCGAACTACTCGTTCGCGATCGGATTGTTCGCGCTCGGCCTGTCGGGCTGGCAGATGCTCGCGTCGCTCGCGATCGGCGCGGTGCTCGTGTACTGCTTCATGAACCTCACCGGCTACATGGGCCAGAAAACCGGCGTGCCGTTCCCGGTGATCAGCCGGATGAGCTTCGGCATCTACGGCGCGCTGCTGCCCGCGATGATTCGCGCGGTGATCGCGATCGCATGGTTCGGCATCCAGACCTATCTCGCGTCGGTCGTGCTGCGCGTGCTGCTCACCGCGATCTGGCCGGGCCTCGCCGCGTTCGACCAGAATGCGATCTTCGGGCTGTCGACGCTCGGCTGGATCACGTTCGTCGCGATCTGGCTGGTGCAGATCGGCATCCTCACGTACGGGATGGAAACGGTCCGCAAGTACGAAGGGCTCGCGGGCCCGGTGATCCTCGTCACGACGCTGTCGCTCGCCGCATGGATGATCAGCCGCACCGGCGGCCATCTCGCGATGTCGATCGGCAAGCCGATGACCGGCCTGAAGATGTGGACGGAAATCTTCGCGGGCGGCTCGCTGTGGCTCGCGATCTACGGCACGCTGGTGCTCAACTTCTGCGATTTCGCGCGTTCGTCGCCGAGCGCGAAGACCGTGCGCGTCGGCAATTTCTGGGGGCTGCCGGTCAACATCCTCGTGTTCGCGACGATCAGTTTCGTGCTCGCCGGCGCGCAGTTCGAGCTGAACGGCCACATCATCCACAGCCCGACCGAAATCATCGCGACGGTGCCGAACAAGCTGTTCCTCGTGCTCGGCTGCCTGGCGTTCCTGATCGTGACGGTGGCCGTGAACATCATGGCGAACTTCGTCGCACCGGCCTTCGTGCTGACGAGCCTCGCGCCGCACCGCCTGTCGTTCCGCCGCGCGGGCCTGATCAGCGCGACGATCGCCGTGCTGATCCTGCCGTGGAACCTGTACAACAGCCCGATCGTGATCGTCTATTTCCTGTCCGGCCTCGGTGCGCTGCTCGGCCCGCTGTACGGGATCATCACGGTCGACTACTGGCTCGTGCGCAAGCAGCGCGTGAACGTGCCCGAGCTCTATACCGAAGCGCCGACCGGCGCCTACTTCTACACGCGCGGCGTGAACCGCAAGGCGCTCGCGGCGCTCGTGCCGTCCGCGCTGATCTCGATCGCGCTCGCCGTCGTGCCGGCCTTCAGCGCGATGACGCCGTTCTCGTGGCTGCTCGGCGCCGCGATCGCGGGCGGCGTGTACTGGCTGCTGGCCGATCGCAAACGGCACTACGAAGCGCGCTCGGGCGAACACATCGCGGTCGCCTGCGCGCAACACTGACACACACGCATACGGAGTCACGATGAGGATCCTGGTAGTCAACGTCAACACGACCGAGTCGATCACCGACGCGATCGCCGCGCAGGCGCAGGCCGCCGCGTCGCCCGGCACGGAGATCGTCGGGCTGACGCCGCGCTTCGGCGCGGAGTCGATCGAAGGCAACTTCGAGAGCTACCTCGCGGCGATCGCCGTGATGGATCGCGTGTTGAACTACGACGAACCGTACGATGCGGTGATCCAGGCCGGCTACGGCGAACACGGCCGCGAAGGGCTGCAGGAACTGCTGACGGTGCCGGTCGTCGACATCACCGAAGCGGCCGCCAGCGTCGCGATGCTGCTCGGCCATCGCTACTCGGTCGTCACGACACTCGACCGCACGGTGCCGCTGATCGAGGATCGCCTGAAGCTCGCCGGGCTCGATGCGCGCTGCGCGTCGGTGCGCGCGAGCGGCCTCGCGGTGCTCGAGCTGGAAGCGGATCCGGCCCGCGCGATCGAATCGATCGTCGGCGAGGCGCAGCGCGCGGTGCAGGACGATCGCGCGGAAGTGATCTGCCTCGGCTGCGGCGGAATGGCCGGCCTCGATCGGCAGATCGAGGAATGCACGGGCGTGCCGGTGGTCGACGGCGTGTCGGCGGCGGTCGCGCTCGCCGAGTCGCTGGTGCGCCTGAAGCTGAAGACGTCGAAGGTCCGCACGTACGCGCCGCCGCGCCCGAAGCGGATCGTCGGCTGGCCGGGAACCTTCGCGAAATGACGGGCTGCCGGCCGGTTGCCGTGTGGCGCGCACGCCCCGTCTCGCCGGGACGCGTATCGGCATGCGCAACCCGCTAGACCGGCCCACCCTGCCCCGCGACGCGTCCGACGCCGCGGGCGCGCTCGACGTGCTCGATGCACGGCTGATGCGCATCCTGCTCGTGCTGCTGACCGAGCGCACCGTGTCGCGTGCGGCCGTGCGCCTGAACATGTCGCAGCCGGCGACGAGCGCCGCGCTCAAGCGCCTGCGCACGCTGCTCGGCGATCCGCTGCTGGTGCGCAGCCGCTACGGGATGGTGCCGACCGAATTCGGCGCGCGCCTGATCGAGCCGCTGCGCAACGCGCTGCGCGTGATCGACTTCATCCGCATCCAGCAGCCGACGTTCGACGCGCGCACGTCGGTGCGCACCTACCGGATCGGCTGCCCCGACTACCTGAACGTGCTGTTCGTGCCGAAGCTCGTCGCGCTGTTTCGCGAGCGGGCGCCGAACGCGCAGCTGGTGTTTCATCCGCTCGGCGACGGATTCGACGACGAACGCGCGCTGGCCGACGGCGAACTCGACGTCGTGATCGACAACCGGCCCGCACGCCGGTCGCGCTTCCGGCAGGACGACCTGTTCGACGATCGCGTCGTGTGCCTGATGCGCGCGACGCATCCGCTCGCGCGGCGCGGCGCGATGACGGCCGCCGGGTTCGCGGCGGCGCCGCAACTGTGCCCGACGCCGTCGTGGCTCGAAGCGTCCGGCGCGATCGACCGGCAACTCGAGCGCGTGGGCCTGCAGCGGCGCATCGCCGTCACGCTGCCGCACTTCGAGCTCGCCGCGCATGCGCTCGTGCGCACCGACCTGATCCTCACCACCACGTACCGGCTCGCACGGCACTACGCGAAGCTGCTGCCGCTCGCCGCGGTCGCGCTGCCGGCCGAGCCGCCGGACATCGTGTACCGGATGACGTGGAACGAAGCGGGATCGTGCGCGGAAGGCGGTCGGTGGCTGCGCGGACTGATCGCCGAAGCGACGCGCGCGTGGCTCGACGCCGAGGCGGCGCTGCCGGCAGTCGCCGCGGTCGCCGCTTCCGGCCCCGATGCGGACATCCCGACAACCGCGCCGGCCGCCGCCGATCCGCCCGAGCCCGCCCGGCGCACGCGCCGCGGACCGGCCACGCATTGCCATGCGTCGCATCCGGCACGCGTCGCGCAGGCGGCACGCATCCATCGCATCGCGACGAAGTCGCACTGACCGGCGCCGCCGCTGGGCGGAAAGCGTGCGCTCGAACGCCGCATGTCAGACCGGTCCTATTTACCCGCGCCGCACCGACTCTTCAGAATGACGCGTTGAACACGTGCCGACGGACGTCGCGTCGCGAGCACCCATAGCCGCTTTATCGAATCGAGGAAATCCGCATGAAGAACGCACTCGTCGCGCTGGCCGTCCCGGTCGCGCTATTCGCGAGCGCCGGCGCATTCGCCGGTACTCAGGACTGCTCGACACGCATCCGCGCGCTGCACACGCAGATCGACAACGCGAAACGGTTCGGCAACACGCAACAGGCGATGCGCCAGCAGGCCGCGCTCGACCGGATCATGGCCAACTGCACGGATGCCGGCCAGCTCGCACGCGCCGAACGCAAGCTGACCGACAAGGCGCGCGACCGGCGCCACGCGGAAGACGAGGTACGCGACGCACAGGCGCGCGTCCGCGAAGCCGAAGCGCTCGGCGATGCAAGGAAGCTGAACAACGCGCAACGCAAGCTCGCCGACAAGCAAACGAAGCTGCGCAACGCCACGCGCGACCTGCACGACGCGCAGGTCGATCGCGACGCGCTGAAAGGCTGACAGATCGAAACGACGTGCCGCGCGAATATGCATTTCACGATTCGATGTTTGTCGGCCGGAAACCGATTCCGTAATCTGCCCGGCAGCCGCGCCGCCCGCGCGCGGATCACCGAACCGAGGACACGCCGCCGATGACCCACTCTTTCGCCACGGCACGCCGCCGCACGCTGCAGCGCCTTGCCGCCCTCGCCGCCGCGCCGCTCGCGAGCGGCCTCGCGCTGCCCGCGAGCGCGGCCGGCGCCGACCTGTCGGGCGTCACGCTCGTGCTCGGCGACCAGGCCGGCGGCCTGCGGGCGCTGGCCGAAGCGGCGCGCGTGCTCGACGGCACGCCGTACCGGTTCCGCTGGGCCAACTTCCAGGGCGCCGCGCCGCTGTTCGAAGCGCAGCGCGCGGGCGCGATCGATCTCGCGCCCGCCGGCGACCTTCCCGTCCTGACGGCCGCGCTCGGCGATCCGTCGTTGCGGATCGTCGCGACGCGCGTCGGCTCGCCGACGTCGCTCGGCATCGTCGTGCAGCCCGACTCGCCGGTGCGCACGGTGGCCGACCTGAAAGGGCAAACCGTCGTCGTGTCGTCGGCGCGGGGCAGCATCTCGCAATACCAGTTGTACGGCGCGCTGCGCGAACACGGGCTCGCGCCGCGCGACGTCGACGTGCGCTTCGTGCTGCCGGTCGACGCGTTCGCCGCGTTCGAGGCGAAGCGGATCGGCATCTGGGCCACGTTCGATCCGTACTACGGGCACGCGGTGCGACGCGGCGCGCGCATCGTCCGCGACGGCAGCGGCATCAATTCGGGGCTCGCGTTCCTCACGTCGCCGGTCGAAACCCTCGACGATCGCGGCAAGCGCGCGGCGCTCGCGGACGTGCTCGCGCGGCTCGCCCGTGCGGGCCAATGGGCGCTCGCACATCCCGCCGACTATGCGAGCGTCTATGCATCGCTCACGCGCCTGCCGCCCGACGCGGCCACCGATATCGCGCGCCGGGCCGCGCTCGCGCAGCGCAGCCTCAGCGGCGCCGACATCGACGTGCTGCAGCGCGTCGCCGATCGCGCGGCGGCGGACGCGATCCTGCCGCGCCGCGTCGACGTCGCGTCGATCGCCATCCGGAACGTGGCCGCCTGAGAGGCGCCCCGCGGGGCGCGGGCGCGCGTTCAGCGCGGCCGCGCCGTGTCGAGATCCGGTACGTCGTCGCCGAACGTCGACCGTGCGACCGCGCATCTCGCGTCCGTCGACATCTCCCTCAATCGAGCCACACGCCGTCGAACCGGTGTCCGCCGAGCGGCGAGAACGTCAGCCCGTGTACGCGCCTGGAAATCGGCAGCGACACGATCGACGTCGCGATCGGCGTGAACGGCACCTGGTCCTTGAACACCACCTGCGCCTGCTCGTACAGCGCCGTGCGCTTCGCGACATCCGCGTTCGAACGCGCCGCCGTCACGAGTTGCTCGAAGTCCTTGTTGCACCATTTCGCGAGATTGCTGCCGTGCACCGCATCGCAGCCGAGCAACGTACCGAGCCAGTTGTCGGGGTCGCCGTTGTCGCCCGACCAGCCGTACAGGATCGCGTCGTGCTGCCCGTCGTGTTTCGCGCGGCGGTTGTATTCGCCCCATTCGTAGCTGACGATCTTCGCGCGCACGCCGATCTTCGCCCAGTCCTGCTGGATCAGTTGCGCCATCAGCTGGGCATTCGGGTTGTACGGGCGCTGCACGGGCATCGCCCACAGCGTCAGGTCGAAGCCGTTCGGAAAACCGGCCTGCGCGAGCAACGCCTTCGCGGCCGCCGGATCGCGCGGCGCGTCCTTCAGGCGCGGGTTGTACGACCATTGCGCGGGCGGCATCGGGTTCGTCGCGATCGTCGCGTCGCCGTTGAATACGGTCTTGATGATCGCCGTCTTGTCGATCGCGATGTCGAGCGCGCGCCGCACGTCGACGCGATCGAGCGGCGAATGCTGCGTGTTGTACGCGACGAAGCCGACGTTGAAGCCCGTCCCCGAGAACAGCGTCAGCTTCGGGTCGCGCCGCACCGTCTCGAGATCGGCCGGCCGCGGAAACACCGACACCTGGCATTCGCCGGCCACGAGCTTCTGCAACCGCGCAGCCGGATCGGGCGTGATCGCGAACACGAGGCGCGCGAGCTTCACGTCGTCCGGCTTCCAGTAGTCGGGATTCGCGTCGTAGCGGATCAGCGCGTCCTTCTGGTACGTGCGCAGCAGGAACGGCCCCGTGCCGACCGGGAACTGATTGATGTCCGACTCGCGATGGCGTGCGGCGAGCTGCGACGCATATTCGGCCGACAGCACCGACGCGAACGCCATCGCGAGATTGCGCACGAAGACGACGTCGGGCGACTTCAGCACGAAGCGCACCGTATAGTCGTCGACCTTCTCGATGCGCTCGATGTTGCGGTCGAAGCCGAGATCGCTGAAATACGGGAAGCTGACCGGATAGGCCTGGCGAAACGGATCGTTCGGGTCGAGCATCCGGCGGAACGTGAACACGACGTCGTCGGCCTGGAACGGCCGGGTCGGTTTGAACCACGCGGTCGTCTGGAATTTCACGCCGCGCCGCAGGTGGAACGTGATCGTGCGCTGATCGGGCGACACGTCCCAGCTCGTCGCCAGCGACGGGACGAGATCGAGCGTGCCGCGCTTGAATTGCACGAGCCCGTTGTAGATCGTGTACGTGCTCGCATCGAAATCGGTGCTCGTCGTATGCTGGCCGGGATCGAAGCCGGCCGGGCTGCCTTCGGAGCAGTACACGAGTGTCTTGCCCGCGGGTGCCGCGAGCGCGTGCGGCACGGCGCCGGCCAGCAGCAGCGACGCAGCCATGCAGCGCAGCGCGGCGCCGGCATGCGATACGCCGCGCGTACGGCGCGCGGCTGACGAAACGAAAGGATTCTTCATGGTGAGAGAGGCAAGCAAGAAGTGCCATGCGAATGACGACCGTCGATCTTCGCGCGCATCCCGCCGATCGCTTACCAATTAATTCCGCGTTGCTTATCGTCGCGGATGCATCCCGCTGCCCCTGCATGGGAATGTCCATGCGAGCGCCGTGGACATGCTCGCGGAACACCGCCGCGACGCCCGGCCCGGCGTCATGACGCAGCACCGTTCGCTCACGGTTGCGGACATCCTTCCGGCCCCCTGCAGGTTCCGCCGAATTGGCGCATCGTATCGGTTGGCCAACGCCGGCACCGGTGCGCGGGAATCCGCCGGCGCACGCATGCCGGCACGGCGCGCCCGCCGGTGCGCCGCCCATTCCTGGAGGACCCACGCATGTCGCTCAACCCCGATACGCCGTCTCGTCCCGTGAAGTCGCCGGGCCCCGATCACCCGATCCTGATCGAACCGCACTCGTCGCGCGTGGTCGTGAAGGTCGCCGGCAAGGTCGTCGCCGATACGCGCCATGCACTGGTGCTGCGCGAGGCCAGCTATCCGGCGGTGCTGTACATTCCGCGCGAGGATGCCGACATGTCGCTGCTCGAGCGTACCGATCACGCGACCTACTGCCCGTACAAGGGCGATTGCGCGTACTACTCGATTCCGGCCGGCGGCGAACGCGCGACCAATGCGGTGTGGACGTACGAGCATCCGAATCCGGCGGTCGAATCGATTCGCGGGCACCTCGCGTTCTATCCGGACCGCGTCGATTCGATCGAGGAAAGCCTGCTCGTCACCGCCTGAGCGCGCGGCGCCCTGCCGCGTCGCCGTTCACGTATCGTCCGGCGGCTGATTTGCATATGCGGATTCATTGGTTGGCCGCCGTCCCGCCTGGTCGTATCGTCTCGAGTCCGGCGCGGGCCGGCCGCGCGCATCGCTCGCGACCGTCCACGTCCCGTGCCGATCGCGCCATGCCCGCGCGCCCCGTGAACCCGCCAGCAGGACGCCTCGATGAACGACACACCGCACGCAGACCTTGAAACGACCCCGGCGAACCCGCACCGCCGCCGATGGCTGCACGGCGCGGCCGCCGGGCTGGCCGGACTCGCGCTCGGGCCGCTCGCGGCCGCGCCCGCACGCGCCGACGCCGGCGGCACGCGGTTGCGCATCGGCTTCCAGAAATACGGCAACTTCGTCGTGCTCAAGGCGCGCGGCACGCTCGAGAAGCGTCTCGCGAGCCAGGGCGTCACCGTGCAATGGCTCGAATTCCCGGCGGGCCCGCAACTGCTCGAAGGGCTGAACGCCGGCGCGATCGACGTCGGCACGGTCGGCGAAACCCCGCCGATCTTCGCGCAGGCCGGCGGCGTCGATTTCGTCTACATCGGCAACGAGCCGCCCGCACCGCAGGGCGAGGCGATCGTCGTGCTGCCCGATTCGCCGATCCGCACCGTCGCGCAACTGCGCGGCAAGAAGGTCGCGTTCAACAAGGGCTCGAACGTCCACTATCTGCTCGTGAAGGCGCTCGAACACGCGGGCCTCGCGTATGCCGACATCCAGCCGATCTACCTGACGCCGGCCGACGCGCGCGCCGCGTTCGTGCAGCGCAGCGTCGATGCGTGGGTGATCTGGGATCCGTATCTGGCCGCCGCCGAACGGCAGCTCGGCGCCCGCGCGATCGCGAACGGCGACGGGCTCGTGCGCAACACGCAGTACTACCTTGCGGCGCGCAAGTACGCGACCGCGCACCCGCAGGTGGTGCGCGCGCTGCTCGACGAAGTCGACGCGGTCGATCGCTGGGCGCGCGATCACGTGCCGGAGGTGGCCGCACAACTGTCGCCGCTCGTCGGCCTCGACGCGCCGACGCTCGAAGTCGCGCTCAAGCGCGCCGGCTACGGCGTGCAGCCGATCACCGATGCGACGGTCGCGTACCAGCAGAGCATCGCCGACGCGTTCAGCACGCTGAAGCTGATCCCGGGCAAGCTGTCGGTGGCGAGCGCGCGTTGACGCGTCACGGCACAAGCGCGCTATTCGCGATGCGGCGCGTCACGACGCAGGCACCGCGCCGATGCGTCGCCATTCGTCGTAGTCGGTGACGAGGCCTGCGTCGTCGATCGCGATATCGGCCGCGTATGTGCCGCTCTCGTAGCGATACACGTGCGGCGCGGTGCGCGTATAGCGCTGCTCGCCGCGCACGATGCCGAAATCCGGAAACCGCAGCCACGCGGTGCGAATCGCGGCCGACTCGCCGACGGCAAGCGCCAGTCGCCGGATCGGCAGCGTATTGGTCGACGGACTGAAGCCGAGATCGATATCGGTTGCGCCCGCAAGCATCGGCGCAGCGACACCGTCGATCGTCCACTGCCCGGCATCGCAGGCAATGTCCCATTGCCGTGGCGGCGCCGTACCGGTCCATCGCGTCACGCGCGCCGAGCGCGTGAGCCAGTCGGTCCCGCATGCGATCGCGTAATCGATGCGAAACGGCGCACCGTCGATCGCGCCCGCCACCGCGCCCGACAGCGCGATGCCCGTTTGCGACTCGTCGAGCCGGCACCATTCGGCCGCTTGCCACGTCTGCACGATCTGCCATGCGACGCAGTGCGTCCGCGGGGCGTCGCTCCGTTGCGTCATGTCGGGTCTCCTGTCGGTCGCGCGAAAGAAAACCGATTTTCGCTCACGGCGTGGACGAACGCACGCGGCTTCGACGGCGCCGGTCGCCCTCCGGCCGATAGTCGGTATCGGCACGACGCACACGCCGCCCTTCCGCCGCTTTGATACCATCCGTCGATCGGTAAAAATCGGACCGGAAGACAAAAGGCGCGACTTCATGGATTTGTTGGCGACGATGCGCATCTACGTCAGGGTCGTGGAGCGCGGCACGATGTCCGGCGCGGCGCGGGATCTCGACATGGGCCAACCGGCCGTCAGCGAGCGCATCGAGAAACTCGAAAGGCATCTCGGCACGCGGCTGCTGATGCGCAGTGCGCGCACCCTCGCGTGCACGGAGGAAGGCCGCATCTTCTACGAACGCAGCAAGGCGCTGCTCGAAGCGGCCGAACTGGCCGTTGCATCGGTGTCGAAGACGGAGAATGCGCTCGACGGCACGATCCGGCTCGCGGCGCCGCAATGTTTCGGCGAGGTCGTGATGCCGGGCGTGCTGATGCAGATCCGCACCGCGTATCCGAAGCTGCACATCGACCTGGTGCTGAACGACGATATCGTCGATCCGGTCACCGAAGGCGTCGACATTTCGATCCGGGTCGGCCAGCTCGGCGACGGTGGGTTCGTCGCCTACGCGCTCGGCGCGGTCGGCCGCGTGCTCGTCGCCGCGCCGTCGTATCTCGACCGGCATGGCCCGCTCGACACGAAGGCCGATCTCGCGAACCATCCGTTCATCCGCGTGAAAGGCGTATTCGCGAACGAACAGGTGCCGCTGCAGCGTGACGGCAGCGCGGTCGAATACGCGCGCATCCGGACGGTCATCACCACCAGCCACTGGCGCCCGATGTTCGACACGATCGCGGCGGGCGGCGGCATCGGCGTGGTTCAGTACCCGGCGTGCGCCGATGCGCTCGCGCAGGGCCGGCTCGTCCGCCTGCTGCCGCACTACGACATCCCCGAATTCGCGCTCAACGTGCTGGTGCACGCGCAGCGGCCGCTGCCGCCGCGCGTGCGCGCCGTCGTCGATCTGCTGAAAAAGGCGCTCCCGCCGTTACTGGTGAAGCACGACCGGTAGCCATCACGCCTGCAGCGACTTCCCCGGCTCCTTCACGTGCGCATCGACTTCCATCTGGTAGAAGCGCGCGCTGACGAAGCCGAACAGCGTCCAGCCGAGGAACACGCACAGGCCGCCGAGCATCAGCGCCTGCTCGCCCGAGCTGAACAGCGCATAGAAACTGTACGCGGTCGCGATCATCGCGATCGCGTTCGTCACCAGCGCCTTGCCCGGCGGCACCTTCGCGACCTTCTGGATCGTGATCAGCGCGGCCATCGACATCACGTAAGGCACGAGGTTCGTGACGACCGCGAGATCGACGATCTTCTGGAACTGGCTGCTCAGCTCCGGGCTGATCGTCATCAGCGCCAGCGCGACCTGGGCGACCAGCAGGATCACCATGCCGACGATCGGCGTGCCGGTGCGCGTCGCGCGTGCGAACACCGGCAGGAAATAGCCGACGTCCGCCGAGCTCTTGAACACCTGCGCCACCGTGAACTGCCAGCCGAGCAGCGAGCCGATGCACGCGATCACCATCAGCGCGGTGACGATCGTGCCGACGGTCGGCGTGAACATCGTCGCGAACGCGATGCCGAACGGCGCATTCGACTTCGCGAGGATCGCGTTGGGCACGATGCCCGCGATCACGTTGGTCGACACGATGTAGAAGATCGCCGACGCGATCGTGCCGCCGAGCACGGCGATCGGCACGTTGCGCTCCGGATTCTCCACGGCGTCCGAGTTCGCGCACGCCGATTCGAGCCCGAGGAACGCCCACAGCGTCACCGCGATCGAGCTGCCGACCGCCGGCCCGAACGGCATGCCGTGCGGATTCCACGCCGCGCCCCAGGTCGCGCCGCTGAACCAGAACCAGCCGATCAGCGACACGACGACGACCGGAATGATCACGCCCCACACCGTCACCGAGCCGATCCGGCCGGTGATGCGCGAGCCGCCGAAGTTCGCGACCGTCGTCAGCACGAGCAGGAAGATCGTCCACAGGCCGGTCTGCAGCGGCGACAACGTCGCATCGAACAGCACGGTGCCGTAGCCGACCGCCGTGACGCCGATCGCGACGTTGGCGATCACGAGCGACAGCCCGTACGTGTAGTTCGCCATGTAGTTGCCGGCCTTGCCGAACGCGTACTCCGCGTAGCCGCCCATTCCGCCCGGCTTGCGGCTCAGCATCCCGCAGCGCGCGAACGCGTAGGCCAGCGCGAGCGAGCCGCCGGCCGTGACGATCCACGACAGCAGCGAGATCGTGCCGACCTGCGCGAGCTTCGACGGCAGCAGGATGATGCCGGAGCCCATCATGTTGACCGCCGTGAGGATGGTGAGCTGCCAGACGTTCATCCGGTTTTTCGGCGCGGCCGCCGGGGCCGCGTCGGACATGCGCGCTGCGTTTTCCATGGTGTCGATCCTTCGATGTGAGGCCGCCGCGCGGCCGGTCGCTCGTATGCCCGGCCGGGCTTCAGGTCGTCAGGCAATACACGCGGTAGGTGCCGTCCTCGACCTCCACGCCGTGCGTGTCGTGCGCGAACCCCGGGAACCGCCGGTCGTACGCTTCGAGCGCCTTCAGGTAGCCGAGCACCGGGCCGCCGGCCGGCCCCGCGTTCTCGCCCGGCATCAGGAGCGGGATACCCGGCGGATACGGCACGACGCCGGTGGCCACCGTCCGCCCGGCCAGCTCGTCGAGCGTCACCTGCTCGATGCGGCCCTGCACGAGATGCTCGTACGCGCGCACCGGGCTCATCTCCGGCTTCGGCAGGATCGAGAACGCCTCCGACATCAGGCGCGTCGTGCCGAGCTGCTCCATCGCCGCGAACATCGTGTCGGCCAGGTCCTTCAGCCCCATGCCCGCATAGCGCGAGCCATGCGCCTTCGCGAGCGACGGAATCGCCAGGTCGAGCGGCAGGTTCGCGTCGTAGTCGCGCTTGAAATCGCACAGCGCGCTGACGAGCGAACCCCACTTGCCCTTCGTGATGCCGATCGAGAACAGGAACAGGATCGTGAAATCGGTCGTCTTCTCGACGACGATGCCGCGCGCATCGAGATACGCGGTGACGACGCTCGCCGGAATGCCGACCGGCATCAGCCCGCCGGCCGGCGCGACGCCCGGCGTGACGATCGACACCTTGATCGGATCGAGCATGCAGTAGCCGTCCTCGACGTTGCCGAAGCCGTGCCATTGCGCGCCGGGGCGCAGCACCCAGCACGCCGGGTCGCTCGCGAGCAACTCGGGCGGCGCATCGTGGAACGGCAGCGTGCGGCCCGTGCGCGCCTCCAGCACGGTGTCGGGCTGCCAGCACTCGAAGAACCAGTCGCCCTTCGCGCCGAATTCGCCGTTCATCCGCGCGATCATCTGCCGGAACGCGACGGCCTCCTCGATCGACTCGCGCGTCAGCGCGGCGCCGCCGGGGCCGTCCATCATCGCGGCCGCGACGTCGTTCGACGCGATGATCGCGTAGTTCGGCGACGTCGACGCATGCATCATGAACGTTTCGTTGAACTGACCGTGCGGGATCGGGCTGCGGCCGTCGCGCACGTGGATGTACGACGCCTGCGACAGCGCGGTCAGCAGCTTGTGCGTCGACTGCGTCGCGAACACCGTGGGCCGGTCCGCATGATGGTCGCGCGGGTCGCCGTGCATTGCATGACGGTCGCGGTAGATCGGGTTGAAACGCGCGTAGCCGTACCACGCCTCGTCGAAGTGCAGCCGATCGACGCTCGCGCCGAGCAGCTCCTCGACACGCGTCACGTTGTAGCAGAGGCCGTCGTACGTCGAGTTCGTGACGATCGCGTGCTTCGGCTGGCGATCCGCCAGCCCGGCCGCGAGCGGGTTCGACGCGATCGCCTCGCGGATGGCCGTCTGCGTGAGGCGCTCCGCGGCGATCGGCCCGATGATCCCGTAGCGGTTACGCGTCGGCACGAGGTACGTCGGGATCGCGCCCGACATCGTCATCGCGTGCTCGGCCGACTTGTGGCAATTGCGGTCGCACAGCGCGATCTGGTCGCGGCTCACGCTCGCCATCAGGATGATGCGGTTCGACGTCGACGAGCCGTTCGTCACGTGATACGTGCGATGCGCGCCGAACACGCGCGCCGCGTAGCGCTCGCTTTCGCCGATCGGGCCCGAGTGGTCGAGCAGCGAGCCGAGTTCGCCCACCGAGATCGACAGGTCCGAGCGGAACAGCGATTCGCCGAAGTATTCGAAGAACGCGCGGCCGACCGGCGATTTCAGGAATCCGGTGCCGCCGGTGTGGCCGGGCGTATGCCACGAGTATTCGTAGACGCGCGAGAACTTCGCGAGCGCGCCGAACATCGGCGGCAGGACGGTCGAGCGATAGCGTTCGATCGACGCGTGAATGCGCCCGCCGATGAAGTCGGCCGTATCCTCGAGCAGCCACACGAAATCGTCGACCTTGCCCATCACCGCGGCCGGTACCGACGACGCGACGCTGCGGTCGGCCAGCAGGAAGATCGGCACGCTGCCGTTGCGATGCCGGATCGCGTCGACCACGGCCTCGGACGGCCCGTGGCCGTCCACGCCGAGATCCCAGTCGAGCAGCACGCACTGGATCGACGGATCGGAGCGGATCAGCACGATGGCATCGTCGGCGGACGTGGCCGTCAACACGTCGATACCGCGTTGCGCGAGCTCCGCGCTCAGCGTGCGGACCGCGCGCCCGGTTGCGGTTTCCTGCGCGATTTCGTCGTCGACCAGTAGCGCACGCATGCCCAGACGACGAATGCCGCCGGCGGAAGTATTCATGATGTTGACCCTCGCTGTTGCGTTGCTTCGATTGGTATCGTTCGTCTCACGAGCACGCGGACAGCAGGCCACGGGCAGCGGCATGAGACGCTCGCAATTCCGGCTTGATTCGCCATCCAATTCGGAGCCGACTATGCCATAGATGCTTTTCTCTGAAAAGCTGACGATTCGGTAAAACCATCGGCGCCTTTCAAATCGGATTTCATCATTGGATCATTTTTATGTGCGCCGCAGCATGCCAATTCCGGATTGTTTGATCATGCTCATGCCGCAATGACATTGCCGATTCGGTTCGATTGAATTCGCGGGATTTTGTTGCTACGATCGGCTGCGCCGGACCCGGCTAGATCGCGGCGGTGCCGCGCCGCGCAAGGCTTCTGGTGCAGTGCGCATTCGGCATTCAGCATTCGCGGGACCGTTTCGATCGGCTGCAGCGCGTGTCGGGCCCGGATTGCGCGCCGATATGAATGCGGCTCCCGTTTTCAGGTCATTTACCGGAGAGTTCGCGTGAGCCTGTTGAAAATCGCAGTCGAGCCGGCGCTGATCGGCGCCTTCCTCACCACGCACGAACAGGTCGACGTATTTCAGACCGATTTCACGAATATCGCGGCAATCGTCGTTGGAATCGATTCCGCGGAAAAGGTGCTGAAAACCGTCGAAAGAACCGGTTTCGCGATTCCGTTCTTCGTCGCGGTCGAGCCCGACCAGGAAGTGCCGCCGTCGGTCCTGCCGCGCGCGAGCGGCGTGATCCAGCTTCGGCACGGCGGCCGCCATTACTACGGCCGGCAGATTTCCGCCGCCGCCGACATCTACAGCGAGAACCTGCTGCCGCCGTTCTTCAAGGTCATGCGCGAATACGTGCAGCGTGGCTACGTCGAATTCGACTGCCCGGGCCACCAGGGCGGCCAGTTCTTTTCGAATCATCCGCTCGGCCGGATGTTCTTCGACTTCTTCGGCGAAACCCTCTTTCGCGCGGACCTCTGCAACGCGGACGTCCGGCTCGGCGACCTGTTGATCCACGAAGGGCCCGCGCTGGAAGCGCAGCGCAACGCCGCACGCATCTACAACGCGGACAAGACCTACTTCGTGCTGAACGGCACGTCGACGTCGAACAAGGTCGTCACGAGCGCGCTGCTCGCGCCCGACGATCTCGTGCTGTTCGACCGCAACAACCACAAGTCGGTGCACCTCGGCGCGCTCGTGCTGTCCGGCGCGCGGCCGGTCTATCTCGAGACCGCACGCAACGCGTGGGGCCTCATCGGCGGCGTCGACAGCGCGGCGCTCGGCGAGGCGCGCATTCGCGACGCAATCCGCGACGTCGCGCCCGAGCGCGCCGACCTGCCGCGCCCGTTCCGGCTCGCGGTGATCCAGCTCGGCACCTACGACGGCACGATCTACAACGCGCGCGAAATCGTCGACCGGATCGGCCATCTGTGCGACTACATCCTGTTCGATTCGGCGTGGGTCGGCTACGAGCAGTTCATCCCCATGATGCAGGACTGCTCGCCGCTGATGCTGACGCTCGGCCCCGACGATCCCGGCATCTTCGTCACGCAGTCGGTGCACAAGCAGCAGGCCGGCTTCTCGCAGACGTCGCAGATCCACAAGAAGGACAGCCACATCGAAGGCCAGAAGCGCTTCTGCGATCATCGGCGCTTCAACAACGCGTACATGATCCACGCGTCGACGAGCCCGTTCTACCCGATGTTCGCGGCGCTCGACGTCAACGCGCAGATGCACGCGGGCCCGGCCGGCAAGCGCCTGTGGCGCGACTGCGTCGCACATGGCGTCGATGCGCGCAAGCTGCTGCTGAAAACCTGCCGTCAGATCCGCCCGTTCGTCCCGCAGCAGATCGACGGCCGCCCGTGGGCCGATTACCCGACCGAGCAGATCGTCGACGACCTGCGCTTCTTCCGCTTCCATCCGGCCGACACGTGGCACGGCTTCGAAGGCTATGCGGACGACCAGTATTTCGTCGATCCGTGCAAGCTGCTGCTGACCACGCCCGGCATCGATCGCGATACGCACGAATACGCGCCGTTCGGCGCACCGGCGCCGATTCTCGCGCGCTATCTGCGCGAGCACGGCGTCGTGCCCGAGAAAGCCGACCTGTACACGATCCTGTTCCTGCTCACGCCGTCGGAGAGTTTCGGCAAGCTGCAGCATCTGGTCGCGCACCTCGCGCAGTTCGAGCGCCATCTCGACCAGGACACGCCGCTGAGCGAAGCGATTCCATCGCTGTGCGAAGCATATCCGGAGCTGTACGGCACCATGCGCCTGCGGCAGCTGTGCCAGCGCATGCACGATTTCTACCGCAGCCACGACATGAAGCATCTGCAGAAGCAGATGTTCCGGCGCGCGCAGTTCCCGAAGCAGGCGATGCTGCCGCAGGCTGCGAATGCCGAGCTGATCCGCAACAACGTCGAACTCGTCACGCTCGACCGCATCGCAGGCCGGATCGCGACCGAAGGCGCGCTGCCCTATCCGCCCGGTATCTTCTGCGTGGTGCCGGGTGAAGTGTGGGGCGGCCCGGCGCTCGACTACTTCCGCGCGCTCGAAGCCGGGATCAACGCGCTGCCGGGCTTCGAACCGGAAATCCAGGGCGTGTACCTGCAGACGAAGCCGGACGGCACCAGGCAGGCCTCGGCGTACGTGGTCGCGGCCGGCGCGGACGCGTCGCGCCTGTAAGGACGAAGGGCTGCGGACGCGCGGCCGGCGCGCCGGCATGCGCATGCGGCAGCACGGCCCGCGCGGCAGGCCGCGTGTGCCTCGTGCCCCGTGACGGCCAACGCCGTGCCCGCGCCGCCCGTCACCACGCCTGCCGGTAGATCTCCAGCGCGTCGGCCTCGGTCACTTCGCGCGGATTGTTCACGAGCAGGCGCGTCTGCAGCATCGCGTCCGACGCCATCCTCGGCAGATCGGCCTCGCCGATGCCGACCTCGTGCAGCGTGCGCGGAATGCCCGTCGCGACGATCAGCCGGTCGATCTCGGCGATCAGCGCATGCGTTTTCGCTTCGTCGCTGCCCGTGGCCGACGGCGCGACGATGGCCGCCAGTTCCGCATACAGCGGCGCGGCGGCCGGCGCGTTGAAGCGCAGCACGTGCGGCAGCACGAGCGCATTCGACAGCCCGTGCGGCACGTGGAAGATGCCGCCGACCGGATAGGCCAGCGCGTGCACGGCCGCGACCGGCGCATTCGCGAACGCCTGCCCCGCGAACATCGCGCCGACCAGCATCGCTTCGCGCGCGCGCCGGTTCTGCCCGTCGTCGCATGCGGCTAGCAGGTTGCGCGACAGCAGCGTCAGCGCGTGCGTGGCCAGCATGTCGGATACCGGATTCTTCAGCCGCGCGGACGTGTACGCCTCGATCGCATGCACCATCGCGTCGATGCCGGTGGCGGCCGTCGCCGCGCGCGGCAGGCCGAGCGTGAGTTCCGCGTCGAGGATCGCGACGTCCGCGAACAGATGCGGCGACACGACGCCCATCTTGCGCGCCTCGCCGACCGTGACGATCGACACGGCCGTGACCTCGGAGCCGGTGCCGGCCGTGGTCGGCATCTGCACGAGCGGCAGCCGCGCGCACGAGACCTTGTCGACGCCGTACATGTCGGCCAGCGCCTGCTGCCCCGGCGCGAGCACCGCGATCAGCTTCGCGACGTCCATCGACGAGCCGCCGCCCAGGCCGAGCACGATCTCGGCATCGGCCGCGACGGCCCGCTCGGTCGCCTCGAGCACCACGTGCTCGGGCGGATCGGCGATCACGTCGTCGATCACGGCGACCTGCCAGCCGTGCGCGGCGAGGCTCTCCAGCGCGGGCGCGAGCACGCCGCTGCGATGCAGGAACGCGTCGGTGACCACGCACAACCGCGCGAGCGCCGGAAAGCGTTCGCGCAACAGCGCGCCGAGCCGGCGCGCGGCGCCGAATTCGACGATCTGCGTCGGAACGGTACGGAATTGAAACGGGTTCATCGGGTGCCTCCCGGTGGCGTCGCCGTGCCGGCGTCCGGCTGCACCATGTAGCGGATCACGTCGCGACGATCGAGCAACGGAATGATCGCGCCGACGCCGATCCGCTGGAAATGCGGCGTTTCCCGATGCGCATCGAGGCCGTCCGCATCGCGGTAGCGCTCGAGGATCACGATGTGGTCGGGGTTCTCCGGCGACCGGAAGTACGCGTAGTCGAGGTTCTTCGGCTCGGCCCGCGTGGCCGGCGCGAGTTCCGCGAGCAGTTCGACCACGCGGTCGCCGTTGCCGGGTTTCGCGAAGTAATGCGCGATCACCTGCAGATAGGGTTCGTTCATGCTGCGCTCCAGGTTCGACACCAGGCCGTCACGACGGGAGCGCACACCATCCGCCATGAACCGGACGGATTCAAACGCGATGAGGCGGCACCGTATCGCTGACGCGTCGTCGCATTGTATTGAATCGGCCCGGCCTTCGCAGCGCCGCGGCCGGGCCGCGAACATCGGGCCCGATCCCGCACGGCACGCTCACGGCAAGCCGGAACCCGGCCGGCCGCCGCGAGCTTGCGCGACCATCCTGCTTACCAGGGCACCGTCCGCCCCAGATAGTCGAGGTACTCGAGCCCGGGCCGCGCGCGCTTCGCCAGCAGCACGTCGACGAGGCTCGGCACGCTTTCGTCGATGGTCAGGCGCGCGTCGGGGCCGCCCAGTTCGGTGCGGACCCAGCCGGGCGCCATCAGCGCGAGCGCGCGGCGCGTATCGGCCTGACGCACCGCGAAGCTGCGCATGAACTGGTTCAGCGCCGCCTTGCTGCCGCGGTACACCTCGCGCATGCCGGTCACGTTGTTCGCGACGCTGCCCTGTCCCGACGACATCGCGCCGATCAGCCCGTCGTCGGTCACCAGATCCTGCAGCGTCTCGATCACGCGCATCGGCGCCAGCGCATTCGTGATCATCACGCGCACGAATTCGTCGGTCGTCACTTCGCCGATCGTTTCATTCGGATCGTTGGTCGTGCCGGCATTCACGAACAGCATGTCGAAGCGCCGGCCCGACAGGCGCTCGCGCAGCGCGGCGAGTTGCGCGGGCTCGCAGATGTCGAGCGTGCCGATCTCGACCCGGCCGTCGAACCGGTCGGCCAGGTCGTGCAGCTTCGTGCGCCCCGATCCTTCGCGCACCGTGCCCGTCACGTGCCAGCCCTTGTTCAGGAATGCCTCCGCCATCGCCAGCCCGAGGCCGCGCGATGCCGCGACGAGCAGGATCGCGGGGGCGTTTCGTCGATTCGATTCGGTCGATTGCATGGTGTTTCGCCTTTGCCCTGTTTCGTGACGCACCCACTATAGGCGCACACCTCGACAGGCGCCAGACGCATCGAATGCAATCCATCGTTGCATCGAACGCCATGCCAAACCCCGCAGTGGCGTATCCTGTCCGCATGGAAGACATCGACCTGAACCTCGTCACCGCGCTCGACGCGCTGCTGTCGGAGAGCAGCGTGACCGGCGCCGCGCGGCGGCTGGGCCTGAGCACGTCCGCGATGAGCCGCACGCTCATGCGGCTGCGCGTCGCCACCGGCGATCAACTGCTGGTGCGCGCGGGGCGCAAGCTCGTGCCGACGCCGCACGCCGCCGCGTTGCGCGAGCGCGTGCATGCCGTCGCAAGCGACGCGCGCGCGGTGCTCCGGCCGGCGACCGCCGACGTCGACTTCGCCACGCTCACGGCCACGTTCACGATCCGCGCAGCCGCGTCGTTCATGGAAATGCTGTCCGGCCCGGTGGTGGCCGCACTCGGCGATGTCGCGCCGCACGTGCGTATTCGCTTCGTCCCGAAACTCGACCGCGATCCGCAAGCGTTGCGCGACGGCACCGTCGACCTCGAAATCGGCAAGCGCGGCGACGACGCGCCCGAACTGCACACGCGCATGCTCTTTCACGACTGGCACGTCGCGGTGGCGCGCGCCGGCCATCCGCTGTTCGCGTCGGCCCGGATCACGCCCGCGCGCTATGCAGCCTGCCGTCACGTGATGGCGGCCCAGCTCGGCGATTTCGGCGGGCCGGCCGACGATTCGACCGTCGACGCAGGCGCCGGCCCCGCCGTGCACGTCGTCGTGCCGGGCTACCCCGACGCAATGCGTGTCGCGGCCAGCACCGACCTGATCGCGCTGGTGCCGCGCTCGAGCCTCGGCAACGCGTGCTCGCCGGGGCTCATCGAAGCCCTCGGGCTGCGCAGTTTCGAGATCCCGGTCCGGCTGCCGGCGATCCTCGTGTCCGCGCTGTGGCATCCGCGCATGCACGGCGACCCCGTGCATCGCCGCCTGCGCGATACGGTCATTGCCGTCTGCCAGCGCGCGTATCCGGATTCCCGCCCGCCACGCACAACGGCGCGCGGCAACGAAGCACGCGCCGCGGGCTGACGTTCCGCGGCTCGGGCCAGCCGGCCGCCGCCGTCGAGGGCAGGATTTCGCCATTCGCGAAGCGGTTGCTCAACGGACCGCGATCGCCTGGCAGCGATGCGTCGATCGCCGGGTGCCGAACCGGCCCTTTTCCACGTTCCGCCGAATCCCGACTATTGCGGCACGCCCGGGCGGCGCCGGCGAGCCCTTCGGCTAAAATGCCGCACTTTCCACCTTGTCCGGCCCGCTCGCCATGCAACCCGCCTCCTCCGCCCCATCCGCCTCCCACGGCGCCGACGCCGCAGAAGCGGCCCGCGACCTCGTCTACGGCCCGAACGACCGGCCGGCGCCGATGGTCGCCTTCGTTGCCGCGCTGCAGCACCTGCTGGCGATCATCGTGCCGATCGTCACGCCGGGCCTGCTGATCTGCCAGGCGCTCGGCGTGTCCAGCCGCGATACGACCCTGATCGTGTCGATGTCGCTGGTGATTTCCGGCATCGCCACCTTCGTTCAGTGCAAGCGCTTCGGCCCGCTCGGCGCCGGCCTGCTGATCGTCCAGGGCACCAGCTTCAACTTCGTCGGCCCGCTGATCGCGGGCGGCAGCCTGATGGTCAAGCAGGGCACGCCGGTCGAGACCGTGATGGCCGCGATCTTCGGCGTCGTGATCGCCGGGTCGTTCGTCGAGATGGGCGTGTCGCGCATCCTGCCGTTCGTGAAGCGCCTGATCACCCCGCTCGTCACCGGCATCGTCGTGCTGCTGATCGGCCTCACGCTGATCAAGGTCGGCCTCATCAGCATGGGCGGCGGCTACGGCGCGATGGCCAAGGGCACGTTCGCGAGCGCGGAGAACCTCACGCTGTCGGGCCTCGTGCTCGGCACGATCATCCTGCTGAACCGCGTGCCGATCGTCTGGGTGCGCAGCACCGCGCTCGTCATCGCGCTCGCGATCGGTTACTGCGCGGCCGCGTTCCTCGGCCGCCTCGACTTCACCGGCATGCACCAGGCCGCGCTGTTCCAGGTGCCGACGCCGCTGCACTTCGGCATCGGCTTCTCGTGGGCGCTGTTCGTCCCGATGCTGATCATCTACCTCGTCACGTCGCTCGAAGCGATCGGCGACGTCACGGCCACCAGCAAGATCTCGAACGAGCCGGTCGAAGGATCGGTGTGGATGCAGCGCATCAAGGGCGGCGTGCTCGTCAACGGTGCGAACTCGCTGCTGGCCGGCGTGTTCAATACGTTCCCGAGCTCGGTATTCGCGCAGAACAACGGCGTGATCCAGATCACCGGCGTCGCGAGCCGTCACGTCGGTATCTGGATCGCGGGCATGCTGGTGGTGCTCGGCCTGTTCCCGGTCGTCGCCGGCGTGCTGCAGGCCGTGCCTGAGCCCGTGCTCGGCGGTGCGGCGATGGTGATGTTCGGTGCGGTGGCCGCGTCCGGCATCAACATCCTCGCGGGCGTCCACCTCGATCGCCGCGCGCTGCTGATCATCGCGGTATCGCTCGCGCTGGGCCTCGGCGTGTCGCAAGTGCCGGACATCCTGAACAGCCTGCCGCATGCACTGAAGAACGTGCTGGAATCGGGCGTGGCGACGGGCGGCATCTGCGCGCTCGTGATGAACTGGTTCCTGCCGGAAAAGAAGTAAAGGCAATCGCGGTGCGAACCGCATGACGACGTGCCGGGCGCGATGGGGCGTGATGGGCCGCGCCGGTCGTCGCGCCAGAGCCGAACGGCATCGGGGGCCGGCGTACGGCCCTGCCGCCGGCCTTGCGCTTTCGGCGTGTCACGCGATGGCCGACCACGCGTCGGCGAGCGTCAATCGTCAAACCCGGTCAGGCTGCCTTGGCCGATCGAGTCGCGCTGGTTAGAATCACGACATGCCCCAGATCCTCGCGCCCGACACCGCCCCCGAAACGACTGCCGCCCCGATCAAGGAACGCGCGACCGTCGTCTGCTATCGCGACGAGCGCGTGTTGCTCGTCACGCGTGCGGCGTCGCGCTGGGCGCTGCCGGGCGGCACGATCAAGCGCGGGGAGACGCCGCTCGAAGCCGCGCATCGTGAGTTATGCGAAGAAACCGGCATGACCGGCCAGGATCTGATGTACTCGATGCAGTTCACCGGGCTCGCGAAGATCCATCACGTGTTCTTCGCGGAAGTCGGGCCGGAGCAGACGCCGCAAGCGAACAACGAGATCGAGAAATGCAAGTGGTTTCCGATCGACGGTATCGAGCGTCTGCGCGCGAGTATTCCGACGAAGCGCATCGTCGAACTCGTCTACAACCACGAAATCCGCAAGACGTAGCGCGCTCCGAGCCGTCGGCCGGCTCGAGTCGAGTCGAGTCGAGTCGATTGTCGTGATCGGAGGTGAGCGAACGTTCAGTACGAGCGCTTTCTTCGCAGTTCGTGCGTGGAATAGACGACGAGGAAAATGCCCAGCATCGCGACGCCGGACGCCAGAAAGTCGTTTGCGCTTCCCGCACCGTGCAGCGCCGCCGGGAAAATTCCGAGACTCAATCCCGTGCCAGCAAGAAGCAATCCTGCTGCCACGCCCCAGATCGGTCCGGCGGTCTTGTCGGTTTTATTTTTCATACAGCAACCCGTCTATACAGTCATGGCCTGACCGGTATCGGCAAGAACTCGCCACGTCTACCGTCAGTCATTCCACTATAGCCGGGAAATAAATCTCGTACTTCTAGTGCTTTTCCCCATCAAGTTTGTGCGGTCGAGACCGTTGTGCGGCGTCGTGCGCGGTGCAAGCGTGTGCAGACTGTCGGGGGGACAACGGAATGGCAGAGGGCGGCAGACTACAACTTGCGCCCGGAAGGCCGTGCCAGGTTTTCCGGGAAGAGTCGCACCAGCCGCCCCGCGACAAGATCGTCGTGTGCCGTGACGCCACACGCGAGCGTGACGCCATGCTGTCGGACGATCGATTTCACTCGAAAAGCCCGAGAAGCAACCTGTCATACGCTTCCACCTGTTTCGGATTGGTGGACAAAAACCGCCCGATCCGCTCTCGTTGCTGAATTCGATAACCCTGCCAATCTTCATCGTGAAATTCGACGGCTCGCTCGAGTTGACGGCACCCTTCATCCACGTCGTTTTTATTGTAGAAGTAGCCCAGTTCTCGGCATAGGTCTGCGTTGTGAACCATCGCGTAACCGTTCCAGCAAACATCGAAATAGAAATAATTCAACGCGAGGCCGGATTGATGAGAAACGACGATGTCGGTGTATTCCGAAAGAAATTGGGGCGTATTGTAATAACCGACAAAGCTTATTTTCGAATCTCGCACAAGATCCAGATGACTTGCGATACCGATGAATTCCGGGCTGCCTTTCGCCAGGTGCTCCGTGTTCGTCGCGTGCACATAGGATATTTTCTCGCCCAGCTTCCGATAACCCAATTCCGCAATCAAGATCGGATAGAGGCAGAACTTGGTCACATCGATGTTCGGCTCCATCACGGACAACCGCTTCGGTTGTCCGGTCGGGCGATATTCCCCGCGATGCGGTAGTGCGGCCGATCGCTCTTCCACGCAGATCGGATCCCAGACAAACGGCACCTCGCGAACAGGCTGGCGTCGCAATACGCTGAAGAAGCCGGCGCTGGTATCGACGACTTGCGGGATGATCCACACTTGGTCGTAACGCTGGTTGATGAATACCGTTTCGGCGTGCCGTCTGCCAAAAATCATCGCCTGCATCATGTGCACGTATTCCGGACCACAACAATAGCTTACGACTTTTGCGCCCCGGGCCTGGAGATACGAGGTTTGCTGTTGATCGATTTGCCCGCCGAGCTCGATCAGGACATCCAGCGAATCTTTCGCGTCGTCGAAGGAACATACCGGAAACTGCTTGATATCCCAGGGAAGAGCGGACGTGATCTCGACGCTCGTTGTGTTGACGAGCTTGACTTGATGACCGAGCGGCGAGTGTTGAAAGAGCTTCATCAGATACAAGGCGTTCTGCTTGATGCCGTTGACCCAAAGACTCTCGGTCGCGTGGTGAAGGCCGATCGTGATGCCGATGTTGAGTGATCGTGCGGAACTCATTGGGGGTCCGATGTGCTCGTCAAATAGATGCAAATCATAGCGCCCCCCGCATTTTCAGAGCGGTTAAGAACTGTCAAAATTTGGAACGTTTTCCCGCGGGACACACCGGAATTCGGCAATTGCCAGCGTCGACGGCGGCCGGCGCCAACACCGCACATCGCGTCATTGCCGACGACGGGCTACGTCACGCGATCGATGGAATTCACGTCATGCATCTCGATGTGCCGAAATCAATCGCGCCCCGCTTGATAGCGCGAGATCCGCTTTAAGCCTGATGGCGGAAGGCAGCCAGAGTCGAACTGACCCGGGAGTGTCCGACACCCCCAACCGGGTTTGAAGCCCGGCCGTACCACCGGATACGAATGCCTTCCGCAGGGAAAAAACCGAAAAGAACGACGAGCGCCTACGCCTGAATACCCACCCAACCGCTGTCAGGCCGCAGGTAGTGAAGATCGCGGCGGAAGCGAGTATACCCAACCCGATCGAAGAACTCGAGAATCTGGATCGCGCGCTTGCGACCGAGCCCCGTCGCATCGCGGAACGTCGCGGCATCGAGCCCGCCGCCGCGCGACGGCGCGAGATGCGCGACCAGTTCCGCCAGTTCGCGCGCGACGTCCGCATGATAGAACAGGTCGCGCACGACCTGATGCACGTCGCCGCGACGTGCGAGCTTGCGCAGCAGCACGCGCACCGCGTCCTCGGCCGCGCCGGTGTCACGCGCCAGATCGCGCACCCACGGCGGATCGAAGCGCCCCGCGTGGATCAGCGGCAGCAGTTGCTGCGCCAGCGCTTCCTCGCGCGGCTCGAGGCTCACCGAATGCGACGGCAGATGCAGCCACGGCCCGCTGCGCGCGACTTCGCCGCCCGCCACCAGCGCCTCGACGAGCGCGCGCCACAGCGCATCGCCGACGAGCGGCGCAGCCATCCGCCGCAAGCGTGCGGCATCGAGCCCCTGCTCGTCCGGCATGCGCTCGTGGTACGCGCGCAGCGTATCGACCGCCCGCGTCTGCAACGCACGCCAGTGCGCATGCGAAATCACCGCGCCTTCGTTCGACGCGGCATCGCGTTGCCCGATCGCCAGCGCATCGCCGGGCAACGCCAGCGCATCGGGCGCGAATCCCGTCAGATGCGTGAGCGTCGCGCGCGCAATGCCGAGCGGCGCCTGCGCGAGCAGCGCATCGAGGCGCCCTTCGTCGAGCCACGCCGCGAGCGCATCGAGCCACGCGCGGCGCGCAGGCGTGCGGCGCTTGCGTGCCGGCCCGAACGGATCGAGCACCCGGCCGCCGCCGACGGTGCGCGTCGCCTGCGGATTGCGGACGATGAAACGATCGCCCGGCAGCGCGAACACCGGCTCGTCGAACACCAGTTGCACGCGCATCCGCTGGCCGGCCGCGAGCGTGTCGCCGTCGAGCAACGCGACATGGGCCACGCGATGCAGCGTGCCGAGATGCACATGCAGCGGCGCCCAGTGGGTCAGCGTCAGCCCCGCGTCCGCGAGCAGCGTCAGGTCGACGTCCAGACGCGGCGACGTCGCGACGAGCCGCGCATCGGCGACGGTGTCGCCGCGCTCGATGTCGGCCTTGTCGACGCCGGCCAGGTTCAGCGCGCAACGCTCGCCCGCGCGACCGGCCTGGACCGGCCGGTTCTGCGCATGGATGCTGCGCACGCGGGCGGCGTCGCCCGTGCGCACGATCGCGAGCGTGTCGCCCGTCGCGACGCGGCCCGCGAATGCGGTACCCGTCACGACGGTACCCTGCCCGGCGAGCGTAAACACGCGATCGACCGCGAGCCGGAACAGCCCGTCGTCGCGACGCGCACGCCACGCGATCGCCGCGTCGGCCAGGTGCTGCTTCAACGCGGCGACGCCCGGATCGTCGGCCACCGTGGCACGCGTTTCGAAGATCGGCACGCCGGCCAGCGTCGAATCGTGCAACCACGCGGCGATCTCGTCGCGCGCCTCGGCAACGCGTGCAGCATCGACGCGATCGCATTTCGTCAACGCGACGGCGCCGTGCGTGACGCCGAGCAGTTGCAGGATCGCGAGATGCTCGCGCGTCTGCGGCATCACGCCGTCGTCCGCGGCAATCACGATGAGCGCGAAATCGATGCCGCACGCACCGGCCGCCATCGTATGAATCAGTTTCTCGTGGCCCGGCACGTCGATCAGGCCGAGCACGTCGCCGTTGTCGAGCGGCGTATACGCGTAGCCGAGCTCGATCGAGATGCCGCGTGCCTTCTCTTCCTTCAGCCGATCGGTGTCGACGCCCGTGAGCGCGCGCACGAGCGTGGTCTTGCCGTGGTCGATATGTCCAGCGGTCCCGACGATCATGCGGCCGGCCCCGCGAGCGGCACGCATTGCGCGACGAATGCCGCTTCGTCGGCCGCTTCGAGGCAGCGCAGATCGAGCCGCAGCGCGTTGTCGGCCACGCGGCCGATCACCGGGCGCGGCCATTCGCGCAGGCGTTTTTCGAGCTGCACGAGCGCGCGGCCGCTGCGCTTGCCGTCCGCGGCGCGCACGACGAGCCCGGCGCTCGGCAACTGGTCGACCGGCAGCGCACCGCTGCCGATCTGGCTGAACATCGGCTCGACCGTCACGTCGAAACCGCTGCCGAGCGCCGCCTGCAGCACCGGGCGCATGCGTTCGGCGGCCTCGGCGATGTCGCGCTGCGGGCGCGTCAGCAAACGCAGCGTCGTGAGCCGGTCGCGCAGGAATTCGGGCGACTGGTACAGGCGCAGCACGGGTTCGAGCGCCGCGAGCGTCAGCTTGCCGACGCGCAGCGCACGTTTGAGCGGATGCTTCTTGATCTTCGCGATGAGCGCCCGATCGCCGACGATCAGGCCGGCTTGCGGGCCGCCGAGCAGCTTGTCGCCGCTGAACGTGACGACGTTCGCGCCGGCGGCGACGGTTTCCTGCACGGTCGTCTCGTGCGGCAAGCCCCATTGCGACAGGTCGGCCAGCGTGCCGCTGCCGAGATCGACGGCGACCGGCACCCCGTGCTCGCGCGCGAGCGGCGCGAGTTCGGCGAGCGTCGTCTCCTTCGTGAAGCCGCTGATCGCGTAGTTGCTGCAATGCACCTTCATCAGCAGCGCCGTGCGCGGACCGATCGCGTCCGCGTAGTCGCGCGGATGCGTGCGGTTGGTCGTGCCGACCTCGCGCAGCTTCGCGCCGGCACGGCTCATGATGTCGGGAATGCGAAACGCGCCGCCGATCTCGACCAGCTCGCCGCGCGACACGACCACTTCCCGCTTCGTCGCAAGCGCCGACAGCGTCAGCAGCACGGCCGCCGCATTGTTGTTGACGACGGTCGCGGCTTCCGCGCCCGTCAGTTCGCACAGCAGAGCGTCGATCAGGTCGTCGCGGTCGCCGCGGCGGCCGGTGGCGAGATCGAACTCGAGGTTGACGGGCCGCGTGAGCGCATCGACCACGGCGCGCACCGCGTCGTCGGGCAGCAATGCTCGCCCGAGATTCGTGTGCAGCACGGTGCCGGTCAGGTTGAACACGGGGCGCACGGCGCCCGCGCTCTGGGCGGCCAACGCGTGCGCGACGGCCGCGGCGATGCGCGGCTCGTCGAGCGGTTCGGCGGCCGCGGGATCGCGCTGCGCCGCCGTGCGCCAGCGCTCCAGTTCGGCGCGCACGGCATTGAGCACGCGCGTGCGGCCATAGTCCGCGACGAGTGGCTGCAGCGGCGCCGACGACAGCACGCGCTCGACCGACGGCACGCGCGCCAGCACGGCATTCAATTCATTCACACCCGGTTCGGTCACGTCGTTGTAGCTCCAGTCTCATGCTCCGCAGTCGGCCGGGGCCGGCGCTCGCGCGCCGTCACGGCCCCGTGCCTTCAGTCCGCTTCGCGCGGCACGTCGGGCCACAGCAGCGGGTTCGGCGAACTGCGCTGGTAGCCGGCCTCGTTCATCAGCAGGTCGAGCGTGAGGCTCGCGAGGTCGTCCGCCAGCGGCTCGAACTCGTAGTCCTTCTCCTGATAGCCGATCTTGCGATAGGTCTTGCACTCGTCGCACGATTCGGCCTTGACGGCTTCGCTGCCGCCTTCGATCCCGTGATACGCGATGCCCTTCGTCGAATCGCAGTGCGAGCACTTGGTGCGCACCATGTGCCACTCGGTCGTGCACAGCCCGCACTGCAGGAAACGGTAGCCCTGGTACTGGCCGCCGACCCGCACGACGCTCGCGACCGGATGCGTGCCGCACACCGGGCACAGACCCGGCTGGTCGAGATACGGGACATCGGCCGGCGTTACGCGGCTTGCGAGGTCCGTCCACGCGACCTGCAGCGCGGCCATCAGGAACGGCGCGGTGGCCGGGTCGACCTCCGCGAAGCGCAGCGCAAGGATCGCATCGGCCTGCGCGTCGAGTTCGGCGGGCGCGGTCAGGCGCAGCCGGTCGAGCAGCTTCGCGAGCTGCGGATTGACGAGCCCGGCGCTTTCGACGCGATCGAGCAGTTCATACAGCACGGCGCGCCACCGCGAATCGCGCTGGCCGTCGAGCGCCGGCACGAGCGGCATCGAATGTTCCTGCGCGCGTGCGATCGCTTCCTTCGACGGCAGCGGCAGCTCCAGCGTCTGCAGCGTCGCGTGCTGCGCGTCGGCGACGGTGGCCATCAGCCGCAGATAGCCGCTGATCGGGTTCAGGTCGGCAAGCTTGCGCAACCGCGCGGCGCGCGCCGCGAACGCGGTCGCACGCTCCGGCAGGCGAAAGCGCGGAATGGCCGAATGATCGAGTGCCGAGATCTCGGTCGGCTCCAGAATGCGTTGTGTCACGAAAATGTCTTCCAAAAAACGAAGCGCCGACGAATCGGCGCTTTCGGGCGATTCCGGCGGTGGGCGGAACGATACGCCGCAATCGGCGTGCCGCCCCGCTCCGCTGCGTTACTTCACGCTTTCACGGAACCACTTCGGGTGATGCTTGCGGGCCCAGCCCAGCGTGACGGTGCCCCGCACCATCGCGCCGATCGAACCCTTCACCCACAACGCCGCGTAAATGTGCACGATGATGCTCGCGATCAGCACGAAGGCCGCCACGGCATGCACGACAGCGGCCGCGCGGATGACCCCGATCGGGAAGTAGAACGAGAAATAGCGCCGCCAGATCACGACTCCCGACAGCAGGAGCAGCAGCAGGCACGCCACCAGCGTGAAGAATAGCAGCTTCTGCCCGGCGTTATAGCGCCCGACCGGCGGCAGCTTGTCTTCCTGGTTGGTCAGCACGTCGCCGATCTGCTTCAGCCACTGCCGGTCGTCCGCGTCGAGCGCATTGTGGTGCCAGAAGCGCACGACGAGGATCGCGAACGACACGAACATCACGAGGCCGACGAACGGATGCAGGATCCGCGTCCACTGACCGCCGCCGAACAGCGCGGTGAGCCAGAACATCGACGGATGGAACAGCGCGAGCCCGGACAACGCGAGCAGCACGAACGTGATCGCGGTGATCCAGTGGTTCGTGCGCTCGTTCGGCGTGTAGCGGACGATCAGGTTGGGGTCGTCGTGGCTCATTTCGCGTCCTCCTTGATGCGTCGCGCTTCGTCGCGCGCGGCGGCTTCCTCGTCGTCGGTGACCTCGTTCGGACCGACCCGCGTGTAGTGGAAGAATCCGGCCAGCGCGGTCAGCGCGAGGCCCGCGACCGCGAGCGGTTTCGCGATGCCCTTCCACAGCCTCACCATCGGGCTGATCGACGGATTGTCGGGGAGCCCGTGGTACAGCGACGGTTTGTCCGCGTGGTGCAGCACGTACATCACGTGCGTGCCGCCGACGCCCTGCGGGTCGTACAGCCCCGCGTGCTCGAAGCCGCGCTCCTTCAGGTCCTCGATCCGCTCGGCCGCGTGCTGCTTCATGTCCTCCTTGGTGCCGAACACGATCGCGCCCGTCGGGCAGGTCTTCACGCAGGCCGGTTCCTGGCCGACCGCGACGCGGTCGGAACAGAGCGTGCACTTGTACGCGCGATGGTCCTTCTTCGAGATCCGCGGCACGTTGAACGGGCAGCCGGTCACGCAATAGCCGCAACCGATGCAGTTCTCCTCGTGGAAATCGACGATCCCGTTGTTGTACTGCACGATCGCGCCCGGCGACGGACACGCCTTCAGACAGCCCGGATCCTCGCAATGCATGCAGCCGTCCTTGCGGATCAGCCACTCGAGGTCGCCCGCCGGGTTCTCGTATTCGGAGAACCGCATGACCGTCCACGAATGCTCGGTCAGGTCGGCCGGGTTGTCGTACACGCCAACGTTGGTGCCGACTTCGTCGCGCAGGTCGTTCCACTCCATGCACGCCGTCTGGCATGCCTTGCAGCCGATGCACTTCGATACGTCGATCAGCTTCGCGACGCTCCCGGTCACCGGTTCGCGCACCGTGGGCGGTGGCGTCGTGGTGGCCGAGACCCGCTTGATATCCAGCGATTGCAATGCCATCTCTCCCCCTTACGCCTTTTCGACCTTCACCAGGAATGACTTGAATTCCGGTGTATAGGAGTTGCCGTCGCCCACGGACGGAGTCAGGGTATTGGCGAGATAGCCGGGCTTCGTCAGGCCCTTGAAGCCCCAGTGCAACGGGACGCCGACCGTCTGGACCTTCTTGCCGTCGATCGTCAGCGGCTTGATCCGCTTCGTGACGAGCGCGACCGCGACGATGTAGCCGCGCTTGGACGACACCTTCACGCGCTCGCCATGCGCGACGCCGACTTCCTTCGCGAGGTCTTCGCCGATCTCGACGAATTGCTCGGGCTGGATGATCGAGTTCAGCCGCGCATGCTTGGTCCAGTAGTGGAAATGCTCGGTCAGCCGGTACGTCGTCGCGACGTGCGGGAACTCGGACACCTTGCCGAACGACGCGCGGTCGTCCGGGAACACGCGGGCGGCCGGGTTGTTCAGCGCCTGCGGGTTGTTCGGGTGCAGCGGGTTCGCGCCGAGCGGCGTCTCGAACGGCTCGTAGTGCTCGGGGAACGGACCTTCGTTCATCCCCGCGCGGGCGAAGAAGCGTGCGACGCCTTCCGGGTTCATGATGAACGGCCCCATCCCGTTTTCGGGCGGTTCGTCCGCCTTGAAGTCCGGCACGTCGACGCCCTTCCACGCGCTGCCGTTCCAGCCGATCAGCTTGCGGGTCGGGTCGAACGGCTTGCCGGCGACGTCGCACGATGCGCGGTTGTACAGGATCCGCCGGTTCGCCGGCCACGCCCACGCCCAGTTCAGCGTCTGGCCGATGCCCGTCGGGTCGGCGTTGTCGCGCCGCGCCATCTGGTTGCCGGCCTGCGTCCACGCGCCGCAGAAGATCCAGCAGCCGCTCGCGGTCGTGCCGTCGTCCTTCAGTTGCGCGAACGCGGCGAGCTGCTCGCCCTTCTTCACGAGCGTCTTCGCCGGATCCTTCGGATCGGGCAGATCGGCGAGCGCTTTGCCGTTGAACTCCATCGCCAGTTCCTCGGGCGTCGGGCTTTCCGGGTTCGCGTACGGCCAGGTCAGGTTCACGATCGGGTCCGGGTACTTGCCGCCGTCCTTCTGGTACATCTTGCGCATGCGCAGGAACAGCCCCGACATGATCTCGAGGTCGCTCTTCGCTTCGCCCGGCGGCTCGGCGCCCTTCCAGTGCCACTGCAGCACGCGGCTCGAACTCACGAGCGAGCCGTTTTCCTCCGCGAAGCAGGTGGTCGGCAGGCGGAACACCTCGGTCTGGATCTTCGACGCATCGACGTCGTTGTAGTCGCCGTGATGCTTCCAGAACTCGGACGTCTCGGTCGCGAGCGGATCCATGATCACGAGCCACTTCAGCTTCGCAAGACCTGCCGCCGTCTTCACCTTCGACGGCGCCGCCGCGAGCGGATTGAAGCCCTGGCAGATGTAGCCGTTCATCTTGCCGGCATTCATCAGCTCGATCGCCTGCAGCAGGTCGTACTGCTTGTCCAGCTTCGGCAGGTAGTCGTAGGCCCAGTTGTTCTCGGCGGTGGCCGCATCACCCCACCACGACTTCATGAAGCTGACGTGGAATGCCTTGTAGTTCTTCCAGTAGCTCAACTGGTTCGGCCGCAGCGGCAACTGCACGCGCTTCTTGATGTACGCGTCGAAGTCCTGCTCGGCCTGCATCGGCAGCGTCATGTAACCCGGCAGCAGGTTCGACATCAGCCCGAGGTCGGTCAGCCCCTGGATGTTCGAGTGGCCGCGCAGCGCGTTCATCCCGCCGCCGGCGATGCCGATGTTGCCGAGCAGCAGCTGCACCATCGCGCCGGTGCGGATGATCTGCGCGCCGATCGAGTGGTGAGTCCAGCCGAGCGCGTACAGCACCGTGCCGGCGCGGCCGGGAACGGCCGTGGTCGCGAGCATCTCGCACACCTTCAGGAACTTGTCCTTCGGCGTGCCGCACGTCTGCTGGACCATGTCCGGCGTATAGCGCGCGTAGTGCTGCTTCAGCAGGTTGTAGACGCAGCGCGGATGCTGCAGCGTCGGGTCGACCTTCACGAAACCGTCGTCGCCGCGCTCGTAGTCCCAGCTCGATTTGTCCGGGTACGCGTGCTTCTCCGCGTCGTAGCCGGAATAGATGCCGTCGTTGAACGCGAAATCCTCGCGCACGATGAACGAGAAGTCCGTGTAGTTCTTCACGTACTCATGCTGGATCTTGTCGTTCGTCAGCAGATAATTGATGACGCCGCCCAGGAAGACGATGTCGGTGCCGGTGCGGATCGGCGCGTAGTAATCGGCCACCGAGGCCGTACGCGTGAAACGCGGGTCGACGACGATCAGCCGCGCCTTGCGGTGCGCCTTCGCCTCCGTTACCCACTTGAAACCGCACGGATGGGCCTCGGCTGCATTGCCGCCCATCACGAGAATCACGTCCGCGTTCTTGATGTCGACCCAATGGTTCGTCATCGCTCCACGGCCAAACGTCGGGGCAAGACCTGCCACCGTCGGGCCATGTCAGACACGCGCCTGATTGTCGAATGCGAGCATCCCGAGACTGCGGATGGTCTTGTGCGTCAGGTAGCCGACCTCGTTGCTGCCCGCCGACGCGGCCAGCATGCCGGTCGTGAGCCAGCGGTTGACCTTGGCGCCGTCTTCGGCCGTCTCGACGAAGTTCGCGTCGCGGTCGGCCTTCATCAGCTTCGCGATGCGGTCGAGCGCATCGTTCCACGAGATGGGTTCCCACTTGTCCGAGCCGGGCGCACGATACTCGGGATGCGTGAGGCGGTTCGGGCTGTGGATGAAGTCGATCAGGCTCGCGCCCTTCGGGCACAGCGTGCCGCGATTGACGGGGTGGTCGGGATCGCCTTCGATGTGGATGATGCTCGGCTGTGCATTCTTCGCCCCGTCGCCGAGGCTGTACATCAGGATGCCGCAACCCACCGAGCAGTAAGGACAGGTGTTGCGCGTTTCGACTGTGCGCGCCAGTTTGTACTGTCGGACCTCGGCCAGCGCGTCGGACGGAGAAAAGCCCATCAGGGCAAGACTCGATCCGGCAAGCGACGTGGCCGTCACCTTCAGGAACTGGCGCCGGGACATTTGTAGCATGGCGGTCTCGGCGTTATTGTGGGGTGGGGTGAAACTGAAAGGAATTATAGACAGTTCAGGCAACTATGATCGAATCCTCGGATCAATACCGATTTGTCCGACCAACTGCGATGATCCACGTTCCGCGCGCAACCGAACCGTCATGAAACGACAGATCACTTCCGAAGCCACCCGTCTCGCCCAGCAGCAGGCCAACTGGGCCCTCACCGCGTTCAAGCGCTTCTCGTCCGACCGCTGTTCCGCGATGGCCGCAGGCATCGCGTTTTTCTCCGCGTTCTCGCTCGCGCCGACCCTCGTGATGGTGATCGCGGTGGCCGGCTGGTTCTACGGCGACGACGCCGCGCGCGGCCAGGTGTTCGAACAGGCGCACCAGTTGATCGGCGACGACGCGGCAGCCAGTATCCAGACGATCGTGCAGAACGCGCACCGCGCGGGCGAGCGCGGCGGCCTCGCCACGCTGATCTCGTTCGCCGCGCTCGCGATCGGCGCATCGGCCACGTTCGCGTCGCTCAGCGCGGCGCTCAGCGTGATCTGGCCGGCCACCGAAAGCCGCTGGTCGAGCATGCTCGGGCTGGTGCGAGTGAGGCTGATCTCGTTCGGGCTCGTGCTCGGCGTCGCGTTCCTGCTGATCGTGTCGCTCGTGCTCGACACCGCGATCACCTTCATCGGCACCTGGCTGCTGGGCAATTCGCCGTACGTGGTCGTCACGAACTTCGTGCAGTTCTTCGTCGGCATCGCGGTGCTCGCGGCCGCGTTCGCGTCGTTGATGAAATTCCTGCCCGACGCGCGCGTCGCGTGGCGCGACGCCGCGATCGGCGGCATCGTGTCGGCGATCCTGTTCTCCGGCGGCAAGAAGCTGTTCGCGCTGTATCTCGCGCATGCGGGCACCGCGAGTGCGTTCGGCGCGGCCGGATCGTTCGCGGTCCTGCTGATGTGGCTGTACTTCTCCGCGATCGTGCTGCTGCTCGGCGCGGAGTTCGCGGCCGCCCGCGGCGACGCGCATCGGGCGGCCGAGCCTGCGGCGCCGGCCGCGTCCGCTCAAGCCGGTCAAGCCGAGCATCGCCCGCGCGACAACTGATTTGCCCGCCCGCTGAAAAACGCCGCGCATCGATCTCGCGGCGGCCCCGGCACACCCGCTCGCGGCTTTGCAGTCCCGACGTCCGCCGCGCATACGTGCGGCGCCGGCGCGTTCTCGACACGTCGACGCGCACGCACCTGCAATCGCAAACGTTTGCACACCCTCGTTTTCCCGCCGCAACGGGCCGAAACAGGGGGTCTGCCGGCATGCGCATCAACTATTGAAACAATCGCGGCGCAGCAATTGTCAACTATTTCATAAACAGGAACAGTCGTTGATGTGCTTGATATATATGGACTTTTTCCCGCTGTTACCTTTTCGAGACACTTTATTTTTTAAGCTTTCTTGCGTGTATGGCACTGAGCTATTCTCCAATCCGCAACAAATAACGATGAATCACTTGCGTGGAGAAACTCAACGATGAAGAAACTTGCTCTCTCGACCCTCTCGCTCGCCCTGCTGGGCGCGGCCGGCGCTGCTCAAGCTCAGTCGAGCGTGACGCTGTACGGCGTGATCGACACGTCGATCACCTATGTTCACGGCAACGATGGTCAAGGTAACAATTCGTGGTCGATGGGTAGCGGCAACCTGCAAGGCAGCCGCTTCGGCCTGAAGGGTTCGGAAGACCTCGGTGGCGGCCTGAAGGCGATCTTCCAGTTGGAAAACGGCTTCAACTCGGCATCGGGTGCACTGGGCCAAGGCCAGCGCATGTTCGGTCGCCAGGCTTTCGTCGGTCTGCAAAGCGACCAGTACGGTACGCTGACGCTGGGTCGCCAGTACGACCCGCTCGTCGACCTGGTTCAGGCAGTCACGGCTGACAACTACTTCGGCAGCGTGTTCGCCACGCCGGGCGACGTCGACAACAACGACAACAGCCTGCGCGTCAGCAACGCGATCAAGTACACGTCGCCGGTCTGGGCAGGCCTGCAGGTCGAAGCGATGTACGCGCTCGGCGGCGTCGCCGGCGCAACCGGCAAGGGTCAGACGTGGGCGGCAGCTGCAGCGTACAACAACGGCCCGCTCGGCCTGGCTGCAGGTTACTTCCACGCGAACAACTCGGCTCCGCTGAGCGCAACCGGCCAGCGCACCGGCTGGGCAGGCACGTCGGACGCGATCTTCGACGGCTCGGGCGCGTTCATCAACAACGCGTACACGTCGGCATCGTCGATCGGCATCGCGCAAGTCGCTGGCCAGTATGCATTCGGCCCGGTGACGTTCGGCCTCGGCTACAGCAACGCGCAGTACAAGGCGGATGCGAACTCGGGCTTCGGCACGAACCAGAAGTACAACACGGGCCGCGCGTTCGTCACGTACCAGGCATCGGCACCGCTGCTGCTGGGCGTCGGCTACATCTACACGAAGGGTAGCGGCCAGACGGACGCCAAGTACCACCAGGTTTCGCTCGGCGCGGACTACTCGCTGTCGAAGCGTACGGACATCTACCTGGTTGGCGCGTACCAGCACGCAAGCGGCCACAACGCCGACGGCAGCGATGCGCAAGCGTCGGTCGGCTCGTACGGCATCGCCGGCAAGAGCTCGCAGGAAATCGTCGCACTCGGCCTGCGTCACAAGTTCTAAAAACGAAGTATCCGGCGGCATGGCGTCTCCGACGCGTTGCCGCCGACCTGGAAAGCCAGCCCCGGTTTCGGCCGCGGCTGGCTTTTTTTCGTCCGGCGCCGGCCGGCGGAGCCGACATCGCATGCCGCCACCGCGGCAAAGCCGGGCCCCGACATAGGTCGGTGGCTCGGCAGAGGCACCTGGCGGCTGCAATGCCCCCGCAACGCCGTTTTCCCTGTCGGGAGAGGTCGCCGTTTCTCCGTAGGACGACTACCATCCGCACAGCCGGCGTCGCCCGGCTCGACCGATGCGGAATTTGTTCGCGCCGCGCGTCGATTCCGGCAGGCGTCGTCCGTCGTATCGATGGCGGCACACGGTTTGCCCCGGACCCATACAGACAGGAGACTCGTCATGACGATTCAGAAGATCACGCCTTTTCTCTGGTATTCGACGCAAGCCGAAGAAGCAGCGGCCTTCTATGCCGGCATCTTTCCGGATTCGCGCATCGTGCGCGTCACGGCGGTGCCCGGCACCGACGGCACGCGGATGGTCGAATTCGAGCTGTTCGGGCAGCCGTTCCTTGCGATGAGTCATCCGCGCACGGAGACGTTCAACCACGCGATCTCGCTGCTCGTCAGTTGCGCGGACCAGGCGGAACTCGACCGCTACTGGAGCGCCCTGCTCGACAACGGCGGCACGGCCGACGGCTGCGGCTGGCTGAGGGATCGTTACGGCGTGTCGTGGCAGATCGTTCCGGAAGCGCTCATCCCGATGATGGCCGATCGCGACGCGGTCAAGGCGGGGCGCGTGGCCGCCGCGATGATGCAGATGACCAAGTTCGACGACGCCGCGCTGAAGGCCGCCTTTGCGGGCACGGGGGGCTGACGACGGGCGGCGGCCAGCGCTCGCGCGACGCCGCGCCGGGTCGCCGGCATGCAGCCCGGCTCGACGGTCCGCGCATGGAGCCGGCTCGCGCGCGTTCGCTGCCCGCGGCCGGCCGCTAAACCGTTAGCGTGCATCGTCGGCGCCGGTGCCATCGCGACGGCATCGACTCGACCGTCCGCCGCGCGTAGTCGATGAATTCGGCCAGCGGCTCGCCCGCAGGATCGCCGCGCGCGCTTCGCCATCGAGACAGGCAGCACGCGCAGCCGCTACAACCGGCCGGTGCGCGTCCGGCAAGCGCTCCTGCACCCGACGTCGCGGCGACGTCCTTCGGCGCGATCCCGCCGGTCGCGGCGCTGTACCAGATGCGTGCGAGCGCGTGCACGACGCTGCACGCGTCGCCGCGCCAGCCGGGTTCCGCCTGCCACTGCGCAACGATGGCGAGCAGCGCGGCGACGAAGTCGCGCGCGGGCACCGGCTCGAACAGTACGTTCGCGGGCCGAGCGACCAGCGCGACACCGTGCTGTCGCGTCTTCGTCAGCAGGATCGCCAGATCGCGATCGACCCGTGGCGGCTCGACGATGCCGGCTTCCGTAACGCGGCGCAGCCATTCGCCGAATTGCAGTTCGCGTCGCGCCGGATGACGCCACGGCACCACGTCGCCGTGCGCGATGACGGTGACCTCCAGCGCACGCATGCCGCTGCCGCGACCAGGTGACGCCGACGCGCCAACCAGGTCAGCCATCGGCGCCGCCGCACCGCCCCGTCCGGGCGCGCTGCGATCGTCACCAGCAAATCGATGTCGCTGCGCGGTTTCAGACCGCCGTCGATTGTCGATCCGAACAGGTGGATCGCCTGCAGCATCGCACCGAGCTGCCGTTCGATCGCGGCGCGCACGGTGGCGACCTGGCCGGCGATGTCGTGCGAGGCGATGTCGGTCACGACGGCAAACCTGCGGCGCACTCGCTACGGAGCGCAACGAAACGACGCATCGCGCGCATGAAAACAGGTGGATTGCCGCAGCATCGCACCGAGCTGCCGTTCGATCGCGGCGCGCTCAGTGGCGACCTGGCCGGCGATGTCGTGCGGAACGACGTCAGTCGCGACGGCAAACCCGCGATGCGCTCGCTACGGAACGCGACAAAACAACGCGTCGCACGCATGAAGGTTGCCGCTCGGCGATGCGGATGCAGATGCGAATGCGCGGCATGCGATCCGCTGCCCGTCGTGCGTCGGGCAACCCCTCGTCGCCACGCCGGCGGTTTGCTGCCGCGCGATTTGCGCAGCGCAATAAAAATCCCCGCACGCTGTCGCGTACGGGGATCGCAGGACATCGCAACGGCTGCCGACTTGCATTCGGCAGTCGTTGCGCGGCATTACGCTGCCGCGTCCTTCAGCTTCTTCAGCGCACGTGCCTTCACGCGCACGCTGGCCGGCTTCGCCGGGAACCAACGCTCTTCGCCCGTGAACGGATCCTTGCCGAAGCGCTTCTTCTTCGCCGGCACGACTTGTGCCGTGATCTTCAGCAGACCCGGCAGCGTGAACTCGCCTGCGCCCTTCTTGTGAACCGAGCCCAGCACGACGTTCTCGAGTGCGACGAGCACTGCCTTGACCGCCTTCACTTCGACAGCTGCGCGCTCAGCGATGTGCGTTGCGAGCGATGCCTTCGTGAACTTGTCCTTCAGCGGCGTCGGAGCAGCCGGTGCTGCCTTCGCGACAGCCTTCTTGGCCACTACTTTCTTCGCGGGCGCAGCCTTTTTGGCAGCCACTTTCTTGGTGGCCGGTGCGGCAGCCTTCTTGGCCACCTTTTTTGCGGAAGTCGCCATGTTTCTCCTACCAGGTGTGGTCGTTGGATACACGAAGCGTGCAACGCGCGCGCTTCAACGCCGGATTCTACAAGCGCCTTGACGCTTCGTGCAGTACTTTTATGCGTTTTCACGGGGTTTCCCGCAGGTTTTGTTGCGCGCGACCGACTTCATCGACGCTCGAGGGTCCGTTTTACGCAGGGAGCGCACATGCGCAAACCGCCCCTCACGTCGAAAAACGCCTTCACGTATACGTCCGAACGCGAATTACGTTCGATATTTGCGCACCTATACTGGGCTCGCTCAATGCCCGGATGCCTCCATGCGCGAAGTCAGATACGTCAAAGGACTCGACGGCCTGCGAGCCCTCGCCGTCATCCTCGTTTTCCTGTCCCACAAGGGCCATGTCCTTGCCGTCGACGTCGGCAAGCTCGGCGTGTGGACGTTTTTCCTCATCAGCGGATTCCTGATCGTCGGCGAGCTGCATCGCAACCGCCAGGCGGTCGAGCGCGGCACCATGACGCGCCGCCACGCGCTGGCGCTGTTCCTCGCGAAGCGCGCGCTGCGGATCTTTCCCGTGTATTACCTGTTGCTCGCGGCGCTCGCGATCGCGCACGCGCTGTTCTACCAGCGCGGCGTCAACCTCGGGCTCGCGTGGCACGCGGCGTTCCTGTCGAATTACTGGATCGGCGTCGTCAAGGACGGCTGGCCGGGCTCCACGTCGCACTTCTGGAGCCTCGCCGTTGAACAGCAGTTCTATCTGATCGCCCCGCTCGCGCTGCTCGCGGTGCCCGCCGCGCGACACGTCGCGCTCGGCGTCGCGGCCGTCGCGCTGTGCGCGCTCGCGCATCTCGCGCTCTACCTGTCGGACGCGTCGCCGGTGCTGATCTACGCGTTTTCCCCGTGGAATTTCGCGTTGATCGCGCTCGGCGGCGTCGGCGCGATGGCGCTCGCCGATCGCGGCGCGGCCGCCGCGCGCCGCGTGCCGCCCGGCTGGCTCGGCGCGGCCGGCGTCGCCTTCTTCCTCGTGCTGCCCGCCTGCACGGCGTTGCCCGATGCGGTCGCGGGGCTCGCGGATCTCGGCCTGTCCGCGTCGCTCGGCGCGCTGATGCTGTGGATCGTCAGCGAGCCCGAGCATCCGGTCGTCGCGCTGCTCGACTGGGCGCCGCTCGTCTATCTCGGCACGATCAGCTACGGCTTCTACCTGTTCCACAACCTGATTCCGGCGCGCTTCGGCGTGCTGCCCGCGTCGTTCGCGCACGTGCCGATACCGGACATCGTCCGCGATGCGTTGCCGGAAATGCTGCAATTCGCGCTCGCCGTGCTGCTCGCACACCTGTCCTGGCGTTATCTCGAAAAGCGGCTGCTCGACTTCAAGAAGCCGATCGCCGCGATGCTGGCCCGGCACTTCGCCGCGCAGCCGAGCGCGTCGCCGCGCTGAGCGGCACACGGACGCGGCACGCGGCGGACGCCGAATCGCAACGCCGCGATACCGGCGACGAAGTCGGCGGCCGATGGCATCGCAGCCCACGGTGCATCATCGGGCAACGCCCACGCGCGCGTCATGCATGCCGCGCAACCCGTCCACCGATCCGGTCACGCGATGCATGCTTCGGCACCGGTTTCACGCGCGACGTCCCGCGTCATCGGCACATTTCGCGCGCCGCGCGGCGCCGCCCTCCGCACATTGCCGGCACCACATGCAGGCGTCGCGCACCAGGCTCGTGCACGCGCAAACACAAAAAAGCCCCGGCGCGCGAGCGGCCGGGGCCAACGGAACAACCACCACCTGAAACGACGGAGCGCGCGGCCGCTTAAGCGACGGCAGCCAGCGCGGGCAAGCAGGTACGCAGGTACGCCTCGAATTCGCGGCTCACTTCCGGATGCTGGAGCGCGAGCTCGACGGTAGCCTTCAGATAGCCGATCTTGCTGCCGCAGTCGAAACGCGTGCCGTAGTAGCGGTACGCGAGCACCTGCTCGTTCGCGAGCAGCGACTGGACGGCGTCGGTGAGCTGCAGTTCGCCGCCCGCGCCCGGCTTGAGCTTGCGAAGGTGATCGAAGATCGTCGGCATGAACACGTAGCGGCCGACCACACCGAGATTCGACGGCGCGTCCTCGGGCGCCGGCTTCTCGATGATGCCCGACAGCTTGATGATGTCCTCTTCCCACTCCCGGCCTTCGACGACGCCGTACGAGCGGCTGTCCTCGCGCGGGATCGTCTCGACCCCGATCACCGAGCTGTGATAGTGGTCGAACACGTCGACGAGCTGCTTGAGCACCGGCTGTTCGCCGTGCAGCAGGTCGTCGGCGAGGACCACCGCGAACGGCTCGCCGTGCACGAGCTTCTCCGCGCACAACACCGCGTGGCCGAGACCGAGCGCTTCCGGCTGGCGCACGTAGAAGCAGTTGACGTGGCTCGGCTTGATGCTGCGCACGAGTTCGAGCAGCTTTTCCTTGCCGCGCGCCTCGAGCTCGGCCTCGATCTCGTACGACTTGTCGAAATGATCCTCGATCGCGCGCTTGCTGCGCCCGGTCACGAAGATCATCTCGGTGATACCGGCGTTGATCGCTTCCTCGACCGCGTACTGAATCAGCGGCTTGTCGACGACGGGCAACATTTCCTTCGGGCTCGCCTTCGTTGCCGGGAGGAACCGCGTGCCGAGACCGGCAACGGGGAACACGGCCTTGGTGACTTTCAACATGTTCGCATCCTGATAGCGTTGACTGCGCCGCGTCGACCCGCGACCCGGCGCGATTGTGTTCCGAACGGCATATCGAGAATCGACGGTACTGCCAATTCCACTCCGCTCATTTTCGATATGGACTGATTGCCCAATTATTTCGGAAAAAATATAATCGCTTCAATCCGGTCGATATTGCCGAACCGATTGCCGAAGCAGAAACAAATTACCGATTTCCCGGATACAAATTCTTACGATTCGAATTCCTCGATATAGGGCACGCCGCCCCGCTCGAGGCCCGGGCGGATCGGTTCGTTCTTCAGCGCCTCGCGGTACGCCGACAGCACGGCCATGACCAACAGTACTGCAGCGCTCGCGATCCAATGCATGTCCATCTTGCCGCTCCTTGCATCAATCAACTGGAGCTTCAAACTATCAGAAAAAAATCGACAAATAATTGGCGCCCCTCGCGGCCCCGCTTTCATCCCTGAATAAACCCATGATGTGGAATACCGGAATTTCCGGGCGGGATTTTTTTATTCATTGACCGAATTCTTGCGCATTACGATTGGATGAAACTTCCCGTCCATCCGTCGCAAGGAACCGAATCGCATGCAAGCTTTCAGCGGATCGTCTCTGGCCGCGCCGCCCGTCGCCGATCACAAGGAACACGTGATCGACGCGATGCGCGGGTTCGCGGCGCTGCTCGTCGCCTATTTCCACTGCCGCCAGGTCGTCTGGGTCGGCATGCAGAGCTTCCATCATGCTTACGGTCATGCCCTGAGCGCGGGCGCGATCGCCGGTTACCTGACCTTCCCGTTCGCGTGGGGCTCCGCCGGCGTCCCGATCTTCTTCGTGATCAGCGGCTACTGCATCCACCGCAACGCGGCACTCAAGCTCGCGGCCAACCCCGCGTACCGGCTCGACGCGCCGAACTTCTGGGTGCGCCGCTTCGCGCGCATCTATCCGGTGCTGCTCGCCGCGCTGCTGTTTACGCTCGCGCTCGACGCGGTCAGCCTGCAGATCGAGCCCGTCAGCCACAAGATCCGCGACGTCGGCCTCGTCGCGTTCCTCGTGAACCTGTTCTCGCTGCAGGGCGTCGCCGGCTACACGTACGGGTCGAACGGCGCATTGTGGACGCTGTCGCTCGAAGTGCAGTTCTACGCGATCTACCCGCTGCTGTTCGCGCTGCGCCGGCGCATCGGCATGCCGGCCGTCGTGGCTGCGGTCGCGCTCGTCAACGTCGCGTCGGCGTGGCTGCTCGAACGGCACGACCTGCAGTTCTTCACGTCGTACTGGCTGTCCTGGACGATCGGCGCATGGATCGCGGACGTGCGCGCGCAGCAGTCCCGCGGCACGGCCGTCGTGCCGTCGCGCGCGTGGTACGTCGCGGCCGCCGTGCTGCTGGCCGCCGGCTGCGGCGCATTCCATTTCGGCCAGTACGGCGCGTTCCAGCTCTGGTCGGCCGGCTTCGCGTGCTTCCTGTACCGCGCGCTCGCCCGGCCGCCCCGCCCGACGCCGCCGCTGCGCGTGCTGAGCTGGTTCGGCGACTTCAGCTACTCGCTGTACCTCGTCCACCTGCCGCTGTTCGTCTGCCTCGGCTCGGTGCTGTTCCACTCCGAACTGCAACTGTCGATCTGGCCGTCGTTCGCATTCATGGCCGTCGCGATTCCGGTGGCGTACCTGTTCTACCGGATGTTCGAACGGCCGGCGATGATGTGGTCGGCCAGCTTCAAGCCGACCCGCGCCGCCCGCGTCGTCGCGTCGTCGCCCGAACAGGCCGTCTGAAGCGGGCCGGCCGGCGCGGTCGGCCCGTCCGGAGCCCTCGCGCGGCGTCTCGCCGCGCGGGGGTTTTTCATGGCCGTCACGCGGTTGCGGCCGGGTCGCCAGAGGAACGGCAGCCTGCTGCGGTCCGACCGCGCTACGGCCCGCGTGGGCGGCTCGTGGCGATATCCGCAGCTGCGGCGGCAGCGCCCGATCGCTCCATGCTCCCGACGGCCCGATTCCGTTCCGGATGACGACCGGCCACGCTTCGCGACCGACGCCGACGCCGGGGCACAAACCCGTCTCTCCGTCAAAACCACACGCGTCGCCCGCCGAACGGCAAAGCCCCCGCGCAGCGCGACGCCGCATGGGGGCCCGTTTCCCGCCGGCTCGCGCCGGCCGTTACTTCTTCGCGTTCGCGGCCTTGGCCGCCTTGGCGGTATCCGCGAGAATCTTCTCGACCCGCTCCACGTAGGTTTCGGTGCCGAACCGGCGCACCGCGGTCGCACGCCCGCTCGCGACGAGCCGCTCGCGCAGCGCGCCGTCGCGCTTGAGCGCCGCCAGCGCATCGGCCAGCGCGGCCGCGTTGCCCGGCTCGCAGAGCAGCCCGTTGTCGCCGTCCTCGATGATCTCGACGACGCCGCCCGCGCGGGCCGCGACGACCGGCCGCCGCGCGAGCATCCCTTCGACGATCACGCGCCCGAACGGCTCCGGCGTGATCGACGTGTGCGCGACGACGTCGACCGCCGTCATGCAGGCAGCCACGTCGCGCTGGAACCCGAGGAAATGCACGCGTTCGCCCATCCCGTGCTGCGCGACGTATTCGTGCAGTTGCGCCGCATACTCGTCCTCGCCGAACAGCGGCGCGCCGACCAGCACCACGTGCATGTCGGGATGCCGCTCGGCGGCCTCCAGCAGCACGTGCTGCCCCTTCCAGCGCGCGAGACGGCTGAACGAGCCGACCAGCCAGGCGTCCGTGGGCAACCCGAGGCGCGCGCGCAGCGCGGCCTGGCTCACGCCTTCCAGCGCATCGAACGGTTCGGCCGAAATGCCGTTGAACACGACGTCGACGTGCTGCGGCGTAAAGCCCGTCAGCGCGCGAAACGCCTGCGCGGAGGCGTCGGAGTTCGCGATCACGCGCGTGACGCCGAGCCGCGCGCAGTACTTGATCGCCTGTAGCTGCTTGCCGCCGAAATGGTCGGTGCTGACGATGTCGCGCAGGTGCCAGACGACCGGCTTGCGCGCGAGCCGCCCGGCGAGCGCGGCGACCACCATCGCGCGTTGCGTGTTCGCGTAGATCACCTCGGCGCGGCGCGCGCGCCGGGCGACGTCGCGCACCAGCCGCACGAGCTGCTTCACCGCGCCGAATGACACGCCGCCCTGCTTGCGCACGCCCGCGAGCGCGCCCTGTTCGACCACGTCGACGCGCGCGCCGATCTCGTCGAGCGCCGCGCGGAACGGGCCGTCGTCGAACAGCAGCACGTCGGCGTTCGCGCGCATGTGCTTCATGATCTCGAGCAGCGACAGCTCGGCGCCGCCGAGCACGCCGCTCTGATCGAGCACGAGCGTCGCCGGGCCGCGCGCGGCCGGCATCGGTGCGGCCGTGCCGCGCTGCGCGGTCGAGCCGGGCAGCGCCTGCTCCACGTAGTCGAGGAAGCGCCGCCGGAACGTATCGGCGGAAAACCGCTCCGCGTTCGCGCGGCAGGCGTCCGGCGTGAAGCGCTGCGGTGCACGCTCGAAGTCGTCGACGGCCGCGACGATCGCGTGCGGCGTCTGTTCGTCGAAGAAGAGACCGGTCGGGTTCAGGTTCGACTGCGGATCGAGCACCGTTTCGAGCGCGCCGCCCTTGCCGTATGCGATGACCGGCGTGCCGCACGCCTGCGCCTCGACGACCGAGATCCCGAAATCCTCCTCGGCCGCGAACACGAACGCCTTCGCGCGCCGCATCCGGTCGTGCAGCACCGCGAACGGCTGGTAGCCCATGATCTCGACGTTCGGGCCGGCCTTCGCCCGAATCTTCTGCATCTCGGGGCCGTCGCCGATGACGACGAGCTTGCGCTCGGGCGTGCGCGAAAACGCCTCGACGATCAGGTCGATCTTCTTGTACGGCACCATCCGCGACGCGGTCAGGTAGAAATCCTCCTTCACCGCGTTCAGCGAGAACGCGTCGACGTCGACCGGCGGGAAGATCACCGCCGCGTCGCGGTGATAGACCTTCTTGATGCGCCGCGCGATGAACGCGGAGTTCGCGACGAAGCCGTCCACCGCGTTCGCGGTGCGCGTATCCCAGTTGCGGATGTAGTGCAGGATCATCCGCGCGAGCAGCGATTTCGGCCCGTGCGTGAGGTTCGACTGTTCCAGATACTGATGCTGCAGGTCCCACGCATAGCGGATCGGCGAATGCACGTAGCTGATGTGCACCTGGTCCGGCCCGGTCAGCACGCCCTTCGCGACCGCGTGGCTGCTCGAGATCACGAGGTCGTACTCGGACACGTCGAGCTGCTCGATCGCGAGCGGCATCAGCGGCAGGTAGCTGCGGTACTTGGTGCGTGCGAACGGCAGTTTCTGGATGAACGACGTCGTCACCCGCTTGCCGCGCACGAACGCGCGGTCGTCGAGGAAATCGACGAGGCTGAACAGGTCCGCGTCGGGAAAGCACGCGACGATCTGTTCGAGCACGCGCTCGGCGCCCGCATAGGTGACGAGCCAGTCGTGGACGATCGCCACGCGCAGCGCGCGCGCCGGCTGCCGCGCGCCGGCGCGCTCGGCCGGCACCGCGCGGTGCAGCGCGGCGGCATCGCCCGCGTGGGCCACGGCGGCATCGGCCGTGGCGAGATTCAGGACGGCGTGTTCCGCCAGATCGCGATTCATGTCGTTTTCCTCGCATTGAGACGGACGAACAGGTCGCGCACGAGCGCGCGCAGCCCCGGGGTCATCGTGAGCGACCACGCGACGTTCAGCACCAGCACGACCGCGCACATGCCGATCGACTCGCCGAGCCCCGACCACGCCTGCGCCAGAAACAGGCTGGCGAGCAGGAAGGCGAGATGGGCGAGCATGTCGAGCACGATCGCGCGCATCCGGATCGCCGACAGGTACAGCAGCACGCCGTAGTCGACGAGCGCGCGCGCCGCGACGACCACCGCCGCGCCGATCAGCCCGAAGTGATGAATGCCGAGCCACAGGCCGCCGACGAAGAACGGCATCTCGACGAGCCCGGCGAATGCCGCGCGGGCCGGGTTGACCTGCGACTGGATCAGGATGCGCGTGACGCTTGCCTGACCGACGAGCCACACGCTGATCACCAGCACGCGGCCCACCGGCGCCGAATGCGCGGCGAGATCGGCGCCGACCCACAGCGTCAGGAACGGCGCGAGCGCGAAGATCGCGACGATGCCGACCGGCGTGAACACGCCGTTCAGGAATTCGAGCGACTGGCGCGCGAGCGTGTCGGCATGGTCGCGGCCGACCGCCGACAGGCGCGGAAACAGCGTGCGCACCAGTGCGTTCGGCAGCATGTTCAGGCGCGTGACGAGGTTCTGCGGCACCGTGTAGTAGGTGACGAACTTCGCGCCCATGCCGGCGCCGAGCATCACGCGGTCGAGCGTGTCGGCGATCATGCTCGTCATGCTCGCGATCAGCATCCAGCCGCCGAAGTTGAACAGCCCTTTCGCGGTGCCCCACTGCGGCGGGTCGATGCGCCGGATCCCGAGCACCTTGATGCTCGCGTGACCGAGCATCGCCGCGGCGATCAGCCGCGCGACGACGGCCGCGGCGAGCACCGTCTGCAGGTTCGGCGCGATCCACCACGCAGCGCCGAGCGGCAGCAGCTGGAACAGGAACGTGCCGATCGTCTGGTTCGTGTTGAACACGCCGAACCGTTCGGCGCCGTTGATCGCGCCGGCGAACACCCACGACACGTTCGCAAGCGGAATCGCGAGCGCGAGCCACGGCAGCGCCAGATACACCTCGTGCTGCATCGCGGCCGACACTTTCGTGAAATACGCGGTGTAGACGAACGCGCCGAAGTAGATCAGCAGCCCGCCCGCGATGCCGGTGCCGAGATTCAGCCAGAACGCGCTCCAGAACACCCGCGCGCTTTCGTCGGCGTTGCCGCTCGCGAGCGCCTTCGAGATGTGGTTCTGCGCGGCCATGCTCATCCCGAGATCGAGGATCCCGAAATAGCCGATCAGCGTCCACACGAGGCTGACGACGCCGTAGCGTTCGACGCCGAGCGCATGGATATAGGCGGGCACCGTCACCAGCGACACGAAGGTCGGCAGGATCAGCCCGATGAAGTTGATCGAAACGTTCTTGAGTATGCCTTTGTCCATGCTCATGCCTTGTGTGACGGCGACGACGTCGCGAGCGGCGCGCCGCCCGTCACGGTTTCCAGCGATACATCAGCACCTTGCCGCGCGCGTCTTCCTCGACGAACACCAGGTATTCGCCGTTCTCGCGCCGGAACGCGCTGATGCCGAACGGCACGTCGACCCAGCCGGACGCCTTGCCGACCTCCGCGCCCGGGCTCATCACGCCCACTTCCTTGCCGGTGTCCTTGTCGTACACGTGGATCTTGCCGACCGGCTCCACGGTGAAAATGTAGCGGCCCTCGACCGTGATCCCGATCAGATCGAAGATCGGCTTCGCATCGAGCTTCCACGGCAGCGCCACCTGGTAGCGCAGGACCGGCGAGCCCGTCGACCACTTGTCGAAGCGGATCAGCACGCGCCCCACTTCCTTGTTGATGCCCGGCTGCGGCGGCGCGTCGGCCGTGTAGCCGGTCACGTACAGCGTGTCGGTCTGCGGCTCGTAGATCGCACGGCGCAGCTGCGTGAACGGCTGCGGCATCGGGTAGGTCGTGACCTTGTCGTACGAATAGATCGGGTTGCCGGCCTTGTCGACGCCGCCGTACTGGAAGCGGTGGATGCCGCGCACATCGCTCGTGCGCCAGATGTCGCCCTTCGTGTCGACCCACCAGCCCCAGCCGCCCGCCTTCGCCTTGCCGGTCGTGTTCATCTCGAACTCGTCGGCGTCGATCCGGCCGTTGCCGTTCGCGTCGCGCCACAGCCAGTCGCCGCCCGGCGGCTTGTTCGGCACCTTGTCGACCGGCCGCGCGCGGCCCGCGATCAGGCCGGACGGGATCGCGACCTCGCCGTCGCGCTTTGCGTCGAAGCGGTAGATCTTCAGGTGATCGGCGTACATGTCGGTCAGGTACAGGAACGTGCGGCCGTCGACGCGCCGCGCGATCGGCATGCCCGGATACTGGTCCGTGTGGAACACCGGATCGTCCGGATACTTGAAGCGGTTCGACAGGAAGCCGACGTATTTCCAGTCCTGGCCCGGCGGCTTTGACAGGTCGAGCTCGAAGCGCTTGTTGCCCGTGTACACGCTGTTCGGCCGCGCGGGATCGAGCCATGCGCCGTCGACGAACAGCAGCCCCTGCACCTGCCAGCGCAGCTTGCCGTCCGGCGTATAGCTTTCCAGTACCGCGCCGAGCCCCGCGCCGATCGTGTCGTGGCGCGGCCCGATCCCGTTCATCGACACATAGATGTTGCCGGCACGGTCGACGCCGACGCCCGTCAGCCCGTTGAAGCGCTGCGGCCCGGGCCGGCCCGGCACCGGGCCCGCGAAGATGCCGCCGCGCTCGCCGAGCGTGCCCGACTGCGCATAGCCCTTGCCGCCTTTCGAGAAGATCAGGATCTGCTGGCGCGGCCCGTTGTCCGCGACCAGCACGCGCCCTTTCGCATCGACCGCGACGTCCACCGCGTCGGTGCCTTCCGGCAACGCCGGCGCGTCGTCGAGCTTGCTGCCGTCGGCCCGCACGTGCACCAGATGCGCGGGCCCGCCCAGCGTATCGGTCAGCAGCCACAGCGTGCCGTCGCCCGCGAGCGCGATGCGGCCCGGCTCGTGCGCGCTCCACGTGCCCTTCCGCTGCATCGTCTCCGCGTCGTACACCTCGACCGCGTCGCGCGACGGATTGGTCGCGAACAATGTCTTGTCGTCGGCCGCGAGGCCGCCCACCTCCGCCTTCGCGTCGCCCACTTCCGAGCGCGCGGGCGCCGGCACCTCGTTCATCACCATGAAGCTCGCGGCCATCCGCGCGCGGCCGGCGTCGGCACGTCCGCCCGGCGCGACTTGCGGCGACGCGCGAAACGGCGCCGGTTGCTTCATGTCGCCGATCGTGCGCCGCGAGATGCCGAACCATTGCTTGCCCTTGTCCGGCCAGATGCCGGGCGACTGCAGGTGGCCGCGCTCGTTGCCCACGCCGATCGCGACGTACGCATATTTGCTGTTGACCGCGATCGCGTTGCCGCCGAGATTGCCCCAGCCGTGCGTGCCGCCGGCGAAGCCGAGCATCTTCCCGTCCTGGTAGACGCTCGCCTCGGCGCCGCTCTCGTCCCACGGCGCATTCGTATACACCTTGCCCTCGGGCGTCACCGCGATCGCGCGGATGTCGATCTGCGTCCATGCGCCGTCGCCATAGCCGAACGTGTTGCCGATCCACGACGTCGTCGCGGGCAACACCGTTTCGGCCGGCACGGCGCTCGTCAGCAGTGCCGCGCATACCGCCATGCCAACCAGAATCAGACGTCGCAATGCGCTTCTCCAGACTCGATACAACAGCGACCGGCGCCGCCACGGATCGCCCGCGGCCGCGCCCTGTCGCTAAATGGGTTTCAAACGTCGCGATGCAGGTTACAAGCAAAAATAATCACAAGAAATTTGGAAATATTTGGGGATGTTTCTGCCTGAAATATCGAACCGGAACAGCCTGTCAATGACGCCAGGAAACGGCAATAACGACCGCCCTTCGGCCGCCGCCGTGTAGAAAATTCCGCTCCGCGCCGCCTGTCGCGCCCGCCCGGCCGCCAACCTTTCATCTCGCGATCGTAATAACCGGCATTTGGATGTTGATCGGCAGATAAATGTCGCGCGTTTTTTTACCGATTTCTTTTCCCTAGAATCGATTTCGATTTCATATTCCATTTAAAGGCATGCAATACGTACACGCACCGGATGCGGGTCGTGAAGGAGCCGCGCGATGACGGCCCTGTCGCGCCCCGCAGACCTCGCCCCGCCGCAACACGGCCGCATCGTCCAGCTCGACGGGCTGCGCGCGATCGCGGTCGGCGCCGTGTTCCTGCAGCACGCGCTGAAGGCGCCGCTGTGGATGGGCGTCGATCTGTTCTTCGTGCTGAGCGGCCTGCTGATCACCGGCATCCTGCTCGATCGCAAGGCGCGCGGGCAGTCGTACTTCAGCCACTTCTATGCGCGCCGCGTGCGCCGCATCCTGCCGCCGTACGTACTGCTGCTGGCGGTGTCGACGCTGCTGTTCGGCGCGAGCTGGCTGCCGCACTGGCCGTGGTTCGCGTTCTTCTCGACCAATATCGGGCTGTCGCTCGGCAGCATCGGCCACGACAGCCTGAACGTGCTGTGGTCGCTCGCGGTCGAGGAGCAGTTCTACATCTTCTGGCCGTTCGTCGTGCTCTGGTGCTCGGAGCGCGCGCTGCTGTGGGTCGCCGCCGCGCTGATCGTCGCGGCGCCGGTGCTGCGCGCGATCGCGACGCCGTGGTTCGATTCGTTCTGGCCGATCTACTACCTGACGCCGTTCCGGATGGACCTGCTCGCGGCCGGCGCGTTGCTCGCGATCGTGCTGCGCCGCGACCGGCGCGCGCTGGAGCCGTTCTATCCGCTCGCGATCGTCGGCGCGCTCGTGTCGCTGGCGATCCTCGGCTGGCTGCACCTGTCGTTCCCGCGCTTTCGCGCCGCGAACACGCCGCTGTCGAATGCGGCGCTCTACAGCATCTCGCTGCTGCTGTGCACGTCGATCGTCGTGATCGCGCTGCGCGGCCGCGGCCTCGTGCAGCGCGTGCTGACGAACCCGTTGCTCGTCTACGTCGGCACCGTCAGCTACACCGTCTACCTGATTCACCTAAGCGTGCTGTACGCGCTGTGGCCGCTGCACCTGAACCGCTTCGTCACGGCCGCGCTCGCGCTCGCGATCACGCTCGCCTACGCCACGCTGAGCTGGTACGGCTTCGAACGGCGCCTGACGCGCGGGCCTGCGCGCCGTGCGTTGCCCGCTGCCGCCGGCACGACCGCCTGAATTTCATCATCCATCGCTTCTACCAGGACAACGCCATGAGCCAAACGCGTAAGAAGGCCATCATCACCGGAATTTCGGGGCAAGACGGTGCGTACCTGACCAAACTGCTGCTCGACAAGGGCTACGAAGTCACCGGCACCTACCGCCGCACCAGCTCGGTGAATTTCTGGCGCATCGCCGAGCTTGGCGTCGACACGCATCCGAATCTGACGCTCGTCGAACACGACCTGACCGACGCCGGTTCGAGCCTGCGCCTGCTCGAACGCACGCAGCCGGACGAGCTCTACAACCTCGCCGCGCAAAGCTTCGTCGGCGTGTCGTTCGACCAGCCGGCGACGACCGCCGAAGTGACCGGCATCGGCCCGCTGAACCTGCTCGAGGCTATTCGTGTCGTGAGCCCGAAGACGCGCTTCTACCAGGCGTCGACGTCCGAGATGTTCGGCAAGGTGCAGGCCATTCCGCAAACGGAAACGACGGCGTTCTATCCGCGCAGCCCGTACGGCGTCGCGAAACTGTACGCGCACTGGATGACCGTGAACTACCGCGAATCGTACGGCCTGTTCGGCAGCAGCGGGATCCTGTTCAACCACGAATCGCCGCTGCGTGGCCGGGAATTCGTCACGCGCAAGATCACCGACACGGTCGCGAAGATCAAGCTGGGCAAGGCGACCCGCCTCGAACTGGGCAATCTCGACGCGAAGCGCGACTGGGGCTTCGCGCTCGAATACGTCGAAGGCATGTGGCGGATGCTGCAGGCCGACGAGCCCGACACCTACGTGCTGGCCACCAACCGGACCGAAACCGTGCGCGACTTCGTGCGGATGGCGTTCGCGGCGGCCGGCTACCAGATCGAATGGAGCGGCAAGGGCGAGCAGGAGCGCGGCCTCGACGCATCGACCGGCAACGTGCTCGTCGAAGTGAACCCGAAGTTCTACCGCCCGGCCGAAGTCGATCTGCTGATCGGCTGCGCGGACAAGGCGAAAAGCAAACTTGGCTGGGCACCCAGGACGACGCTCGAACAACTTTGCCAGATGATGGTCGAAGCGGATTTGACGCGGAACCAACACCATGACACGTTCTGAAACCGGGCGTCCGTCGCGCCGTGCGTTCGTCACGGGCCTGACGGGCTTCACCGGTCGCTACATGGCCGAACGCCTGCAGGCGGCCGGCTATGACGTCTGGGGCACGATCGCGCCCGGCGCGCCCCGCCCCGCCGATCCGGCGTTCGCACACTGCACGCTGGTGCCCGTCGATCTGCTCGACGCGGATGCAATGCGCGCGGCCGCGGCCGACGCGCGACCCGACGCGGTCGTGCATCTCGCCGCGCGCGCGCATGTCGCCCAGGACGAGCCGTCGCAGACCTACGCGGTCAACATCGTCGGCACGCGCAATCTGCTGGCGGCGCTCGCCGGCCTCGACCGCCGCCCGTCGGCCGTGCTGCTGGCAAGCAGCGCGAACGTCTACGGCAACTCGACGGCCGGCGTGCTCGACGAAACCGTCGCGCCTGCCCCGGCGAACGACTACGCGGTCAGCAAGCTCGCGATGGAATATGCGGCCAAGCTATGGGCCGACCGGCTGCCGATCGTGATCGCGCGGCCGTTCAACTACACGGGCGTCGGCCAGAGCGATGCGTATCTGCTGCCGAAGCTCGTCGCGCACTATGCGGCCAACGCACCGCGGATCTCGCTCGGCAACCTCGACGTGAGCCGCGATTTCTCCGACGTGCGCGACGTGACGGCCGCCTATCTGAAGCTGGTCGAAGCCGCGCCGGCCGGCGAGACGTTCAACGTCTGCTCGGAGCGCGCGTATTCGCTGAAGGAAGTGCTGGCGATGCTGTCGCGCATCGCCGGCTACGTGATCGACGTGACGATCGATCCGCGCTTCGTGCGACACAATGAAGTGAAAAGCCTGAGCGGGTCGCGCGACAAGCTGCGGCGCGCGGTAGGCGAATTGCCTGTCACGCCGCTCGACGAAACGCTGCGATGGATGGTGGACGCAATGCGTGCTGCGCCGCACGGGCAGCACGCCCCCGGCTGAACGAGAAAACACGCGCGCGACGGCATGCGCCGAAACGACAACGGGCCGCTCTTTCGAGCGGCCCGCTTCATTGATGCCGAACGAACCTCGGCCGTATCGCTCAGCCGTCCAGACCGCGCGCCAGATCGTTGCGAATGTCGCCCGCGTGCTCGAGACCGACCGCGAGGCGGATCAGCCCTTCGGTGATCCCCGCCGCCGCGCGCGCTTCCGGCGTGATGCGGCCGTGCGTCGTGGTGGCCGGATGCGTGATCGTCGTGCGCGTGTCGCCGAGGTTGCCGGTGATCGACACCAGCCTGGTGCCGTCGATCACGCGCCATGCGTTCGCGCGCTGCTGCTCGGGCGTGTCGCCCTTCAGCTCGAACGACACGATCGCGCCGCCCGCCTTCTGCTGGCGCTTCGCGAGTTCATGCTGCGGATGCGATTCGAGCCCCGGATAGAACACGCGTGCGACGGCCGGATGCGCGTCGAGCCAGCGCGCGATCTCCAGTGCGTTCGCCGATTGCTTTTCGACGCGCAGCGACAGCGTCTCCATCCCCTTCAGCAGCACCCACGCGTTGAAGGCCGACAGCGTCGGCCCCGCGCTGCGCACGAACGGGAACACCTTGCCCATGATGAATTCCTTCGAGCCGACCAGCGCGCCGCCGAGCACGCGGCCCTGCCCGTCGAGGAATTTCGTCGCCGAGTGCATCACGACGTCCGCGCCGAGCTTCAGCGGCTGCTGCAGCACCGGGCTGCAGAAACAGTTGTCGACGACGAACAATGCGTTCGCGGCCTTCGCGATCCTGCCGATCGCCTCGATGTCGGCGAGCTCGGTCAGCGGGTTCGACGGCGTCTCGAGGAAGAACATCTTCGTTTCCGGCCGCACGGCTTCCTGCCACGCGTTCAGGTCGGTCGGGTCGACGAAGGTCGTCGTAATCCCGAACTTGCTGAAGATCTGCGAGAACATCCCGAGCGTCGAGCCGAACAGGCTGCGCGAGCTGACGAGGTGGTCGCCCGCCTGCAGCGCGGACATCACGACCGACATGATCGCGGCCATGCCCGACGCCGTCGCGATGCACGCCTCGCCGCCCTCGAGCGCGGCGAGACGCTCCTGGAACATGGTGACGGTCGGATTCGTGAAGCGCGAGTACGTGAAATAGTCTTCCGAATTCGCGAAGCGCTCGGCCGCGTCGGCCGCGCTCGAGAAGCAGAAGCTCGATGTGAGGAACAGCGCTTCCGAATGTTCGTTGAAGTCGCTGCGCAGCGTGCCCGCGCGCACGGCAAGCGTGTCGAAGTTGAGGGAGTCGTCCATGTTCCGTTTTCCGTATTCGATGGCCGCGCCGACGGTCGTGCATGCGGCGCGGACCCGGTCAAAACCCAGGCCAAAAACAAAAAGCCCGCTATGCGTCGGCATCAGCGGGCTTCGGTGCGGTACGACAGCGATCGACTCGGGCCGGCTGCCGCCGGCCTTCGCTTTAGCTGTTTTGGGAAGTGGCCCCGCGTCCGCAAGCTGATATCAAATCGACGCAAGGCCACATCCTATCACGCCTCGATAAAAGCGTGCGCCGGCGTTACTCGACCGACAGTTGCAGGTTCATCTGCGAACGCTCGGTGTCGCCGGCCGTGTCGCGATCGGCCTGCGACGCCGGCGTGAGGCGCGCGCGCTCGATCGCATCGAGATACTCGGGCGTCACGTCGCCGGTGATGTAGTTGCCGTCGAAGCACGACGCCTCGAAGCGTTCGAGCTTCGGGTTGATGTCGCGCACCGCGCGGCGCAGGTCGTCGACGTCCTGGTAGATCAGGTGGTCGGCGCCGATGATCTTCGCGACTTCTTCGTCGGTGCGGCCGTGCGCGACGAGCTCGCCGCGCGTCGGCATGTCGATGCCGTACACGTTCGGGAACTTCACGGGCGGCGCCGCCGACGCGAAGATCACCGACTTCGCGCCCGCATCGCGCGCCATCTGCACGATTTCGTGCGAGGTCGTGCCGCGCACGATCGAATCGTCGACGATCAGCACGTGCTTGTCCTTGAACTCGATGCTCATCGCGTTGAGCTTCTGGCGCACCGACTTCTTGCGCACGGCCTGGCCCGGCATGATGAAGGTGCGGCCGACGTAGCGGTTCTTGAAGAAGCCTTCGCGATACTCGACGCCGAGCTTCGCGGCGACCTGCATCGCAGCCGGGCGCGACGAATCGGGAATCGGCATCACGACGTCGATCGGCACGTTCGGCAGCTCGCGCTTGATTTTCTCGGCGAGATAGTCGCCCATGCGCAGGCGCACGTTGTAGACCGGCACGCCGTCGAGGCACGAGTCCGGACGCGCGAGATACACGTATTCGAACATGCACGGATTCAGCGTCGGGTTCTCCGCGCACTGCTGGCTGTGGAAGTTGCCGGCCTTGTCGATGAAGATCGCTTCGCCCGGCTCCAGGTCGCGCACGAATTCGAAACCGATGCCTTCGACCGCCACCGACTCCGACGCGACCATCCATTCGGTGCCGTGTTCGGTCTCGAGCTTGCCGATGCACAGCGGACGGATGCCGTACGGGTCGCGGAACGCGAGCAGGCCGTAGCCGGCGATCAGCGACACGATCGCGTACGAGCCCTGCAGGCGGCGATGCACGCCCGACACCGCCTTGAACACCGACGCCGGATCGAGCTCGAGGCCCGTGGTCGACAGTTGCAGCTCGTGCGCGAACACGTTGAGCAGCACTTCGCTGTCGGAATTGGTGTTGATGTGCCGGCGGTCGATCCGGAACATCTCGTCCTTCAGTTGCTGCCAGTTCGTCAGGTTGCCGTTGTGCGCGAGGATGATCCCGAACGGCGCGTTCACGTAGAACGGCTGCGCCTCGGCCTCGCTCGACGCCGAGCCGGCCGTCGGGTAGCGCACCTGGCCGATGCCGTAGGTGCCGGGCAGGCTGCGCATGTTGCGCGTGCGGAACACGTCGCGCACCATGCCGTTCGCCTTGTACATGTGGAAATTGCTGCCGTCCGCCGTCGCAATGCCCGCCGCGTCCTGACCGCGATGCTGCAGCAGCAGCAGGCTGTCATAGATCAGCTGATTGACCGGGGATTGGGAGATAACACCTACGATGCCGCACATGGCATGTCCTTCAAGATGACAAAATCGGTTCCGTCCTGCCCGGCCGCGTCGTCACACGCGTACGTACTGGGCCATGCCGTCGGGCAGGAGCTGCTTCAGCTCGTGCACGCCCTGTTCGGCAAAAGGACGCAATAGCGCATTGCGCCAGAAATCCTGTTTGGGCAGTTCGGTCAGCCCGGCCGCCGCGACCAGCAGCACCACCAGCACGCAGCCGCGCACCAGCCCGAACATCATGCCCAGCGAGCGGTCGACGCCGCCCAGGCCGCTCGCCTGCGCGATCCGCGACAGCAGCGCGTTCGCCACGCCGGCGACCAGCACGACGCCGATCACGAGCAACGCGAAGGCGATCACCCACTGCGTCAGCGCGCCGCCCGGCCAGTTCGCCGGGATATACGGCACGACCAGCCCGACGTAGCGGCTCGCGATCACGATCGCCGCGATCCAGCCGATCAGCCCGAAAATCTCGGACACGAAGCCGCGCCACGCGCCGCGCAGCGCCGACAACGCGATCACCGCCAATACAGCGTAGTCGAAAGCCGTCAGCATCGTGGCATTACTGCGTCAGACCGGCTTCGCGCACCTTCGCGATCGCGGCGGAGGCCGCCGAGCGATCCGCGAACGGGCCGGCACGCAACAGTGTAGCCGTGCTGCCGTCCGCCTGCTTGCGATGCTCGACATATGCGGGCACCCCCGCTGTTTTCAACTTGGCCGCCCACGAACGGGCCGTCGCGTCGTCCTTGAACGAACCGAGCTGCACCGCGAAGCGCGCACCGGCCGGCGATGCCGGCGACGATGCGTCGCCGCTGTCCGGGCTCGCCGCGTCGGCATTCGCGACGGTTGCGGGCGCAGGCTTCGGCGCGGCCGGTTTCGCCGCGGGAGCAGCCGGCTTCGGCGCGGGCTTCGGCGGCGTCACGCTCGCGGTGGTCGTCGTATCGGGTTTCGCGGCCGGCTTGGCGGCCTCCTTCGGCGCGGGCGCCGGTGCGGCCGCAACGGCCGTGTCGGAGGCCGGCGGTTCGTCGTGCGCGACGCCCGCCTGCACGTCGGACACGTCGTCGTCGCGCGGCGCGACCGCCTGGTGCGCGGGTCGGTTCGGGATGTCGATCGCGATGTCGTCGGTGACCGGCTTCGGGTGCGAATCGAGCACCATCGGCAGTACGATCACCGCGGCCACGACAAGCGCGATCGCGCCGACGAGGCGACGGCGCGCGCGTTGCTTTTCTGGAAGGGTCGGATCGAGGAGCAGTGCGTCCGATTCCGGACGCTCGGTGCGGCGCGAGCGTCGCTCGACGCGTTCAGTGCGCTCCGTGCGCACGTTCCGGGAGGCCCCGGTACGACCGCCGCGCCGCGGGGGCGCGTCGTCGTCTTTTTTGCCGAACGAGAAAATTCCCATGAATGGCTGAGTCCGAAACTGCCCGTCAGTCAGTGTTGCTGCGATTTACGGTAGGCCAGCACGCCGGCAACCGTATGGAAACTGCCGAAAACCACGATTCTATCATTCTCGGATGCTCTTTTTAGTGCATCGCGAAACGCTTCCGCGGGCGACGCGTAACGCGTCACGCTCGAATCGGGCCCCTCCGTCACGCCGGCCTTGCGCAGCGCGGCTTCGAGCTGCTCCGCGGAGGCCGCGCGCGGCAGCGGCAGATCGGTCACGCACCAGTGGTCGATCTCGCCCTTCAGATGCTGCAGCACGCCGTCGATGTCCTTGTCGTGCATCGCGCCGAACACCGCGTACGTGTACGGGAAGAAGCCCATGTTGCCGAGGTTCTGCTCGAGCACGGCCGACGCGTGCGGATTGTGCGCGACATCGAGCACGATCGCCGGCTTGCCGGGCAGCACCTGGAAGCGCCCCGGCAGCTCGACGTTCGCCAGCCCGAGCCGGATGTCCTGCGCGGACACCGGCAGCACCGGGCGCAGCGCCTCGAGCGCGGCGAGCGCGGCCGACGCGTTGATCAGTTGATTCGCGCCGCGCAGCGCCGGATACGCGAGCGCCGGATAGCGCTTCTCGCGGCCGAGGTAGCTCCATTGCTGACGCTCGGCGCCCGCCTGCGCCTCGTAGCGGAAATCGCGGCCGACCAGCCACAGATCGGCGCCGATCGCTTCGGCGTGGTCGATCAATGTCTGCGGCGCGGCCGGATCGCCGCAGATCGCCGGCTTGCCCGCGCGGAAGATCCCGGCCTTCTCGAATGCGATCTTCTCGCGCGTGTCGCCGAGGTATTCGGTGTGGTCGATGTCGATGCTCGTGACGATTGCGCAATCGGTATCGATGATGTTGACCGCATCGAGCCGGCCGCCGAGGCCGACTTCGAGAATCACCGCGTCGAGCCCGCGCGACGCGAACAGATGGAGAATCGCGAGCGTCGTGAATTCGAAATACGTGAGCGACACGGGCTCGGCCAGCGACGTGCGCGCGGCTTCGACGGCCTCGAAATGCGGCAGCAGTTCGTCGTCGGTCACGTTGTGCCCGTTCACGCGGGCGCGCTCGTTGAATTCGAGCAGGTGCGGCGACGTGTGGCAACCGACCTTGTAGCCCGCGCGCACGAGAATCGTCTCGAGGAATGCGCAGGTCGAGCCCTTGCCGTTCGTGCCGCCGACGGTGATCACCGGGCACGCGAATTCGAGCTGCAGCGCCGCCTTGACCTGCCCGATGCGGGTGAGGCCCATGTCGATGCCGACCGGGTGCGCGCGCTCGAGATGCGAAAGCCACGCGTCGAGAGTGGGAAAAGTGCTCATCGGATCAAATCTGGATCGGTACCGCCACTACGCCAAAAAACGAAGCGCGCCGCCTGACGCTCGAGCCAGGCGACGCGCAGAGTCACAACCTTGCGCCGGTCAAGCCAGCGCGTCGGCCGGCTGTCGCTGCAGCAGCGCGAGCAACTGCGCGATTTCGTCGCGCATCTTGCGACGGTCGACGATCATGTCGATCGCGCCGGTCTTCAACAGGAATTCGGCGCGCTGGAAGCCTTCCGGCAGCTTCTCGCGGACCGTCTGCTCGATCACGCGCGGGCCGGCGAAGCCGATCAGCGCCTTCGGCTCGGCGATCACGACGTCGCCGAGGAACGCGAAGCTCGCCGACACGCCGCCCATCGTCGGGTCGGTCAGCACCGAGATGAACGGCAGCTTGGCTTCGGCCAGCTTGGTCAGCATCGCGGTGGTCTTGGCCATCTGCATCAGCGACAGCAGGCTTTCCTGCATCCGTGCGCCGCCCGATGCGGTGAAGCAGATGAACGGCACGTGCTGTTCCAGCGCATTCTGCGCGCCGCGCGCGAAGCGCTCGCCGACGACCGAACCCATCGAGCCGCCCATGAACGAGAACTCGAAGCAGGCAGCCACGACCGGCAGCGTGTGGATCGCGCCGCCCATCACGACCATCGCGTCGGTCTCGCCGGTTTCGTCCATCGCTTCCTTCAGACGATCGGGGTACTTGCGGCTGTCCTTGAACTTCAGCGAGTCGACGGGCACGATTTCCTGGCCGATCTCGTAGCGGCCTTCCGGATCGAGCAGCCCGTCGAGACGCTCGCGCGCGCCGATGCGCATGTGGTGATCGCACTTCGGGCACACGTGCAGGTTCGCGTCCACGTCGTTGCGATAGAGAACGGCCTCGCAGGACGGGCACTTGACCCACAGGCCTTCCGGAATGCCCTTGCGGCTTTTCGGGTCGGTCTGCTTGATCTTCGGCGGCAACAGTTTGTCGAGCCAGCTCATCGTATGGTTTCCTGTTCCGTGGCGGGGCGGGCCGATCGGCTCGTTCCCGCTTCCTGTGTTGTGTTTATCGCGCTGCCTTGGCGGCGCCGTCCAGCGCGGCGCGCAGCTCGGCGATGAACGCCTTCAGCGCGGCGGCGGCGCCTTCCGGCGCGGCGCTTTCGAGCAACTGCACCAGGCGGCTGCCGATCACGACGGCGTCCGACACTTCGGCCACCGCGCGCGCCGTTTCGGCGTCGCGGATCCCGAAGCCGACGCCCACCGGAACCGGCACGCGCGACTTGATGGCCGGGATTTTACCTGCAATGCTCGAAACATCCAGATTTCCGGCGCCGGTCACGCCCTTGAGCGACACGTAATACACGTAGCCGCTCGCGATCTTGCCGACGTCGGCGATGCGTTCGTCGGTCGACGTCGGCGCGAGCAGGAAGATCGGATCGATCTGCGCGCCGCGCATTTTCTCGGCGAACACGCCCGCCTCTTCCGGCGGATAGTCGACCACCAGCACGCCGTCGACACCGGCCGCGTGCGCTTCGGCCGCGAACGCGTCGACGCCCATCCGCTCGATCGGGTTCGCATAGCCCATCAGCACGACGGGGGTTTTCTGGTCGGTTTCGCGAAAACGCTTCACGTCGGCGAGCACGCTCTTCAGCGTGACGCCGCGCGCGAGCGCGCGTTCCGACGAGCGCTGGATCACCGGGCCGTCGGCCATCGGGTCCGAGAACGGCACGCCGAGCTCGATCACGTCCGCGCCGCCCGCGGCGAGTGCGTGCATGAATTCGACGGTTTTCGCCGGATCGGGGTCGCCGGCGGTGATGAACGGGATCAGGCCCTTACGGCCTTGTTCGGCGAGTGCGGCGAAGGTCTGCTGAATACGGGACATGGCAATTTTCCTGGATGCGTTCGGCGACGCGGCGGCGCGATTCACGCGCACGCCGGCGCGGCGAGCGCGCTCACGCGCTCGTGCGCGATCGCACAATAGCTTTCGTTGATCTCGTAGCCGACGAAGTCGCGCCCCTGCCGTGCGCAGGCCACCGCGGTCGTGCCGCTGCCCATGAACGGATCGAGCACGCGGCCGCCCGGCGGGCAGCTCGCGAGCACCATCCGCTCGATGATTTCCAGCGGCTTCTGGGTCGGATGATCGACGCGCTCGGCGTGCTGCCGGTGCAGGCGCGAGACCGACCAGACGTCCTTCGGGTTGTAGCCCATCTCCAGCCACTTGCTGCCTTCGAACAGCTTGCGCGAGCGGGCCTTCTTCGTGTCGGCGTCGTACGGGATGCGGACCGGATCGAGATCGAAGTAATACGCTTTGGAAACCGCGAAAAAGCCGATGTTGTCGTGCACCGACGTGAAACGGCGCGTCGTGCCGCCCATGCTCGGCACGCGCCGGTCCCAGATGATCTCGTTAACCATCGTGAGCTGTGTCTTCAGGAAGCTGAAGATTTCCGGCGCGTACTGCCACGTGCAGAAGATGTACATCGACCCGCTCGGCTTCAGCTTCGGAATCGCGAGCTCGAGCCACTCGCGCGTCCACGCGAGGAAATCGTCGCCCGAACGCTTGTCCGAGTCGTTGCCGTAGTCCTTGCCGAGCCCGTACGGCGGATCGGCGACGATCAGGTCGATCGACGCATCCGGCAAGTGCGCGGCATCGGTCAGGAAATCGCGGTTGTGCAGTTCGATACCGTGCGGCAGCACGCGCGGCACGGCAGCGGCGGGCTGAACCGCCTCCGCCTCGCTCGCGGCGCCGCCGCCCGGCTCTTCGATCAGGTCACGCATCGGTCGGGGTCAGAGCTCGATGCCCGATCGCTCGGCGACCGTGTGCATGTCCTTGTCGCCGCGGCCCGACAGGTTGACGAGCAGGATCTTGTCCTTCGGCAACGTCGGCGCGAGCTTCACGCCATACGCGATCGCGTGGCTCGACTCGAGCGCGGGGATGATCCCCTCGATCCGGCAGCAGTCGTGGAATGCCTTCAGCGCCTCGTCGTCGGTGATCGGCACGTACTGCGCGCGGCCGCTGTCCTTCAGCCATGCGTGTTCGGGGCCGACGCCCGGATAGTCGAGGCCCGCCGACACCGAATGCGTCTCGATGATCTGGCCGTCGTCGTCCTGCAGCAGATACGTGCGGTTGCCGTGCAGCACGCCCGGGCTGCCGGCGATCAGCGATGCCGCGTGATGCCCCGTGTCGATGCCGTCGCCGGCCGCTTCGACGCCGATCAGCTGCACCGATCGATCGTCGATGTACGGATAGAAGATGCCCATCGCGTTCGACCCGCCGCCGACGCAGGCAATCACCGCGTCCGGCTGCCGGCCCGCGAGCTCGGGCATCTGCACCTTGCACTCGTCGCCGATCACGCGCTGGAAGTCGCGCACCATCATCGGGTACGGGTGCGGGCCCGCGACCGTGCCGATGATGTAGAACGTGCTTTCGATGTTCGTGACCCAGTCGCGCATCGCTTCGTTCAGCGCGTCCTTCAGCGTGCGCGAACCCGATTCGACCGGCACGACCGTCGCGCCGAGCAGCTTCATCCGGTAGACGTTCGCGGCCTGCCGGCGCACGTCCTCCGCGCCCATGTAGACCACGCACTCCATCCCGAAGCGCGCGCAGATCGTCGCGGTCGCGACGCCGTGCTGGCCCGCGCCGGTTTCCGCGATCACGCGCTTCTTGCCCATGCGCTTCGCGAGCAGCGCCTGGCCGATCACGTTGTTGATCTTGTGCGCACCGGTGTGGTTCAGGTCTTCGCGCTTCAGGTAGATCTGCGCGCCGCCGAGCATCTCGCTCCAGCGCTGCGCGTGATAGATCGGCGACGGGCGGCCGACGAAATACTTCAGCTCGCGCTCGAATTCGGCGACGAAGTCGGGATCGTTCTGGAACTTTTCATACGCCGCGCGCAGTTCGTCCAGCGCGTGAATCAGCGTCTCGGCGACGAACACGCCGCCATACGGGCCGAAATGGCCGCGATCATCGGGAAGGTTGTACATGGTGTCTCTCTCGATCGGTCGGTGCGCCCGCTTGTCAGGCCACACCGGCTTGCGTCATCCGGCGTCCGCTTCGCGCACCGCGCGCACGAACGCCGCCATCCGGGCGTGATCCTTCACGCCCTTCGCGCCCGCCACTTCGATGCCACTCGAGACATCGACAGCGAACGGACGCAACTGGCGGATCGCATCACCGACGTTTTGCGCGTTCAAGCCACCACTCAAAACGGCCCGACGCGCGAGCTCTGCGGGAATAAGAGACCAATCGAAGACCTTGCCGCTACCGCCGTAATCCGGCACCAGGGTGTCGAACAGGAGGCCGCGCGCTTTCGAATAATGAAGAGCCGATTCTACCAAATCGGACGGCTGCGTCGAGGGGCCGACACGCACCGCGCGCAACCACGGCAGGCGCGCCGCGCGGCCGAGCGCATCGCACTGCTCCGGCGTCTCGTCGCCGTGGAACTGCAGCACCGTGAGCGGCACGTCGCGCACGACGGCCTCGATCTCGGCTTCGGTCGCATTCACGAACAGCCCGACCACCGACACGAACGGCGGCGCGAGACTCGCCAGCTCGGCCGCCTGCGCGACCGTCACGGCGCGCGGGCTCTTCGGGTAGAACACGAGACCGATCGCATCGGCGCCGAGCGCCGCCGCGTGCAGCACGTCCTCGCGGCGCGACAGCCCGCACAGCTTGATGCGCGTGCGCGGCGGCAGGGCCGCCGCGACGGAATTCGAAGAAGGCACGTCGTGATCCGTCATGATAGTGGGTCCAGATCGGCCCAGACGCTGCTCCACGGCACGCTGCCGAGCTGCGCGGGCGGGACGGCGAATTCCGCCGGGTAGCCGACGTGGGCGAGGTACAGCCCGTCGGCCATGAACGTGGGCGCCGCGAGGTTGCGGTCGCGCCCGGCCAGCACGTCGGCGAGCCAGTCGGCCGGGTAGCGGCCGCGACCGACCGCGACGAGGCAGCCCATCAGGTTGCGCACCATGTGATGCAGGAACGCGTTCGCGCGGAAGCGGAAATGGATGAAATGCCCCGCGCGCCGTACGTCGATCTGATACAGGTGTTTGACCGGCGTCTTCGACTGGCATTCCGACGACCGGAACGACGAAAAGTCGTGCTCGCCGATCAGGTGCGCGGCGGCGGCGCGCATCGCGTCGTCGTCGAGCGGCGTGTGGATCCAGCCCGCACGGCCGGCCAGCATCGGCGAGCGCACGGGGTGCACGTACAGCGCGTAGTAGTAAGTGCGCTCGAACGCCGAGAAACGGGCATGGAACGTGTCCGGCATCGGCTTCGCCCACTGCACCGACACGGTCGGCGGCAGAAACGCGTTGGTGCCGCGCACCCACGAGAACACTTCGCGCTCGAGATCGGTGTCGAAATGCACGACTTGCCCGAGCCCGTGCACGCCGGTGTCGGTCCGCCCCGCAACCGTCGTGTGCAGCGGCACCCGCGCGAACTCGGCCAGCGCATGTTCGAGCCGGTCCTGCACGGTCTTGCCGTGCGGCTGCGCCTGCCAGCCGCAGAACGCCGCGCCGTCGTACTGAATGCCCAGCGCGATCCGCATCACGCCTCGTCCGCCAGTTTCGCGAGCAGCGCACGTGCGTCGTCGCGCGTCGCGGCGTCGTTCGCGTCGACCACTTCCTGCAGCAGCGTCCGCGCGCCGGACAGGTCGCCCAGTTCGACGTATTCGGCCGCGAGGTCCAGCTTGTTGCGGGCGATGCGCGCGAGCTCGTCCGGGGTCAGCGCTGGCAGCGCCGCGCCCGGCGTGGACGGCAGGTCGAGATCGAAGTCGAGCTTCAGCGCGCCGAACTGCGCGCCGCCGAGCGGCGGCAGCGACGACGTCGCGGGCGGGCTGCCCGAGTGGCCGGCAGGCGTCGCCGCATCCGGATCCCAGTCGAAGTCATCTTCCTGGTCGGCCGGATGTTCCGGTGCCGTCTCGCTCGAACCCATCGACGGGCGCTCGGCGGCTTGACCGTTAGTTGCGATTTTATCGGCTTCGATCTGCGCTGCCCGCGCAGACGCCTCCTCCGCCGTCGACGATGGTTCGCCTGCTGCCCGAGGCGGCAACGGCATGTCGAGACTGTTGAGCGCGCTGATCGCGTTCTCCATCAGCGTCGCGTGCTGCGCTTCCGCCGTCGAAGGCGCGACGGATGTGGAGGTCGGCTCGGCGGGCTCGCTCGATTGGGCCGGCTCGCTCAGCTTGGCCGGCTCGTCGGCGGCAGCAGCTTTTTCGGCCGGCTCCTTATCTTGCGAAGCCTCGGCCGGCACCGCGGTCGCCGCGCTCACGGGCGGCTCCGCAGCGTTAGCAAACGACGATTCAGGCGACTCGTCGCGCGGCGCCGTCATGTCGGGCGCGGACGATGCGTCCGCGGCGGGCGGCTCGACCGTCTCCGCCGCAGCGGCAGTCGCCGCGACGAGATTCATGTCGGACGCCGCATCGCGTGCGACCGGCATCTCGGGCGTGATCGGCAGTTCGCGTTCGACGGACGGCGCGGCTTCCGCTTCTGCAACCGCGGCACCGCCTGCTGCGGCCGCTGCCGTCCCCGCATCGTCCGGGCGGCGACCCTTGCGGCGCTTGCGCCATGCGAAGCCGGCCGCGAGCACGATCACGGCAGCGCCGGCCACCGCGGCCGGGCGCCAGTCCATCTGCTCGGTACGACGTGCAGGCGTCGCGACGGGAGCGGCCGGTCGTACCGGAGCCGATGCCGGTTGCGGCGCACTGGCTGCCGCATCCGACGCGGCTTCGCCTGCCGTCGATGCAGCGGCCGACGCACCGGCGTCATTCGCGGCCGGACGCGACGCGGCGGGCGCCGAAGCGGGCGCAGGCGCAACGCCGGTCGTCGTTGCCGGTTTGCCGATGCCGTGCTTCTGCAATTCCATCAGCACGCGATTCTTCAATGCCAGCAATTGCTGCAGGCTCGACGGCCGCGGCTGCGACGCACCCACGGCGGGCGCGGCCGGTTCATGCGCGCCGAAGACCGGGCTGCCCGGCACCGACGGCGCCGCGGCCTCGCTCGCGGACGACGGCGCCGACTGGATCGCACCGCTCCATACGTGCGGACCGCTTGCACCGGCCGTGGGCGCCGCCGGCTGAATGCCGTCGACGGCCGACGCGCCATGGGCGGACGACACCCCGCTCGAAGCCGAAGCACCGCTCGAAGCCGACGCCCCCGCCGCCGTCGCCGCGGCACTCGCCCCGCTCACCGGAGCTGCATGCACGGCCGGCGCCATCGGCGCGGGCTGCACGACCGAGCCGGGAGGCGGTGCGGATGCGCCGTGCTGCGCGCTCGCCGCCCCGCCCGATGCGGCGGCGGGTGCGGAAGCGGCCGCCGTACCGGACGCGGCGGACGCAGCGGACGCGCCGGCCGGCACCAGCGCCGCGCCGGTGGCGTCGAGCGGGGGCAAGGTCAACGTCGCGCCGACTTTCAGGCGGCTCGCGTCGCGCTTCATGAACGCCTGCGGATTGGCGTCGAACAGCGCGCGGCCCGCACGCGCGAGCACGGCCGGATCGTGCGATTGCGTGGCCGCTTTCGCGATGTCGTTCAGCGACTGGCCCGGCTGGACCGTCACGGTAAGCGGAGCGGCGGCGCCGGCGGCGGACGCCGGCAGTTCGCCGTTGCCGACTGCCCACGCCGATGCGGCTGCGCCGAGCGCCAGGATCGCCAGCGCGCCACGCACGGCGCGCGACAGACGGGACTGACGCGGAAACAAGGAAATTCGGGACATCGTTGGCTCTATCGCCGCGCGCAGGCGCGGCTCGGATTCGCGGTTGGAAGCGTCAATAAAGTGGCTGCAGAAATGCAAAAGCGTCGCGCGGAACGCGACGCTTTCGGCGGGTCTGTGCGTCGTAACCGCGTAGTTTACTTCACACGATCGGGTTCCGGCCGAATTCGTCGCCCGTCGATGCAACGGCTGCGGGCGGGCGCGCGTGTCGCGCGGGTCCGCCTGCCTCGGCCCGTGCATCCGATCGATCGAAGCCAACCTGCGCGCGCAGTCGAAAACCGTCTCGCAGCGGCATCGCCCCACCGTTCGGATGGCTGCTTTCCGGCGTTCACCGCGTGTTCGCCTCGTGTACGCCTCGTGTACGCCGCAGGATCGCGGCGACCGAAACGCCAACGTCCCCTCGACAATCCGCCCCGGCTGCCGTCAATGAATTGACAGCCGAAAATCAGAACAAATCGCGACCGCGATCAATCTCGCTCCAATCACGTCCAATTCTTCGATAAAAAGGCAATTTCCCATTCTTATCGAAGAAATGAAAATCCACACTACCGAAACACCGCCCCACAAGGCTTTCAGCGCCTTCCGCATGCTCCACCGTGCATATGAAAGCGGTGACTTTCACATGAATTCAATTTCATTACACAAAATTACACAGATCGATTAATTACCGTCGATACGATCGCCCCTAAACAGGAATCGGCGCATTCCGGCCTCGCGCTCGCCCATGCCGGAAAGGCGGGAGCCGCGCGGCCAGACTGCTGCCGTGAAGTGCCGGAGGGCCATCGCGCAGTCGCACGACTGCATTCACTCACCAGCTCGTTACGGGGACCGAACATGGGCTATCAGCAGGGTTTGAGCGGGTTGGCCGGCGCGTCGAGCCATCTCGACGTGATCGGCAACAACATCGCGAACGCGAACACGGTCGGCTTCAAACAGGGGCGCGCGAATTTCGCCGACCTGTACGCGAATTCGGTCGCGACGTCGGTCAACACGCAGATCGGCATCGGCACGCGGCTCGCGTCGGTGCAGCAGAATTTCGGCCAGGGGACGATCGATTCGACGAAGTCGTCGCTCGACGTCGCGATCAACGGCAACGGCTTCTTCCAGATGTCGAGGAACGGCGTGACCACGTATTCGCGCGACGGCACGTTCCACCGCGACAAGAACGGCGCAATCGTCGACGCGCACGGCCGCAACCTGATGGGCTATGCGGCAGGCGCCGGCGGCGCGATCAACACCGCGCAAACCGTGCCGCTGCAGGCGCCGACCGGCAACCTCGCGCCGAGCGCGACGACCAGGATCACCGGCCAGTTCAACCTGAACGCGCAGGACAAGGTGCCGACGAAGACGCCGTTCAACGCAACCGACAACACGACGTACAACTACAACTCGTCGATCCAGGTCTACGACACGCTCGGCGGCTCGCAACAGGTCACGATGTACTTCGCGAAGAACGCGGCCGGCACGTGGCAGGCCTACGCGGGCGTGCAGGGCCAGACGCCGACGCATCTCGGCACCGTCACGTTCGACGCATCGGGCCGGATCAGCGCGACGACGTCGGCCGCGACCGGCCAGCCGACGCCGAGCCTCGGCCAGTTCGCGCTCTCGATCCCGAACACGACGGGCGGCGCCAATCCGCAGAACCTGACGCTCGATCTGGGCGGCACGACGCAGTACGGCGGCAAGGACGGCGTGACCCATCTTGCGCAGGACGGCTTCGCGAGCGGCACGCTGACGACGTTCTCGATCGGCACCGACGGCAAGCTGACCGGCAACTACTCGAACGGCCAGAGCGCGGTGCTCGGCCTGATCGCGCTCGCGAACTTCAACAACCCGAACGGGCTCGTAAACATCGGCGGCAACCAGTATGCGGAAACCGCCGCGTCGGGCGTGCCGCAGATCTCCGCGCCGGGCAGCACGAACCACGGCACGCTGCAGGGCAGCGCGCTGGAAAACTCGAACGTCAACCTCACGAACGAACTCGTGAACCTGATCGCCGCGCAACGCAATTACCAAGCGAATGCGCAGACGATCAAGACCCAGCAGGCCGTCGATCAGACGCTGCTGAACCTGCGCTGAACCGCGCATGAAAAACGCGCCGCGCCGGCCCCGAATCTCGAGGCCGGCGCGGCGCGTCGTATCGTGCAGCCCGGCCTGCGGGCCGGACAGCGCGCGGGCTTACTTGTCGAGCAGGATGCGCAGCATGCGGCGCAGCGGCTCGGCCGCGCCCCACAGCAGTTGATCGCCGACCGTGAACGCCGACAGGTATTCGCCGCCCATCGCGAGCTTGCGCAGACGGCCGACCGGCACCGACAGCGTGCCGGTGATCTTCGCCGGCGACAGGTCGCGCATCGACGCTTCACGCTCGTTCGGCACGACCTTCACCCAGTCGTTCGCCGACGCGAGGATGCCGTTGATCTCGTCGAGCGGCACGTCCTTCTTCAGCTTGATCGTCAGCGCCTGCGAGTGGCAGCGCATCGCGCCGATTCGCACGCACAGGCCGTCGACCGGGATCGAACCCGGCTCGCCCATCGCCGGCTTGCCGAGGATCTTGTTGGTTTCCGCGCCGCCCTTCCACTCTTCCTTCGACATCCCGTTGCCGAGATCCTTGTCGATCCACGGAATCAGCGAACCGGCGAGCGGCACGCCGAAGTGGCTCGTCGGCATCGCATCGCTGTTCATCGCGGCCAGCACGCGGCGGTCGATGTCGAGGATCGCGGAAGCCGGATCGGCGAGCTGTTCCTGCACCGCGCCGTTCAGCGTGCCCATCTGCGACAGCAGCTCGCGCATGTTCTGCGCGCCCGCGCCCGACGCGGCCTGGTACGTCATCGCCGTCATCCAGTCGACGAGGTTCTCGCGGAACAGGCCGCCGAGCGCCATCAGCATCAGGCTGACCGTGCAGTTGCCGCCGATGAAGTTCTTCGTGCCCTTGACGAGCGCGTCCTTGATCACGTCGAGGTTGACCGGATCGAGGATGATGACCGCGTCGTCCTTCATCCGCAGCGACGATGCCGCGTCGATCCAGTAGCCGTTCCAGCCGGCCGCGCGCAGCTTCGGGAACACGTCGTTCGTGTAGTCGCCGCCCTGGCACGTGATGATCACGTCGCACTTCTTCAGCTCGTCGACGTTGGTCGCGTCCTTGAGCGTGGTCTCGTTTTTCGCGAACGACGGCGCCTTGCCGCCCGTGTTGCTGGTGCTGAAGAACACCGGTTCGATCAGGTCGAAATCGCCCTCTTCCTGCATGCGCTGCATCAGGACGCTGCCGACCATGCCGCGCCAACCTACGAGACCTACGTTCATGACTAACCCTTTGCTTTGAATGGAGCTTCCCCGCCATTTCCGTCCCCGCGTGACCGCGCGGGGAAACAGGCGGGCACGACGGCGATCAGCGTTTAATGATCGTTTTCGTGGTAATGGTTTTCGTGATGACGATGGCGCGCGCACCCGCACGGGCAGTGTTGCCGTGGAGTTTCAGGACCGGGGAGATCAGGGAAATCAGCGCCATCGTTCGAGTCTACACAAAGCCGGTGGCCCGCACAACGGCCAACCGCGCGCGAACCGGCCGATTTTGACGGCCCGTTCGCGCCCTTTTCATCTTAATTGCCGGACTTCATTTCCGTCCGCTTACAGCGCGGCGACCACCGCGTCGCCCATCGCAGCCGTGCCGACCTGCTTGCAGCCCGGCGTCGCGATGTCGCCCGTACGGTAACCCTGTTCGAGCACCGTTTTCACCGCGCGCTCGATGCGATCGGCCTGCTCCGCGCGATTCAGCGAGTAGCGCAGCAGCATCGCGGCCGACAGGATCGTCGCGAGCGGATTCGCGATGCCCTTGCCCGCGATGTCCGGCGCCGAGCCGTGCGACGGCTCGTACAGGCCCTTGTTGTGCTTGTCGAGCGACGCCGACGGCAGCATGCCGATCGAGCCCGTCAGCATCGACGCCTCATCCGACAGGATGTCGCCGAACATGTTGCCGGTGACGATCACGTCGAACTGCTTCGGCGCCTTCGCGAGCTGCATCGCCGCGTTGTCGACGTACATGTGCGACAGCTCGACGTCCGCGTACTCCTTCGACACGTCGATCATGATGTCGCGCCAGAACTGCGACGTCTCCAGCACGTTCGACTTGTCGACCGACAACAGCTTCTTCGCGCGCTTTTGCGCGGCCTGGAACGCGACGTGCGCGATGCGGCGCACTTCCGGCTCCGAATAGCGCATCGTGTCGAAGCCCTCGCGCTCGCCGGCGAACGGGCCGTCCGGCGCCGCACGCACGCCGCGCGGCTGGCCGAAGTAGATGTCGCCGTTCAGTTCGCGCACGATCAGGATGTCGAGGCCCGCGACGAGCTCGGGTTTCAGCGGCGACGCATCGACGAGCTGCGGATAGCAGATCGCCGGGCGGAAGTTCGCGAACAGCTCGAGGTGCTTGCGCAGCCCGAGGATCGCCTGCTCGGGGCGCAGCGCGCGCTCCAGCGAGTCGTACTTCCAGTCGCCGACCGCACCGAACAGGATCGCGTCGGCCTGCTTCGCGAGCGCCAGCGTCGCGTCGGGCAGCGGATGGCCGCTCGCCTCGTAGCCCGCGCCGCCGACCGGCGCCTGTTCGAGTTCGAACTTCTCGTCGAGTGCGTTCAGCACCTTCACCGCTTCATTGACGATTTCCGGACCGATGCCGTCGCCGGGCAGCACTGCAATCTTCATGCGAAATTCCTGACTGGGTAGGGTATTGGGGAAGCAGGCGGGCGAGCGCACGCGCGGCGCGCCCGCAACGCGCGATCAGCCGACCAGCTTGGTGTCGAGCCACGGCTGCTTCACGAGCCGCTCCGCTTCGAACTGGCGGATCTTGTCCGCGTAGCGCAGCGTGAGGCCGATGTCGTCGAAGCCGTTCAGCAGGCAGTACTTGCGGAACGCGGCGATCTCGAACGGATACTCGCGGCCGTCGGCCGCGCGCACGACCTGCGCGTCGAGGTCGATCGTCAGTTGATAGCCGTTGAACGCGACCGTCTCGTTGAACAGGTGATCGACCTGCTGCTCGGTCAGCACGATCGGCAGCAGACCGTTCTTGTAGCAGTTGTTGAAGAAGATGTCCGCGAAGCTCGGCGCGATGATCGCGCGGAAGCCGTACTGCTGCAGCGCCCACGGCGCGTGCTCGCGCGAGCTGCCGCAGCCGAAGTTCTTGCGTGCGAGCAGCACCGATGCGCCCTGATAGCGCGGCTGGTTCAGCACGAAATCCGGGTTCAGCGGACGCTTCGAGTTGTCCTGGCCCGGCTCGCCGTGATCGAGATAGCGCCATTCGTCGAATGCGTTCGGACCGAAGCCCGTGCGCTTGATCGACTTCAGGAACTGCTTCGGGATGATCGCGTCGGTGTCGACGTTCTCGCGATCGAGCGGCGCCACGACGCCGGTATGTACAGTGAATTTTTCCATGATCCGTCTATCCGGTTGAAGGGCCGGCACGCGGCCGGCACCCATCGACAAATTCTCGGGTGGCGTCAGTCCGCGGCGCGCTGCAGCGCGTTGCCGGCGGCATGGACGTCCTCGCCGAAGCCTCGGACGGTATTGCAGCCGGCCAGGCCGACGCCCAGCCCCGCGAGCGCCAGCGCGGCAACCAGCCGCGCGATGAGCTTCGATGCCGTCACGCGTTACCCCAGCTGGCGAATGTCGACGAAATGGCCTTCGATCGCCGCGGCTGCCGCCATCGCGGGGCTCACGAGGTGCGTGCGGCCGCCCGCGCCCTGCCGGCCCTCGAAGTTGCGGTTCGACGTCGACGCGCAGCGCTCGCCCGGATCGAGCCGGTCGGCGTTCATCGCGAGGCACATCGAGCAGCCCGGCTCGCGCCATTCGAAGCCCGCATCGGTGAACACCTTGTCGAGCCCTTCGCGCTCGGCCTGCGCCTTCACGAGCCCCGAGCCCGGCACGACCATCGCGAGCCGCACGTTCGGTGCGACGCGGCGGTTCAGCTTCTTCACGACGTACGCGGCCGCGCGGATATCCTCGATCCGCGCGTTCGTGCACGAGCCGATGAAGATCTTGTCGACCTTGATCGATGCGATCGGCGTGTTCGGCTCGAGCGCCATGTAGGCCAGCGCGCGCTCCATCGCGTCGCGCTTGACCGGATCCTTTTCGCGCTCGGGATCGGGCACGCGACCGTCGATCGACGTGACCATTTCCGGCGACGTGCCCCACGTGACCTGCGGGACGATCTCGGCCGCGTTCAGCTCGACCACGCGGTCGAACTGCGCGCCTTCGTCCGACTTGAACTGGCGCCAGTATTCGACGGCCTGATCCCATTCCGCGCCGGTCGGCACGAACGGACGGCCCTTCAGGTAATCGATCGTCGTATCGTCGACGGCGACCATGCCCGCGCGCGCGCCGGCCTCGATCGCCATGTTGCAGACGGTCATGCGGCCTTCCATCGTCAGCGCGCGAATGGTCGAGCCGCCGAATTCGATCGCATAGCCCGTGCCGCCCGCGGTGCCGATCTTGCCGATGATCGCGAGCACGATGTCCTTCGCGGTACAGCCGCGCGGCAGCGCACCCTCGACCTTCACGAGCATGTTCTTGCTCTTCTTCTGCAGGAGCGTTTGCGTCGCGAGCACGTGCTCGACTTCCGACGTGCCGATGCCGTGCGCGAGCGCGCCGAACGCGCCGTGCGTCGACGTATGCGAATCGCCGCACACGATCGTCATGCCCGGCAGCGTCGCGCCCTGCTCCGGCCCGATGATGTGGACGATGCCCTGGCGCACGTCGTTCATCTTGAACTGCGTGATGCCGAAGGCGTCGCAGTTCGCGTCGAGCGTGTCGACCTGCAGCTTCGAGACGGGATCGGCGATGCCGTGGCTGCGGTCCGTCGTCGGCACGTTGTGGTCCGACACGGCCAGGTTCGCGCTGATGCGCCACACCGGACGCTGCGCGATCTTCAGCCCTTCGAATGCCTGCGGGCTCGTGACTTCATGCAGCAGCTGACGGTCGATGTAGAGCAGGGTCGTGCCGTCTTCCTCGGTGTGGACCACGTGGGTGTTCCACAGTTTGTCGTAGAGCGTCTGTGCCATGGGTATGCGGGGTCGTTGTGACTACAAGCCTTGCGGATGCGGTCGATTATGCCACGCACAACGCGCGACGGCGCAGGCCGGACGCGAAAAAACCCATTAAAAACAGTGGTTTGGCTGGTAGTGCCAATACCTGTATCGGCATTACCAGCCAAAACGGGGCACGCACGGGCCGGCGCGCGGCGCGCGCGTGCGGTACCCGTATCCGTGCCCTCGCCTAGCCGTTCGGATATTCGCGATTGATCAGATCGAGCCGCAGCATCGCGAGCTGCATGCCGGCGTTGCTCATCAGATAAAGATCGCGCCGTCGCATCGCCGCCTGCTGCGCCGATGCGTCGTAGACGCCCGGCAGCGACAGTCCCGCCGGCACCGCCGCCTGCATCCCCGCCGCGTTCGATACGCGCACGGCAATCGACGCCTGATCGCGATGGGTGACCACGCCGACCTTGCCGAGCGCCGCGGCCGACCCGGCCTGCCTGACGATCGCGGCGGCCACGCCATCGGGCGTCGGTATCGGGCTGCCGGCGACCGCGGCGGGCGTCGCGATCGACGTCACGCCGGCCGTCAGTCCGTACTTCGACGCGAGCACGCTCGCGACTTCCTGCTGCGCGAAGATCGGCGCCGCGACTTTCTGCCGAAGCTGGAACACGGCATCGGCGATCGCCTCGTTCACGGGCCCCGACACCGGCGCGGCGGCCGATGCCCCGGCGCGATTTCCGAAGCCGAACGCGACGATCGTGTTGATCGCGGCGGCGTCGACGGTCGGCGGCGTCCATGAGAAAAACGTGTCGAGCAGGTAAGCGGTTTCGTCGGCGGCGGTCGCGCGATCGTTCAGTTCGTGGGTCAGCTTGCCGAGCATCTGGCGCTGCAGTTCCGCATCGGAAACGGGGGCGTCGCTCGCGAAGGCCGGTGCGGCGGCGGCACACGATGCGGCGAGCAACGAGGTAGAGGCCAGGAAATGGCGGCGGTTCGTCATGGTCACGGGATTTGAATGAAAAACAACGGAAAACATCAGCCCTTCGGGAAAGCCTGCGTCGTCGCGGCCATCGCGTGCGTCAGCATCTGCGCATACATGTCGTGCACGAGATAGAGGCTGCGGTTGCGCGTCCACGGCTGGCCCGACTGCGGGTCGTACGTCGTCGGCAGCGGTACCTCGGCAACCGCCGCCGCTTGCATGCCCGCCTGCTGCGAGGTCTGGATGCAGCGCTTCGCATGATCGCGATGGCCGACCACCGCTACCGTGCCCATCGCCGCCGCACCGCCCGCGCGCGATACCGCCACGGCCGCGACACCCGCGGTACTCAGGTACACGATCGACCCGTCGCTCGCGATCACCGGCTCGATCGACGACAGCACGTCGGCGCCCAGCCCGTATTTCGACACGAGAAAGCGCGCGATTTCCCACTGCGCGTAGACCTTGACGGGTTTCAACTGGCGGATGCGGTACACGGCGTCCGCGAGCGCTTCGTTCACCGGCCCCGGATCGGGCAGCGCCGACTGGTTGCCGCCGGTGCTCGACGTATTGCCGCTCGCCGCGTTCGGACGATTGCCGAAGCTGTACGCGACGATCGCGCCGATGCTTGCGGCCGGCACCGTCGGCAGCGCCCACGTGAAGCCGACATCGGTGATCGCCGGCACGATCGCATCGACCGTCGCCGCATCGCCGAGCTGGGCGTTCAGCTTCGCGGACATCTGCGCGGCGAGTGCGCCATCGGTAACGGGTGCCGACGTGACGTCGTCGCCACCGCATGCGCTCAGCAGCGGCGCTGCCGCGACGGCGGGCGCGACAGCAAGAAATTTTCTTCGTGAAGAAGCCGGCGGGTTCAGATTCATAACAGACAGGAAACGATGCGAACGACGCCGGCAGCAAGTCGCGGCGTTGCAAATCGCGGGTTCAGGGAAATGACCATCGGGCACGTCGCACGGCTGGAAAGCGGGCGACAGGATCGACGCGCGGATCGGATCGCGGCACCCCGTCGATCGACGATGCTGGATCGTAGTGGGCGTTTATTAAATGGCGGTGAACCTGTCGATCGAAGGCTGACGATCGCCATGCCGTTTCATCGGCGGGCGCGTACGTTTCATCCGTGGCGAGCGAACGCAGCCGCCGTTTCACAGGTGGCGAGCACCCGATGCGCGGGCATCGTCGCGCGTCGCACGGCCCGCTTCGGATTTCGCGATACGAGGGCGCAACGCGCGTTCCCACGATCCGATCCGGAGCACGCGACGATGGCGTTCGGCCTGAACGAATCGCTTGCTCGGCTCGATGAAGAAGGCACGCTGTTCACGACGCCGTTTCGGCCCGGCACGCACGAGCCGAGCGGTACCGGCCGCGCATCGAGGACGGGCAGAAGCCGCATACGCGCGGCGAGATTGACGTGATCGCCGCCGGCACGTCGCGCTTCGTCGTCGTCGACGGACGCGAATGCGACGTCGCGATCGGCGACGCGCTGTTCGTTCCCGCACACGCCGGGCATCGCTTCTCCGGCTTCATCGACGATTTCTCGACATGGGTGTTCTTCTACGGCCCCGAAGGCAGCGAACGCGGCACGTGACGCGTGACGCACGACGCACGACGCACACGGCACTTTTCCGGCGATCTCCTAGACTGTCTATTCGCAGCGGGCGCCGCATGGCCGCCCCACCGTCAAGCAGCCGGCAGCATCCGGTGCAACGAACAGGAGAACAGCATGCGATACGAACTCTATTACTGGCCCGAGATCCAGGGACGCGGCGAATACGTGCGGCTCGCGCTCGAGGCGGCCGAAGCCGACTATGTCGACGTCGCGCGCGAATCGGGGCGCGGCATGGGCGTGTCGGCGATGATGCGCATGATGGACAGCACGAAAGCGGAATGCGTGCCGTTCGCGCCGCCGTTCCTGAAGTCGGGCGACGTAGTCGTCGGGCAGACCGCGAACATCCTGCTGTTTCTCGGCGCGCGGCTCGGGCTCGCGCCCGACGACGAAGCCGGCCGGCTGTGGGTCCACCAGATCCAGCTGACCGCCGCCGATTTCATCACCGAGATCCACGACACGCACCATCCGATCGGCAGCGGCCTGTACTACGAGGATCAGAAAGCGGAAGCGGCCGAGCGCGCGGCCGATTTCCTCGAGAATCGGCTGCCGAAATTCCTCGGCTACTTCGATCGCTTGCTCGAACAGAATCCGCACAAGAGCGGCTATATCGCGGGTAACGCGCTCAGCTATGCGGATCTGACGATGTTCCAGTTGATCGAGGGCCTACGCTATGCGTTTCCGAAAGCGATGAAGCGCGCGGAGCGCAAGGTCGCGGCGCTCGTCGCGCTGCACGATCGCGTCGCGCAGCACCCGCCCGTCGCGCGCTACCTGGAATCGGAGCGCCGCATCCCGTTCAACGACATGGGGATCTTCCGGCACTATCCGGAGCTCGACAAGTAACGGCCCCGCGGGCGCGCAGCTCGCCGTCTACGCGGCGACCGGCGTCTCGTGCAGGTGGCGCCATACGATCACGCCGTCCGCTTCGCGCCGGAACAACGCCGTCGAGCGTCGCACCGTGCGCCGCCCTTCCATGTCGGTCTGCGTCTCGCGATAGCCGATCACCGCGCCGTCGGACCACACCGCCAGGGCGCGCAATTCGTCGATGCCGATCACGAGCCCGGGCCGCGCGCCGTGCCCGCGTGAAAACAGCGCATCGACGCCCGCGTAATCGAGCACCGTGCCGGACGTCGTGATCATCGAAAATCCCGGCGAAAAACGCGCCATCAGCATCGCGAGCCGCCCGGGCTCCGCACGGCCCGACAACCAGCGTTCGATGTCGACGTGCGTGTCGACGACTTCATTGAAAAACGGATTCGGCAGATTCATGGGTCTCTCAGGTTCTCAGGTTCTCAGGTTCTCTGGTTCTCAGGTTCTCAGGTTCTCTGGTTCTCAGGTTCTCAGGTTCTCAGGTTCTCAGGTTCTCAGGTTCTCAGGTTCTCAGGTTCTCAGGTTCTCAGGTTCTCAGGGCGGGATGAAACGGCTTGCACGGCCGGCGTGCGATGCGCGGGAAGCCGCACGACGCAGCCGAGCGGCAGCAACGTCAGCAGCACCGCCAGCCCGAAGCACCAGCGGTACGGGGCCGGCGACGGCGGGCCTGCGTCGAGTGCCAGCAACGCGTTCAGCGCGCTGCCGAGCACGGCCACGCCGACACAAAAGCTCAATTGGCGGTTGATGTTCCAGAGCGCGCTCGCATCGCCCATCCGATCGGGCGGCACGTCGGCGAATGCCGCGCTTTGCGACGCACTCGTGCACAGGCTCGCGCCGAATCCCATCGCGACGAACGCCGCGACGCGCAGGGCTTCGACGCGCGCCCACGGCGTCGCGAGCAACGCGATGCCGACACAATCGATCGTGATTCCGCACGCGAACAATGGCTTCGCGCCGTGGCGCGGAAAACAGCGGCGTGTCGTCGCGATCGCGAGGAACGCCGCGATCGCCCACGGCAGCATCAGCGCGCCGACATGCGCGGCGCTCAATGCGAGGGCGTTCTGCAGATACAGCGACGCGACGAGATTGACGCCGGTAAAGACGCCCGGCACGCAGAGATAGATCACCACGCCGGTCCGCAACCACGGTTGCGCGAGCAGACGCAGGTCGAGCAGCGGGGAAGCTGCACGGCGCGCGTGTCGCACATAACCGATGCCGGCTGCCGCCGCGGCCGCCAGCATCGCGCACGGAAATGCCGTTCCGCCGGGCTGCCCCGCCGCGGTGAGCCCCAGCAGCAGCGCGACCAGCGCCGCCGCGCTCAGGCCGAGCCCGCGCCAGTCGAGCCGCGCAGGCCGCTCGCGTGCGCCGTCGCGCGGCAGCCATGCCAGCGCGAGCGCACCGGTCGCAGCCGCAATCGGCACCATGGCGAAGAAGATCGCACGCCACGATCCGCGATCGACGATCGCGCCGCCGATCGCGGGCGACAACGCCGGCACGAGCAATGCGACCATCATCACGATCGACGTAAGCCGCGCGTGGGCGTGCGGCGGATACGCGCGATAGGCGATCGTCTGGCCGACCGGAATCAGCAGCCCGCCGCCCAGCCCCTGGACCAGCCGCCACACGAGCAGCGCGTCGATCGACGGCGCCGCACCGACGCCCGCGCTGCCGAGCCCGAACAGCAGCAACGATGCGCCGAACACGCGCCGCTCGCCGCAGCGACGCGCCAGCCACGTGCCGAACGGAATCACGACGGTCAGCCCGAGCACGTACATGTTGCCGACCCACGCGAGCTGCGCGACCGATGCGTGCAGCTCGCGCTGCAGCGCCGGATACGCGGCGTTCAGCATGAACATGTTCGCGAGATCGATCGCGAATCCGAGCAGATAGACGGCGGCGATTCTGGAGCGGTCGGGCATGGCGGCGGCCGGGGCATCACGAAACGCCGCAGTGTAGAGGCCGGCAGTCCGGCCGGTAAGCAGCCGGATGCGACCGGTCCGGTCGAAAAATTTTGACAATCGGATCGTGTGCGGCCACGCCGCAATGCGCGACGCATCGCACGCGACCGCACATTCGGGTACCCTTCGGGCGATTCCATACACCGACAGGACCGCACCCCGACCATGGTGAGCCTCGATCGTTTCGTCGTCTTCCGCGCCGTGGTCGAGGCGGGCTCGTTCACGGCCGCCGCGACCGCGCTGAACCAGGCACGCGCGGCCGTCAGCTTCAACATCAAGCAGCTCGAAGCCGAGCTCGGCGTGACGCTGCTCACGCGCACCACGCGGCGCGTCGAGCTGACCGATGCCGGCGAGCGGTTCTACCGACGCTGTCTGCGCGTGCTCGACGAAGCCGAAGGCGCGATCGACGAGGTGCGCAGCGAACATGGCGGGATGGAGGGCATCCTGCGCGTGACGTCGACGGTCGAATATGCGGCACGCATCCTCGCCCCGGCGCTGCATGCATTTACCGCGCGGCATCCGGCGTTGCGCGTCCGGCTCGAAACGCATACGTCACAGGCGGACCTCGTGCGCGACCGCTTCGACGTCGCGATCCGGCTCGGCCGCCACGAGCACTTTCGCGAGCTGCCGTATCGCGGCGTCTGCCTCGGCACGTACGACGTGCTGCCCGTGATGGCGCCCGACCTGCCGGCGCGCGCCGGCGTTCCGCAACCGGCGTCGCCGGACGCTTTGGCGCGCCTGCCGCAGCTCGGCCACAGCCGGCTCGAACGAATCGCGGAATGGACGCTCACCGATCGCGCGGGCAACGAGCATGCGTTCCGGCCGCACGCGAAACCGCGCATCGTCGTCGACAACGCGTCGGTGCTGTGCGAACTGGCGCGCCAGGGCAGCGGCGTCGCGCTGCTGCCCGAATGGCTCGTGCGCGACGATCTCGCAAGCGGTGCGCTGGTCGACGCGCTGCCCGCATACCGTTTTCCGCGGCAAAACGTCTACGCGTTGTACGTCGCGACGCGGCACGTGCCGCAGAAAGTGCGCGCGTGGGTGGATTTCATGAAGGCGCAATTGCAGCAGACGCACTGAACGCGCGGGACGGCGCGACGCGTTTCAACGGCAGCCGGCCACCCGATTCGGCCGGCTCCGCCACTGCGCGGCGCGGCTGGCGATCAGTGCGACTGCCCATGCTGCGCGGCCGCCGCGTCGACGGCCTCGACCGAGCGCGTGAGCCACGGCCCGATGTCCATCTCCTCGTAGCGCACGAGCCGGCTCTTGCGCGCGCGGCGATACGCCCACCAGATCGCGACGAACAGCGGAATCCACACATAGATCGACACCACCTCCATCCAGTCGATGCGCGTCGCGAAGAACGCCTGGTAATCCTGGCCGAGCGAAATCACGATGCAGACCGCGATCGCGAACAGCGGCCCGAACGGAAACCATTTCGCGCGATACGGCAGTTGATCGAGCCGATAGCCCTGCTTCAGAAATCCCTTGCGGAACCGGTAATGGCAGACCGCGATGCCGAGCCACGCGATGAAGCCGGTGATGCCGACCGTATTCAGCAGCCACAGATAGATGCGCTGGTTGTTGGTCAACGACGTGAGGAAACACAGCCCGCCGACGGCCATCGTCGCGTACAGCGCGTTGCGCGGCACGCCGCCTGGCGACAGCCTCGCGAACATGGCCGGCGCGCGCCCTTCCGATGCGAGGTTGTACAGCATCCGCGTCGCCGCGTAGGTGCCGGAATTGCCGGCCGACAGCACGGCCGTCAGGATCACCAGATTCATCGCGCCGGCGGCGAGCGGGAACCCCGCGTGGCTGAACACCAGCGTGAACGGGCTCACGCCGATGTCGGTCACGTCGCTCTTCAGCAGGTTCGGATCGGTGTACGGCACGAGCAGGCCGATCACGAAGATAGCGAGCACGTAGAACAGCATGATCCGCCAGAAGATCTGCTTCACCGCGCGCGGAATCGTCGTGCGCGGGTTTTCCGATTCGCCGGCCGTGATGCCGACCAGCTCGGTGCCGAGGAACGAAAAACCGGCGATCAGCGCGACGCTCATCATCGCGTGCACGCCGCCGACGAACGGCGCGTCGCCGGTCGTGAAGTTGCGCCAGCCGACCGGATGTCCGGTGCCGGTATGCCCGGTGCCGGTATGCCCGGCGCCGAGCACGCCGGCCGCGATCAACAGCCCGGCCGCGATGAACGCGATCACGGTGACGACCTTGATCAGCGAGAACCAGTATTCCGATTCGCCGAAGCCGCGCACCGACAGCGTATTGAGCAGGAAGATCAGCACGAGGAACCCCGCGCCCCACCACACGCCCGGCACCGCCGGAAACCAGTAGCGCATCACGATCTGCGCGGCGACCAGCTCGATCGCGATCGTCACCGCCCAGCTGTACCAGTAAGTCCAGCCGAGCGCGACGCCGAAACCTTCGTCGACGTACTTCTCGCCGTAGATCGCGAACGAGCCCGATACCGGCATCAGCGCGGCCATCTCGCCAAGCCCCGTGACGACGAAGTAGACCATGATCCCGATCGCGAGATACGCGGCGATCGCGCCGCCCGGCCCCGCCTGCGCGACGGACGCGCCCGACGCGACGAACAGCCCCGTGCCGATCGAGCCGCCGATCGCGATCATCGCGATGTGGCGGCCCTGCAGACGACGCTTCAGCGTCGCCTCGGACGGCGCGGCCGTCTCCGCTGCCGCTTGCATAGCATCCATAGTGTTCATCCTGATTGTGGCCAGGCCAATCCATTTTGATTTGGAATGCAAATCGATTGCCCCGGTCATTCGCGTTGAAAACGGCCCTGTCGGGCCGGTCGCCTCACACGACGCTGCGCTTGATCGCCTGCAGTTCGGCCGTCGTCACGATCTTCTCGATCCGGAACCGCGGGCTTTCCAGCCACGCGTTCGCGATTCGCCGGTATTCGTCGAGATCCTCGCACGCGAGCCGCACGAGAAAATCGAACGTGCCGCTGACGAGCCAGCAATCGAGCACGGCCGGATTCGCGCGCATTTCCTCCTCGAACGGCGCCTGCGAACGCCCATGATCGGCCAGCACGATCTGCGCGATCACGACGATCGGCTTGGTCGCGCGCGGCGCGTTGATCACCGCGCGGTACCCTTCGATCACGCCGAGCGCCTCGAGCCGCTCCACGCGCGCCTGGCAGGGGCGCGGCGTGAGGTTCACGCGTTCCGACAGCTTGCGGTAGGAAATTCGCCCGTCGGTCCGCAGGATGTCGAGGATCCGGAGATCGATCTTGTCGAGCTGCATCTTCTTGTCGGTCATCCGCGTTCGCTCCGGTCGGGTCGTGGCTCATGCGCGGAACGTCTGCCGTTCCGCGCGGGGCCACATTATCCGGCCGAAGCGCTCGCGCGCCAATCGGCTAGAACCGCAGCGACAGGCAGGTCAGGCCGCCGTCCATCTTGCGGAACTCGCTCGTGTCGATCACGTGCAGCGGCATGCCGAGCGACGCGATCGCGTCATGCACGCGCGGATAACCGGCCGGCGTGATCAGCGTGCCGTTCACGCGCAGCGTGTTGCCCGCGTATTCGTCCTCGGCCGCGATCGCGATCCGACGATAGCCGGCGAACGCCGGATGCGCGGCGAGCGCTTCCGTGACGAGCAGCGTGTCGTCGCCGAGCGCGTTGACGACCGATTTCAGGTGCAGGCCGGCGCCGACCGGCACCGCGACGACCGAGTAGCCATGGCGCGACACCAGCGCGTCGAACGCGGCGATGCCTTCCGCGTCGGTGCGGCTCGTCAGGCCGATGAAGAAGCGCTTGCCGACCTGCATCACGTCGCCGCCGTCGAGGCGGCCGGACTGCATCGGCAGCAGGTCGCGATGGGCGGCGAGCGCCGCTTCGACATGAACCGTCTCGCCGCGCCGGGCAGGCGCGCCGGGGCGCGTGATCACCGCGAATTCCGGCGTGACGACGGCGACGTCCTCGACGAAGTGCGCATCGGGAAACGCATCCAGCGGCGGCAGTTCGGTCAGCTCGACGCCGAGCCCGCGCAGCGCGTCGCAGTACGCGCGGAACTGCGTGAGCGTCTTGTCGTAGTCGGGCGCGCCGAGCGCGGCGGTGGTGAGACCCGCGCCGCAAGACGGCGCGGGACGGCGAACGATCGCTTGCGTGAATTGCATCGACTCCTCCATGGTCTGCGCCGCGTCCGTGCGGCGCACGGGCCAGCGGCGTGATGTCCGGACCATTATCGGAAGCCAAATTGCGCAATTCGCGTCGATTTCGGCGGCACCGACAGCCGATTGCGTCGAATTGCGCGCACCCCGCAGCGGATTCGGCAGACGGGCCGCTCGCCGTCTCGCGCACGGCCGTTTCGTCTGCCGCCCGCGCGTCACGCGCCGGGCTCGAATCCCATCTGCGCGCGACCGAGCGCCGTCAGCTCGCCCTCCCCCGCGCGCCCGTCGAACTCGACCTCGAAATGATCGGCCGGGAAATCGGGCGGGCTGTCGCCCCGCAGGAACGCGGTACGCTGGCGTTGCAGGTACGCGTCGTTTTTTGCGCAGCCGGGCGCGGCGGCGATGTACATCACGTTGCTGTCGCCGCTGCCGCGATGCGCATCCTCGACCGCATGCACGACGTCGCCGTGCCAGAACACCGCGTCGCCCGGCGCCATGTGCGGGATCGGCACCAGCGCGTCGAGCAGCAGCGCATGCCATTCGGGCCGGATCGACAGCGCGCGGCCGGGACGCGCACCGCACAGGTCGTCGTCGGCGACGTCGTCCTGCAGCGCACGCAGCACGACATAGGCCATCGCGTTCGCGACCGGGATCAGCTGCAGCGTGCCGTCGCCGGGCCCCTGCGGCGTCAGCGCGGTCCAGCCCTGGAACGTGCGGAACATCGAGCACACGGCCGGCGACGGAATCTCCTCGACGTCGGGACGGAACGCCGCATCGAACGGATCGTAATCGCGCCAGCGGCCGGCCAGCACGTGGCGATAGACCTGGCGAAAATTCGCGCCGAGCCAGCGCTCGACGGAGCCGCCGTCGACATGCGGCGACAGCCCGAGCGACGTCGAGCCGGGCGGCCGGCGGCGAATCCGGTCCGCATAGGCGGGCACTTGGGCGGGATCGAAATGCGTACGTGCGCCGTCCGCATGCCGCCACAGGCGATTCAGGAACACTCGCGCCTGCGTAAGCGCCGGCGACTGGCGCGCAGCGACCTGCGGCTTCGACCAGTAAACGCCGTAGATCTGCGGCTTGCTCGACGCGAGGTTGCCGAAATAGCGGTCTTCCGCGCGCGCGTGCAACCGGTCGGCGAAACGGTTCGCGTCCAGATACGCGCCGATCTCGTCGTTCCAGTCGCGCGCCTGCCGCGCATCGAACACGCCGCGGATCACGACCGCGCCATGCGTGCGGATCGCGGCAATCGCCCGCGGATCGACCTTTCCGCCCGCGATATCCGCGAACGGCACGACCGGAATCACGTCGCGGCCATGCGCGTGCGCGCGGCGGATCGCGTCGACCTGCCGCGCGATGTCGCCTTCCAGCTCGCGGAACGTGGCCGCATAACCGGGCAAGTCGGCGCGCAGCGCCCGTTTGGCCGCGCGGATCGCGGCCGGCAGATCGTCAATCGTCAGTTGCATCGTCGTCTCCTCGCTGAAGCGTGTCGTGATGTGCTGTCAGCGTACGGTCGGCGCAGGGTCGCCATCACCACTATCCGGCCAATGATCGATACAATCCTGACAATCGTGCGTCATTCGCGACGATGGCAGACCACGCAGAGCTTGTTGCCGTCCGGGTCGCGGAAATAGGCGCCGTAGTAGTCGCGGTGATAGTGCGGCCGCAGGCCCGGCGGCCCTTCGCAGACGCCGCCCTGTCGCAGCGCGAGTGCGTAACAGCGATCGACGTGGGCCCGGGTCGGCGCATCGAACGCGATCGTGTGGCCATTGCCCGGTTCGGGCGGCCGGCCATCGAGCGGCTTGCCGAAGAAGAACAGCGGCCGCTCGGCATCGGCGGGCATCCAGCCCGACCAGCCGTCCGGTTCGCGGAATTTCAGGCGCAGCCCGAGTTCGGCGAACAGCGGCGCGTAGAAATCGTAGGCGCGCGCCGTATCGCCGACGCCCACGCAAACATGTGAAAACATGGCATCGCTCCGTGGTGACGATCGCTCACGATCATGCCACGGCGCGCTGCCCGCCCCCTACCGGAGGCCGCGATGAAACCGCAATACGAGCACGTGACGTTCGCGCCCGGCTGTTCGATCCGCGTCTATCACCGTCAGCTCGCGCGCATTCCGTTCGAGTGGCATCGCCACCCCGAATACGAACTGACGCTGACGCTCAACAGCCGCGGCCGACGCTTCATCGGCGATCATGTCGCGCGCTACGCGGACGACGATCTCGTGCTCGTGCCGCCCAACCTGCCGCATACGTGGTCGTCGAACGCGCGCATCGATCGCGACGCGCCCGAGGTCGCGCTCGTCGTCTGGTTCGACGGCGACTGGGTGCGGCGGCTGGCCGACTGCTGCGTCGAATACGCGCCGCTGCGCTCGCTGCTGCGGCGCGCGGCGCCGGGCCTGCGCTTCGACGTGGAGACGGCTCGCGCGATGCGCGCGCGCCTGCCGCTGCTGCTCGATCCGTCGCCGCGCGCGAGGCTCGCGGCCACGCTCGACACGCTTGCCGATCTCGCGGAAGCCGGCGGCGAACCGCTCGCCACCGCGCACGCGTACGGCCAGCCCGACGGTGCGCCATCGCCGGCCGACCCGGCCGACCCGGCCGCGCCCGAAGCCGAACGCCTCGATCGCGTGCTCGACGCGATCGACCGGCATTTCCACGAACCGCTGCGCATCGACGCACTCGCCGCTGTCGCGCACCTGTCCGAACGCACGCTGCAACGGCTGTTCGTCCGGCATCTCGGCGAAAGCGTCGGCCGCTACGTGCAACGGTTGCGGCTCGCGCATGCCTGTCGCCATCTCGTCGGCACCGACTGGCCGATCGCGACGGTGGCCGCGCGCTGCGGCATTCCGAATGCCGCGAACTTCAATCGCCAGTTCCTCGCCGCGCGCGGCACGACGCCCGGCGCGTACCGGCAGTTCTTCAAGCAGCACGGCCACGCACCCGACGACGATGCGCTCGCGCTCGACACACGGCCGCCGTCGCTGGAGCGCCGCGCCGGATCGGGCCGGCGTCGGCCGCGCAAATGAAAACACCCCGACGGGCTGACCCGTCGGGGTGTCGTGGCGTTGCGATTGCCCGACGCGAGCGGCCTGCCGGCCGTTCGCGTCGCACACGGTTCAACGTGCGTTGAGCGGCTTCGCTTCGCGCGGCGTGTCGCCGATGAACAGCTGGCGCGGACGGCCGATCTTCTGTTCCGGATCGGCAATCATTTCGTTCCACTGTGCGATCCAGCCGACCGTGCGTGCCATCGCGAAGATACACGTGAACATCGACGTCGGGATGCCCAGCGCGCGCTGGACGATGCCCGAGTAGAAGTCGACGTTCGGGTACAGCTTGCGCGACACGAAGTATTCGTCTTCCAGCGCGATCTTCTCGAGCTGCATCGCGAGCTTGAACAGCGGGTCGTCGTGCAGGCCCAGTTCGTTCAGCACTTCGTAGCACGTTTCGCGCATCAGCTTCGCACGCGGGTCGTAGTTCTTGTACACGCGGTGACCGAAGCCCATCAGCTTCACGCCCGAATTCTTGTCCTTCACCTGCTTGATGAATTCGGGGATGTTGTCCGGCGAACCGATCTGCTCGAGCATGTTCAGCGCGGCTTCGTTCGCGCCGCCGTGCGCCGGGCCCCACAGACAGGCGATACCGGCCGCGATACACGCGAACGGGTTCGCGCCCGACGAACCGGCCAGGCGGACCGTCGACGTCGATGCGTTCTGCTCGTGATCGGCGTGCAGGATCAGGATACGGTCGAGCGCGCGGACCAGCACGTCGTTGACCTTGTACTCTTCGCACGGGTTCGAGAACATCATGTGCATGAAGTTCGCGCTGTACGACAGTTCGTTCTTCGGATAGACGAACGGCTGACCGATGCTGAACTTGTACGCCATCGCGACGAGCGTCGGCAGCTTCGCGATCATGCGGATTGCCGACACTTCGCGGTGACGCGGATCGTTGATGTCGAGCGAGTCGTGATAGAACGCCGACAGCGCGCCGACGGCCGCCACCAGCACCGCCATCGGGTGCGCGTCGCGACGGAAGCCGCGGAAGAAGAAGTGCATCTGCTCGTGCACCATCGTGTGCTTCGTGACGGTGTCGACGAATTCCTTCTTCTGAGCCGCGTTCGGCAGTTCGCCCTTCAGCAGCAGGTAGCAGCTTTCGAGGAAGTCGGCGTTTTGCGCGAGGTTGTCGATCGGGTAGCCGCGGTACAGCAGTTCGCCCTTGTCGCCGTCGATGTACGTGATCGCCGAATTGCACGAAGCCGTCGACATGAAGCCCGGGTCGTACGTGAACTTGCCGGTCTGGCCGTACAGCTTGCGGATGTCGATCACGTCCGGGCCCATCGTGCCCTTGTAGATCGGCAGTTCGACGCTCGGCGAGTTGTCGCTGAACGATAGCGTGGCTTTAACATCAGACGGAGTCATGGCACATCCTCAATCGAAATAAAGAAACGGGATTCGATAACGGGCGGAACGTGATTACACGTTGCGCAGCATCTCCAACAGCCGGTGAACATCCGGGCTGTCTAGGTCGCCTTCTGGTTCCTTGCGCGCGAGGAGCAAGTCCATCAGGTCGTTGTCGCTCAGATCGAGCAGGCGCGACAACGCGCCTACGTCTGCATCGGTGAGGTCATGCTCGTATCTGCCGAAGAAACGCTCGAACACGATGTCGTTCTCCAGCAGACCCCGCCGCGCACGCCAGCGAAGGCGTGCGCGACGGTGCGGGTCGGATTGATGCGAATCGTCGCTCATCAAACTTTATACCGCGCGGCGAACCATCAGTTCCTTGATCTTGCCGATCGCCTTCGTCGGGTTCAGGCCCTTCGGGCACACGTCGACGCAGTTCATGATCGTGTGGCAACGGAACAGACGGTACGGGTCTTCGAGGTTGTCCAGACGCTCGCCGGTGGCGGTGTCACGGCTGTCCGCGATGAAGCGGTAAGCCTGCAGCAGGCCGGCCGGGCCGACGAACTTGTCCGGGTTCCACCAGAAGCTCGGGCACGACGTCGAGCAGCTCGCGCACAGAATGCACTCGTACACGCCGTCGAGCTCGTCGCGCTCTTCCGGCGACTGCAGGCGTTCCTTCTCCGGCGGCGGCGCGTCGTTGATCAGGTACGGCTTGATCGAGTGGTACTGGTTGAAGAAGTGCGTCATGTCGACGATCAGGTCGCGCACGACGGGCAGGCCCGGCAGCGGGCGCAGCACGATCTTCTGCGGCAGGTCGTTCAGGTTCGTCAGGCACGCGAGACCGTTCTTGCCGTTGATGTTCATCGCGTCCGAGCCGCACACGCCTTCGCGGCACGAACGGCGGAACGACAGCGTCTCGTCCAGGGCCTTCAGCTTGACCAGTGCGTCGAGCAGCATGCGCTCATGCTGGATCTCGAGCTCGTACGTCTGCATGCGCGGCGCCGCGTCCTTGTCCGGATCGTAGCGGTAGACTTCAAAAATGCGTTTTGCCATTTCGGATTCCTTTGACTCGGCTTAGAACGTGCGCGGCTTCGGCGGCACGGATTCGACCGTCAGCGGCTTCATTTGTACCGGCTTGTAGTCGAGGCGATCGCCTTCGCTGTACCACAGCGTGTGGCGCAGCCAGTTCTCGTCGTCGCGGTGCTCGTAGTCGCTGTGCGCGTGCGCGCCGCGGCTTTCCTTGCGCGCTTCCGCCGACACCATCGTCGCGCGGGCGACTTCGATCAGGTTCTCCAGCTCGAGCGCTTCGACGCGCGCGGTGTTGAACACCTTCGACTTGTCCTTCAGGTGGATGTTTTCCACGCGCGCCTTCAGGCCGGCCATCTGGTCGACGCCTTCCTTCAGCAGTTCCGACGTGCGGAACACGCCTGCGTGCTTCTGCATCGTCGAGCGGATGTCGTTCGCGACGTCCTGCGTGTATTCGCCCGACGTCGACTTGTCGAGCTTCGCGAGGCGCGCCAGCGAGAATTCGCCTGCGTCGGCCGGCAGCGGCTTGTGTTCCTTCTGGTTCTTCACGTGCTCGACGATGTGGTTGCCGGCCGCACGGCCGAACACCACGAGGTCCAGCAGCGAGTTCGTGCCGAGGCGGTTCGCGCCGTGCACGGACACGCACGAGCATTCGCCCACTGCGTAGAAGCCGTTGACCGGTTCCTTGTGATCGCGCGACGTGCCGACGACCTGACCGTGGATGTTGGTCGGGATGCCGCCCATCTGGTAGTGGATCGTCGGGACGACCGGGATCGGCTCCTTGATGCAGTCGACGTTCGCGAACTTCAGCGCGATTTCGCGGATCGACGGCAGACGCTTCATGATCGTCTCGGCGCCGATGTGCGACAGGTCGAGCAGCACGTGATCCTTGTTCGGACCGACGCCGCGGCCTTCCTTGATTTCCTGGTCCATCGAACGCGACACGAAGTCACGCGGCGCCAGATCCTTCAGCGTCGGCGCGTAGCGCTCCATGAAGCGCTCGCCGTTCGAGTTGCGCAGGATGCCGCCTTCGCCGCGCACGCCTTCGGTGATCAGCACGCCCGCGCCGGCCACGCCGGTCGGGTGGAACTGCCAGAACTCCATGTCCTGCAGCGCGATGCCCGAACGCGCGGCCATGCCGAGGCCGTCGCCGGTGTTGATGAACGCGTTCGTCGACGCCGCGAAGATCCGGCCTGCGCCGCCCGTCGCGAACAGCGTCGTCTTGCCTTCCATGATGTAGACGTCGCCCGTTTCCATTTCGAGCGCCGTCACGCCGAGCACGTCGCCGTCCGCGTCGCGGATCAGGTCGAGCGCCATCCATTCGACGAAGAACTGCGTCTTCGCCTCGACGTTCTGCTGGTACAGCGTGTGCAGCAGCGCGTGACCGGTACGGTCGGCGGCCGCGCAAGCGCGCTGGACCGGCTTCTCGCCGTAGTTCGCGGTGTGGCCGCCGAACGGGCGCTGGTAGATCGTGCCGTCCGCGTTGCGGTCGAACGGCATGCCGAAGTGCTCGAGCTCGTACACGACGTTCGGCGCTTCACGGCACATGAATTCGATCGCGTCCTGGTCACCGAGCCAGTCGGAGCCCTTGATCGTGTCGTAGAAGTGGAAGTGCCAGTTGTCTTCGCTCATGTTGCCGAGCGACGCGCCGATGCCGCCTTGCGCGGCGACCGTGTGCGAACGCGTCGGGAACACCTTCGACAGCACGCCGACCGACAGGCCCGCGCGCGACAGTTGCAGCGCTGCGCGCAAGCCGGAGCCGCCTGCGCCGACGATCACGACGTCGAACTTGCGGCGCGGGAGGGAAGTTTTGATTGCAGCCATTCTTTACACTCTCCAGAGAATCTGCGCGGCATAGCCCGCACATGCGAGCAGCCAGACGATGGTCAGCGATTGCAGCAGCAGGCGCACACCGACGGGCTTCACGTAGTCCATCCAGATGTCGCGCACGCCGACCCATGCGTGGTAGAAGAGGGAGAGCAGCATCACGAAGGTCGCGAGCTTCATCCATTGCGCGGCGAAGATCGATGCCCAGCCTTCGTACGAGAAATCGTGCGCGCCGAAGAAGAGGGCGAGCAGAATGACCGTGTAGACCGCCATGATCGTGGCGGTGACGCGCTGCGCGAGCCAGTCGCGCAGGCCGTAGTGTGCGCCGACGACGAGGCGCTTCGAGCCGATTCGGTTATTGGCTGCCATTTTCTTAGAATGCTCCGAACAGTTTGAGTGCCATGGCGATCGTCAGCGCGATCGAGACGACAAAGACGACGACGGCCGTCCGCTTGCCGCCTTCCTTCGAGACGGCGTCGTGGTTGACGTCCATCAGCAGGTGGCGAATGCCGGCGCAGAAATGGTGGAAGAAGGCCCACGACAACGCGAGGACGATCAGCTTGACGACGATGTTGGAGAGGAAAGCCTTGAAGACTTCGAAGCTGAGCTCGGAGGTGAGGCTCTGGTCGAAGAGGAACAGCAGGAACGGCAGGAACAGGAACAGCAGCGCGCCGCTGATACGATGGAGAATCGACAATGTCGCCGCCAGCGGCATGCGATATTTCAACGTGATGTCGCCGATTCCGATGTTCCGGTATTCCGGCCTCGGCTTTCTTACTGCGTCAGTCATGCTAGACCCCTACTATGTTGTCACACTAATCCGCGATTTTAGCGCCTTTTTATATCGCGCTGCAGCGAAAGTCTGCTCTGGATAATTGCGCGAACAAGAACAAAGGCGGCCCGAAACGTGCTTCGCGAGCGTGGGAAACGCGAAGGCACGCGGCTGAGCCGAACGTCGTCAGCTCAAGTCATTCTGATAGTAGTACCCGGTTGTGACATACCAGCCGCGACGCACCTCCACCGGCCGGTCCCCGTACGTATAGGACACGCGCTCGACCGACAGCAGCGGGAAACCCGCCGGCACGTGCAGCAGGTCGGCCACCGCCGGATCCGCCGCCACCGCGCGGATCTTCTCCGTCGCGCGGATCATCCGCGTACCGAACTCCGTCTCGAACATCGCGTAGAGCGGCCCCTTGTACTCGCTCAGCCGCTCGAACGTGAGCCCGCGGAACATCGCGCCCGGTAGCCAGATCTCGTCGAGCACCGTCACTTCGCCGTCGAATTCCAGCAGGCGGCGCACCTGCACGACCGGATCGGCGGGCTTCAGGTCAAGCTGCCGCGCGATCTCGGCCGGCGCGCGCAGGCGCCGGCATTCGAGCAGGCGGCTCACGTGCGGGTGCTCGGCGCCGTCGTCGGCCAGCAGACGCAGGAAGCGGAATTGCGCGCGATCCTCGTTGTGCGTTGCAACAAACGTACCCTTGCCCTGCCGCCGGACCACGAGGTTTTCGGCGGCCAGCTCGTCGATCGCCTTGCGCACGGTGCCCTGGCTGACCTTGTAGCGGGCCGCGAGCTCCACTTCGCTGGGGATGATCTCGCCGGGCTTCCATTCGCCGGATTCGAGACTTTGCGTGATCAGTGACTTGATCTGCTGGTATAACGGGCTGAACGTCGGCGACGCGGACGCCGCGGGCGACGCTGCGGCATCGCCCGCGCCCGGCTGCCCTGGGCCGCCTGCGCCGGTCTGATTCGCGGTGTTCGCCTGGTTCGATGTCATGGCGCGCATTTCATCACAAACCGCACTTTTTCGTCCACTCAATTTCCGCAAAACATCTGTCTTATATAAGACATATGATACCGTTTGACTTTGCGCGTGACGGCTCCTACACTCCCGGTCGAGCAAGGGTTCGCGGGTGCAACAGCGCGTCCCCGGCTACGTGCCACGGCCGTCTCCAGGTTCACCGCGTCCGCCATCGCGAGTCCTCCGCCCTGCTTCAATGCAACGCAACGCACAACGCGCATAGAATGGCGTTTTCGCTCGCGTCCAACGCTTCACCCGTCCTGGAGATTTTCAATGGCTAAGCCCGCAAAGCGCGTTGCCGTCACCGGCGCCGCAGGTCAAATCGCTTACTCCCTGCTGTTCCGCATCGCGAACGGCGACCTGCTCGGCAAGGATCAGCCGGTCATCCTGCAACTGCTCGACCTCCCGCAAGCCCAAGCCGCCGTCAAAGGCGTCGTGATGGAACTCGACGACTGCGCGTTCCCGCTGCTCGCAGGCGTCGTGATCACCGACGATCCGAAGGTGGCATTCAAGGATGCAGACGTCGCGCTGCTGGTCGGTGCGCGTCCGCGCTCGAAGGGCATGGAGCGCAAGGACCTGCTGTCGGCGAACGCCGAGATCTTCACGGTTCAGGGCGCCGCGCTGAACGAAGTCGCCAGCCGCGACGTGAAGGTGCTGGTCGTCGGCAACCCGGCGAACACGAACGCGTACATCGCGATGAAGTCGGCGCCGGATCTGCCGAAGAAGAACTTCACGGCCATGCTGCGCCTCGACCACAACCGCGCGCTGTCGCAGCTCGCGGCGAAGTCGGGCAAGCCGGTCGCGTCGATCGAGAAGCTCGCCGTGTGGGGCAACCACTCGCCGACGATGTACCCCGACTTCCGCTTCGCGACCGCCGAAGGCGAATCGCTGCTGAAGCTGATCAACGACGACGTGTGGAACCGCGACACGTTCATCCCGACCGTCGGCAAGCGCGGCGCGGCGATCATCGAAGCGCGCGGCCTGTCGTCGGCCGCGTCGGCGGCCAACGCGGCGATCGACCACGTCCGTGACTGGGTGCTCGGCACGAACGGCAAGTGGGTCACGATGGGCATCCCGTCGGACGGCTCGTACGGCATCCCCGAAGACATCATCTACGGCGTGCCGGTCACCTGCGAAAACGGCGAGTACAAGCGTGTCGAAGGCCTGGAAATCGACGCGTTCTCGCGCGAGAAGATGGACGGCACGCTGGCCGAGCTGCTCGAAGAGCGCGACGGCGTCGCCCACCTGCTGAAGAACTAAGCCTCACGCATCGCGCCGGGCGGCCTTCGGGGCGCCCGGCTTCGGTACGGGCCGGCACGCCGCCGGCCCTGCCGATCGATCCGATTCGCGCACGTTTTGCCGCCCGCGCCCGCCGCGCGCCGGCCCAGAACCTGCCCGAATCCGATTTTCTCCACGTTGACCCGCTTCCCTGACGTAGACGAGATGGCCGCGCTCACTCCTGCACAAGTGCTGTACGACGGGGCGTCACCGCCCGCGATCCTGCCCTGCTGCGATCACTACGCGGGCAGCGAGAAGCTGATGCGCAAGTCGCTCGCGCTGCAGGCCGAGCTGGGCCCCGTGTTCGACGTCACGCTCGACTGCGAGGACGGCGCGGCCGTCGGCCAGGAAGCCGCGCACGCGGCGCTCGTCGCCGACCTGCTCGGCAGCGCCGAGAACCGCTTCGGCCGCGTCGGCGTCCGCATCCACGACTTTTCCCACCCGCACTGGCGCGACGACGTGCGCATCGTGCTGCGCGCAGCGCGCGCACCTGCCTACATCACACTGCCGAAGGTCGCGAACGCCGCCGACGCGGCCGAAATGACCGCGTTCATCGAAGGCACGCGCCGCGAGCTCGGCATCGCGCAGCCGATCGCGGTCGACGTGCTGATCGAGACGCACGGCGCGCTCGCGCAGGCGGCCGCCCTCGCCGCGCTGCCGACGGTCGGCACGCTGAGCTTCGGGCTGATGGATTTCGTCTCCGCGCACCACGGCGCGATCCCCGATACCGCGATGCGCTCGCCCGGCCAGTTCGACCACCCGCTCGTCCGCCGCGCGAAGCTGGAAATCGCCGCGGCCTGTCACGCGCACGGCAAGACGCCGTCGCACAACGTGACGACCGAGGTGCGCGACATGGGCGTCGTCGCCGGCGACGCACGCCGCGCGCGCGACGAATTCGCCTTCACGCGGATGTGGAGCATCCACCCCGCGCAGATCCGCCCGATCGTCGACGCGTTCGCACCGCGCACCGACGAAGTCACGCTGGCCGCCGAGATCCTGCTGGCCGCGCAGGCCGCCGACTGGGGCCCGACGCGCCACGGCGATACGCTGCACGATCGCGCCAGTTATCGTTATTACTGGTCGGTGTTGCGCCGCGCGCGGGCCACCGGCCAGCCCGTACCGGACGACGCCGCGCCGCTGTTCGGCCCGGCCGCCGCGGGCGCCGCGCGTTGAGTGCGCGCCGCCGGCCGATACACGAGTTTCATGCATTCGCGGTTTCGCGAACCGGACAGACGTTTGCGAAACGACAAAAAACGTAACGGAGCCCGAAAACCTGATGTATGCGCGGCCAAATAGGTGAAAATAGCGGCCGCTGCGCGCTTTCGGGGCGCGTGCAGTTTCAAACCGGCCGGCAGTTTCGATTGCCGGCCCTTGTCAACTGATTATCGAAAGGTTCTGACTCCATGAAGAAACTCCTGATCGCTACCGCCATCGGCGCCTTGTCCGCCACGATGCTGGTGTCGGCTCCGAGCGCGTTTGCCCAGGGTACGGCCACCACGAAGAAGGCCACGGCCAAGCGCCCGGCGCCGGCCAAGCGCATCATCCCGCGCAGCAAGAAGGCGCAGGCGCGCGCGGCCGCCAAGGTCGATCCGGTACCGGACGGCGCGGTCAAGTGGTCCTGCAAGGAAGGTCTGTCGTTCGACCTCGCCGGCGACATGAAGCGCGACCAGGTCGTCACGGTTCACTGGGCGAAGAAGAACTACAAGCTGCCGCGTCAGGCCACGACGACGGGCGCCGACACGTTCTACGATCCGGCAGCCGGCTTCAAGCTGGTCGTGATCCCGAGCAAGGCGATGCTGTTCTCCGACGCAAACGGCGGCGAGCGCCTCGCTGACGAATGCGTGACGCCGGAAATGGCACAAGGCGGCGCAGCGCCGACGCAGGCGAACGAGCTGAAGCCGGCAACGAACTAAGCACGTTCCTCTCGGCCCCTCGATGTCCGCCCCGGTCTCCAACGTCCGCCCTGCTCCGGATACGGTACTCGTCGACATCGTCGACTACGTGCTGAACCCCGGCATCGACAGCGCGCTCGCGCTGGAGACGGCGCGTCATTGCCTGATCGACACGCTCGGATGCGGACTCGAGGCGCTGTCCTACCCTGCCTGCACCAAGCTGCTCGGCCCGGTCGTGCCCGGCACGATCGTGCCGAACGGCGCGAAGGTGCCCGGCACGTCCTTCCAGCTCGATCCCGTCCAGGCCGCGTTCGGCATCGGCGCGATGATCCGCTGGCTGGACTTCAACGACACCTGGCTCGCCGCCGAATGGGGTCATCCGTCCGACAATCTCGGCGGGATCCTGGCGACGGCCGACTGGCTCTCCCGCACGGCCCGCGCGGCCGGCCGCAAGCCGCTCGCGATGCGCGACGTGCTGGTCGCGATGATCCAGGCCCACGAGATCCAGGGCTGCCTCGCGCTCGAGAACGCGTTCAACGCGGTCGGGCTCGACCACGTGCTGCTCGTGAAGGTCGCGTCGACGGCCGTCGTCGGCCGGCTGCTCGGGCTCACGCGCGACGAGCTGATCAACGCGGTTTCCCATGCGTTCGTCGACGGGCACGCGCTGCGTACCTATCGCCATGCGCCGAACACCGGTTCGCGCAAGTCCTGGGCGGCCGGCGACGCCACGTCCCGCGCGGTGCGCCTCGCGCTGATCGCGAAAACGGGTGAAATGGGCTATCCGTCGGCGCTCACCGCCAAGACCTGGGGCTTCTACGACGTGCTGTTCGACGGCAAGCCGTTCCGCTTCCAGCGCCCGTACGGCACGTACGTGATGGAAAACGTGCTGTTCAAGATTGCGTTCCCCGCCGAATTCCATGCGCAGACGGCCGCCGAGGCCGCGCTGCAACTGCACGCGCAGCTCGCCGCGGCGGGCCGCACGACCGACGAGATCGCCCGGATCACGATCCGCACGCATGCGGCCGCGATCCGCATCATCGACAAGCAGGGCCCGCTCGCCAATCCAGCCGACCGCGACCACTGCATCCAGTACATGGTCGCCGTGCCGCTGCTGTTCGGCCGGCTGACCGCGGCCGACTACGAAGACGCGGCCGCGGCGGACCCGCGCATCGACGCGCTGCGCGCGAAGACCGTATGCGTCGAGGATCCGCAGTTCACGAAGGATTATCACGATCCGGACAAGCGATCGATCGCGAATGCGCTGACGATCGAGTTCACGGACGGATCGAAGCTTGCCGAAGTGGCGGTCGAGTACCCGCTCGGCCATCGGCGGCGCCGTGCGGACGGCATCCCGCTGCTGGTCGACAAATTCCGCACCAACCTCGCCCGCCGCTTCCCGGCCAAGCAGCAACAAGCGATTCTCGACGTGTCGCTGGACCAGGCAAAGCTCGAAGCGATGCCGGTCGATGAGTACGTCGACTTGTATGTGATATAGCTGCAGGACACGTTGTTTCCTAGCCTCAAACCCAGGAAAATCACCATGGCCCACAATCTCCACAAGACCCTCAAGGAATTCGACAGCGGTTCCGGCAAAGGCAAGTTCTACTCGCTGCCGCAACTCGGCAAGGAACTGAAGACGAAGATCGAACGCCTGCCGGTGTCGATCCGCATCGTGCTCGAGTCCGTGCTGCGCAACTACGACGGCAAGAAGATCACCGAAGAGCACATCGAGCAGCTCGCGAACTGGAAGCCGACCGCGAAACGCGTCGACGAGATTCCGTTCGTCGTGTCGCGTGTCGTGCTGCAGGACTTCACGGGCGTGCCGCTGCTCGCGGACATCGCGGCCATGCGCGGCGTCGCCGAACGCACGGGCAAGAACCCGAAGAAGATCGAGCCGCTGGTGCCGGTCGATCTCGTCGTCGACCACTCGGTCCAGATCGACTACTTCCGCCAGAAGGACGCGCTCGACCTGAACATGAAGCTGGAATTCCAGCGCAACAACGAGCGCTACCAGTTCATGAAGTGGGGCATGCAGGCGTTCGACACGTTCAAGGTCGTGCCGCCGGGCGTCGGCATCGTGCACCAGGTGAACCTCGAATACCTCGCGCGCGGCGTCCACAAGAAGACCGACGGCGCCGACACCGTGTACTACCCGGACACGCTCGTCGGCACGGACAGCCACACGACGATGATCAACGGCATCGGCGTGGTCGGCTGGGGCGTGGGCGGCATCGAGGCGGAAGCCGGCATGCTCGGCCAGCCGGTGTACTTCCTGACGCCGGACGTCGTCGGCGTCGAGCTCAAGGGCAGGCTGCGCGAAGGCGTGACGGCCACCGACCTGGTGCTGACGATCACCGAAATGCTGCGCAAGGAGAAGGTCGTCGGCAAGTTCGTCGAATTCTTCGGCGAAGGCACGCAGTCGCTGTCGCTGCCGGACCGCGCGACGATCGGCAACATGGCGCCGGAATACGGCGCGACGATGGGCTTCTTCCCGGTCGACGAAAAGACGATCGACTACTTCGAAGGCACGGGCCGCACGAAGGCCGAGATCGCCGCGTTCGAAAACTACTTCAAGGCGCAGAACCTGTTCGGCATCCCGAAGGCCGGCGACATCGACTACACGAAGACGGTGACGCTCGACCTGGCGACGGTCGCCCCGTCGCTGGCCGGCCCGAAGCGCCCGCAGGACCGCATCGAGATCGGCAACGTCAAGTCGACGTTCACCGACCTGTTCTCGAAGCCGGTCGCGGAGAACGGCTTCGCGAAGAAGGCGGAAGACCTGAACACGCAGTACACGACGAGCAACGGCGTCGACGTGAAGAACGGCGACGTGCTGATCGCCGCGATCACGTCGTGCACGAACACGTCGAACCCGAGCGTGCTGCTGGCCGCCGGCCTGCTCGCGAAGAAGGCGGTCGAGGCCGGCCTCACGGTCGATCCGAAGATCAAGACCTCGCTCGCGCCGGGATCGCGCATCGTCACCGAATACCTGACGAAGACGGGCCTGCTGCCCTACCTGTCGAAGCTCGGCTTCGAAGTCGCGGCCTATGGCTGCACGACCTGTATCGGCAACGCGGGCGACCTGACGCCGGAACTGAACGAAGCGATCACGAAGAACGACATCGTCGCGGCGGCCGTGCTGTCGGGCAACCGTAACTTCGAAGCGCGCATTCACCCGAACATCCGCGCGAACTTCCTCGCGTCGCCGCCGCTCGTCGTCGCGTACGCGATCGCCGGCAACATCACGCGCGACCTGATGACCGAGCCGGTCGGCAAGGACAAGGGCGGCCGCGACATCTACCTCGGCGACATCTGGCCGACGAGCGACGAAATCCACGCGCTGCTCAAGTTCGCGCTCGATCCGAAGAAGTTCGAGGACAACTACTCGAAGCTGACCAAGAAGGGCGACCTCTGGAGCAAGATCGAGGGCGAATCGGGCGAAGTCTACGACTGGCCGAAGTCGACCTACATCGCCGAGCCGCCGTTCTTCGGCAACGACTTCTCGATGGAGCCGGCTGCGTCGATCCCGACGGTCAAGGGCGCGCGTGCGCTCGGCATCTTCGGCGACTCGGTCACGACCGACCACATCAGCCCGGCAGGCTCGATCAAGGAAGATTCGCCGGCCGGCAAGTGGCTGAAGGAAAACGGCGTGCAGAAGGCCGACTTCAACAGCTACGGCTCGCGCCGCGGCAACCACGACGTGATGATGCGCGGCACGTTCGCGAACGTCCGGATCAAGAACCTGATGATCCCGGCGAAGGCCGACGGCACGCGCGTCGAGGGCGGCCTGACGATCCACCAGCCGAGCGGCGAACAGCTGTCGATCTACGACGCAGCGATGAAGTACGTCGACGCCGGCACGCCGACCGTCGTGTTCGCGGGCGAGGAGTACGGCACGGGCTCGTCGCGCGACTGGGCCGCGAAGGGCACGCAGTTGCTCGGCGTGAAGGCCGTGATCGCGCGCAGCTTCGAGCGCATCCACCGCTCGAACCTCGTCGGCATGGGCGTGCTGCCGCTGCAGTTCAAGGGCGCGGACAGCGTCCAGTCGCTCGGCATCACCGGCGAAGAGACGTACGACATCGAAGGCCTCGGCGACGACTTCAAGCCGCAGCAGGACGTCACGCTCGTGATCCATCGCAAGAACGGCGAAACCCAGCGCGTGCCGGTGCTGCTGCGCATCGATACGCCGATCGAAGTCGACTACTACAAGCACGGCGGGATCCTGCCGTTCGTGCTGCGCTCGCTGCTCGCAGCGTAAGCGCACGGCTGTTGCAGGCGCCGCAGCCGCCTCGCGGGCGGTTGCGGCCGATTTGGATGCCCGACCTCGTGTCGGGCTTTTTTTCGCCCGGGCTTCACGTGGCTTTACGCGGCCTTAAGCCGCCTTGTCTGCGCGCGCTTTCGCGCCCGAGCCTCGCGCGTTCTTCTTCAGGTGCGTGCGGTTGTATTCGATCGCCGCGCGCACGAGATTCTTCAACGCCCGCCTGTCGAGCTTGTCGCCTTCGAACAGATCGATCGCGCGTCGCGCATTGCCGTCGAGGCCGTCGTTAAACAGCTTGTCCGGATCGGGGAGCTGCGCGCCGTGCATGAACGTCACTTTCACCTTGCCCTTGTGCGCGTTCGCCACCGCGATCATCCCGTCGCACGACCAGACGGGGCTGCCCATCCATTTCCATTCCTCGACGATGCCCGCTTGCGCCGCGAGGATCGTCTGGCGCACGTCGGCCAAGGTCTTGCCGCGCCAGTCGGCGATGCCTGCGATCAGCGCATCGATGCGCGCCGACGGTGTGAGCTCCGGTGCACTCATGCGCGGGCCTCCGTGCCTTCGTCGGGACGCGACAGCACCTGTTCGAGCGTGTCGAAGAACCGTACCCAGCCGTACTGCGCGCCGCGGTATGCCTGCTCCTGGTCGCGGCGAAAGCCGACCTGCTCCATGCGCAGGTGCGTGCCGGCCGGCGTCGGCGTGAGCGTCCACGTGACGATGCTGTCGAGCCCGTGGGCCGCCCACGTATAGGACAGCGTGCGGGGCGGCTCGATCGTGAGGACCGTGCAGTCGACCGAGCCCCAGTCCGCGCGGAAACGGAAGGCATGGCCCGCGACGGGCGCGAAGTCGCTCTTCATGAGCCACGCCTCGATCAGGTGCGGTTGCGTGAGCGCGCGCCAGATCTTCTCCGGCGGATGGGGCAGCTCCCGGTCGACGACGACGGAGCGCGTTTCGGTGGTGGCGTGGTTCATTACTGATCCATCCTTTTGAGCAGATCTTCGAGGGCATCGAACCGGTTCTGCCAGAAGCCTGCCATCTGACTCGTCCAGTCGATCAACGGGGCCAGCGCTTGCGGCTGCGCGCTGTAATGCGTCTGCCGGCCTTCGTGACGGTCGTTCACGAGCCCGGCCTGCTTCAGTACGCCAAGGTGCTTCGACACGGCCGGCTGCGAGACGCCCGCATGGGCCGTCAGCGCGGCAACCGTCAGCTCCCCTTCCGCGCACAGCCGCTCGAAAAGCGCGCGGCGCGTGGGATCGGCAAGCGTCCTGAAAAGCGTGTCCTGAGCGTTTTGCATATCGTCCTTCAATCCATAACCGATCGGTTATGGATTGAAGGATATCCGCTGATCGGCGTGCGTCAAGGCGGAATTTCGCGCACAACGCGGATCGATCCTGCGCGACCGGCGCGTGCGTCGCCTCGGCTCGCGCCGACGCCGGATTCGAGTCTTTCCTCTAATCCGCGATGACGACGTGCGATCCGAAAGCAGCCTGCAAGACTGGCCGATGCGCTGTTCCACAGTTCGGGAAACGTTCGGGGTCGCCCGGCTCCGTTCGCGTCCCTGCGCGAATCGGTTCCTGACGACTCGCTTCCAGTGACCACATAGTGCGATCCGACGGGCGGCCATTGACACGGAAACGCCATGCACCCGCGCGGCGCGCGCGTCCACGCTCGCGCATATTCCGATGCTGCAACGAACGACGCGTGCGTGCGAGCGACACGCATTGCCGCGCCGTCGCACCGCGAACCGGTTCCGCTCACCGGCGCTGCTGCCGCCGGCGCGCACTGCGCCGCGCACGCCCTCATGCGCCCGCGTTGTCAGAACTGACAGCTATGGAAACTGGCAGCTACCCGAACGGCACCGACGCCCTACGCTCGTCACCGCTCGCGGCCCCACAAGGGCCGGGGGTTCCAGTAACGTCGCCTCTCCTAAAAAAGGACTCCCGATGAAAAGGAACGCCTGGTTTGCCCTTCCCCTTCCGTCGTCCCGCCGCCTCGCGTGCGTGGCACCGCTCGTGTTCGCCGCCGCCGCGGCGCACGCGGCGACGGATTGGGTCGATACCCATACGAAGGCCTTTCTGACCGGCCCGCAGTTGATGGCGCAAAGCGCGGCGCCGTCGCTCGAACTCGCGGCCGGCGAGACGACCGACGTCGTCGTCAGCCTGAAGCTGCGCAACGCCGCGCAGCTCAAGCAACTGGCGCGCGACGTGAACCGGCCCGGCAGCGCGCATTACCGCCAGTACCTGACGCACGAGCAGTTCCTCGCCGACTACGCGCCGACCGACGCGCAGGTGAAGTCGGTCGTCGACTATCTGCACAAGAGCGGCTTCGTGAACGTCGAAGTCGCGCCGAACCGGCTGCTGGTCTCCGCGCACGGCACGGCCGGCACGGTGAAGACCGCGTTCAACACGTCGCTCGTGCACTTCCAGTACGCGGGCCGCTCCGGCTTCGCCAACACGTCGACCGCGCAGGTGCCGCGTGCGCTCGGCGACGTCGTCGGCTCGGTGCTCGGGCTGCAAAGTGTCGCGCGTGCGCGGCCGATGCTGCGCATCGGCAACGTCGCGAAGCCGCAGGCGCTCGCGGCCGGCACGGCGACGGGCCACTACCCGAAGGAATTTCCGGGCCTCTACAACGCGACCGGCGTGCCGACCGCGGCCGGCGTGACCGTCGGCATCATCACGATCGGCGGCGTATCGCAGACGCTGCAGGACCTGAAGCAGTTCACGTCGAGCAACGGCTACGGCACGGTCGCGACGCAGACCGTCAAGACCAACGGCACGGGCGGCAGCTACACCGACGACCAGGACGGCCAGGGCGAATGGGATCTCGACAGCCAGTCGATCGTCGGCTCGGCCGGCGGCCAGGTCGGCAAGCTGGTGTTCTACATGGCGGACCTCAACGCCGCCGGCAACACGGGGCTCACGCAGGCGTTCAACCGTGCGGTGTCGGACAACACCGCGAAGGTGATCAACGTCTCGCTCGGCTGGTGCGAAACCGATGCGAACGCGGACGGCACGCTCGACGCCGAGGAACAGATCTTCACGACGGCGGCCGCGCAGGGCCAGACGTTCTCGGTATCGTCCGGCGACGAAGGCGTGTACGAGTGCAACAACCGCGGCTACCCGGACGGCGCGAACTACACGGTGTCGTGGCCGGCTTCGTCGCCGCACGTGCTCGCGATCGGCGGCACGACGCTCTACACGACGTCGGCCGGCGCGTTCTCGAACGAGACGGTGTGGAACGAAGGGCTCGATTCGAACGGCAAGCTGTGGGCGACGGGCGGCGGCGTCAGCACGATCCTGCCCGCGCCGTCGTGGCAGTCGGGCAGCAATCGCCAGTTGCCGGACGTCGCGTTCGATGCCGCCCAAAGCACGGGCGCGTACATCTACAACTACGGCCAGTTGCAGCAGATCGGCGGCACGAGCCTCGCCGCCCCGATCTTCACGGGCTTCTGGGCGCGGCTGCTCGCGGCGAACGGCACGGGCCTCGGCTTCCCCGCCGCCAATTTCTATGCGGACATTCCGTCGCATCCGTCGCTCGTGCGCTATGACGTCGTGTCGGGCAACAACGGCTATCAGGGGTATGGCTACAAGGCCGGCACCGGGTGGGATCCGACGACCGGCTTCGGCAGCCTGAACATCGCGAACCTCAACCAGCTGATCAAGTCGGGCGGGTTCTGAGCGATGCATGAAGACCGGCGCGCGGCGATGGTTGCCGTGCGCCGGTTGCGATCGTGCCGTGCCCTATTCCGCCGCCGGTTCCTTCGCGCGCTCCGACACGACCGGTGCGCCGGCCCGATGCGACGGCGCGAACAGCCGCAGCCCGCTCGCGACGCTCGCCGCACCCGCGAAGCCCGCCCCGAGCATCAACGCAAGCGTCGGCCCGTGGCGCCCCGCGATCCCGAACGACAGTGCAACCAGCGCCGCGCCCGTCGCCTGCCCGATCAGCCGCGCGGTCGCGATGATCCCGCTCGCGCCGCCGCTGCGCTCGGGCGGCGCGCTCGACATCAGCGCTTTCAGGTTCGGCGACTGGAAGAAGCCGAAGCCCGCGCCGCACAGCATCATCCGCCAGCCGATGTCGACGACGCCCGGCGACACCGGCAGCGCGGCGAGCGACACCATGCCCGCACTCAGCAACGCCAGGCCGATCGCACCGAGCAGCCCGGGCGGATAACGATCCGACAGCCGCCCCGCGATCGGCGCGGCGAGCGCGACGATCGCCGACCACGGCGTCATCAGGAACCCCGTTTCTACCGCGTTGCGATGCAGGACGGTTTCGAAATAGAACGGCAGCGACACGAATGCGAGCCCCTGCGCGGCGAACGCGCACACGGCGGTCAGCGCGGACAGCGTGAACACGGGCCGGCGGAACAGGTCGACCGGCAGCATCGGCGCCGGATGCCCGGCCTGGCGGCGAATCAGCAGCCAGCCGAACGACAACGCCACCGCGGCCGCCGCGAACACGACCGTCAGCGGCCCGCGCTGCGCGAATTCGCCGAGCGCGAAGATCAGCGACGCAAACGTGATCACGTTGAACAGCGCGGCAACCGGATCGAACGCATGCTTGCCGCGCGCCGTCTGCGGCAGCGACGGAATCGCCACGGCGAGCGCGAACACGCCGAGCGGCACGTTCACCGCGAACAGCCACGGCCACGCGGCCACCGACAGGATCAGCGACGCGATCGTCGGCCCTACCGCGAACGACACGCCGACGACGAGCGCGTTGAAACCGACGCCGCGCCCGAGCCGGTGCGCGGGAAACAGGCCGCGGATCAGCGCGACGTTCACGCTCATGATCGCGCTCGCGCCGAAGCCCTGCACGATGCGCGCGGCCGTCAGCGTCGGCAGCGTCGACGCGAGCGAGCAGCCGAGCGACGCCAGCGTGAACACCGCGAGCCCGGCAACGTACACGCGCTTGTGGCCGACGATGTCGCCGAGCGACGCGAACGGCAGCAGCGTCGCGACCATCGCGAGCTGGTACGCGTTGATGATCCACACGGACGCGGCCGGCGATGCATGCAGGTCGGTCGCGATGGCGGGCAGCGCGGTGTTCGCGATCGCGGTGTCGAGCGTCGCGAGCGCGACGGCCAGCAGCACGGCGGACATCGCGCGCCAGTTGACGGCCGGCTCGTGCGCGCCGGCGGGGGAAGCGAATTCGGACAAGATGGGCTCGGCTGACGAGCGACGCGCGGCGTCGCGGATTAAGCGGCGCGACACCGCATCCTCCGTGCAACGGCAACGGAGCGCGCAGCGCCGCGAGCCGTATTGTTGCAGAGCCACATCGAACGTGCAGGCGGCCGCCTCGTCAGTCGGCAAAACGAAAGCTTCGCGACGCCGCGTCGGACGCGCGGCATCGTTGAAGACGCAACGATCGGCAGCCTCGCAGCCCGCCGAACGGCGTGGCCGGCGCCGCTATTTACGACACCGCGCGCCGCGCATTGCGGCCGCGCAGCCATTCGAGCGCCAGCAGCAGGCTCGTCGAGAAGATGATCAGGATCGTCGCGAGCGCGGCGATCGTCGGGCTGATGTTCTCGCGGATGCCCGTGAACATCTGGCGCGGCAGCGTCGTCTGGTCCGCGCCCGCGAGGAACAGCGTGACGACCACTTCGTCGAACGACGTCGCGAACGCGAACAGCGCGCCCGACATCACGCCCGGCGCGATCACCGGCAGCGTCACGCGGAAGAACGTCGTGACCGGATTCGCGCCGAGCGACAGGCTCGCGCGCACCAGGTTCTGGTTGAAGCCCTGCAGCGTCGCGGCCACCGTCGTCACGACGAACGGCACGCCGAGCGCCGCGTGCGCGGCGATCAGCCCCGTGTAGGTATTCGCGAGGCCGAGCGGCGCAAAAAACAGGTACATGCCGACACCGACCACGACGACCGGCACGATCATCGGCGACAGCAGCACGGCCATCAGCAACCCCTTGCCGCGGAAGTCGGCCTTCGTCAGGCCGATGGCCGCGAGCGTGCCGAGCACGGTCGCGACGACGGTCGCCGACGGCGCGACGATGAAGCTGTTCTTCGCGGCCATCCGCCACTCGTCCGATGCGATCAGGTTCTCGTACCAGCGCGTGGAGAAACCCGGAATCGGATAGACGAGGAACGTGCTCGACGAGAACGACAGCGGCACGATCGCGAGCACCGGCAGGATCAGGTACAGCAGCGTCAGCACGACGAGCACGCGCAACGCGACGTACCACGCGCGCTCGACGAACGACATGTGCGGCGCGAACAGCGGCCTGGCGAGTTTCATGGTGGGCATCCCCTTCCCGTTTCCCTGTGCCCGGCGCTCAGCCGAGGCTCACGTTGGTGCGCGTGAAGCGCCCGTACACCGCGTACAACACGAGCGTCGCCGCGAGCAGCAGCCCGCCCAGCGCACACGCCATGCCCCAGTTGATCGTCACGTTCGTGAAATACGCGACGTAGTAGCTGACCATCTGGTCGTTCGGCCCGCCGAGCAGCGCGGGCGTGATGTAGTAGCCGATCGCGAGGATGAACACGAGCAGCGCGCCCGCGCCGACGCCCGGATAGGTCTGCGGCACGTACACGCGCCAGAACGCGGCGAACGGATGACTGCCGAGCGACACGGCCGCGCGCTGGTAGGTCGGCGGAATCGACTTCATCACGCTGTAGAGCGGCAAAATCATGAACGGCAGCAGGATGTGCGTCATCGAGATGTACACGCCGACGCGGTTGAACAGCAGCGTCAGCGGATGCGAGATCAGCCCGCTGCCGAGCAGCGCCTTGTTGACGAGCCCTTCGCTCTGCAGCAGCACGATCCATGCGGCGACGCGCACGAGCACCGAGGTCCAGAACGGAATCAGCACGAGGATCATCGCGAGGTTCGCGCGCCGTTCCGACAGCGTCGAGATCCAGTATGCGAGCGGATAGCCGAGCAGCAGCGCGAACAGCGTGACGGCGATGCCGATCACGAACGTGCGCCCGAAGATCGCGAGGTAGATCGACTGATCGGGATCGGCCTGCACGATGTGGCCGAAGCCGTCCTGCTTGTGGTCGAGCGCCGCGAGCAGGTAGAACGGCGACACCTGGCTGCCGTTCTTCGCGATCGCCTGCCAGTACGCGAGCTCGCCCCAGCGCGCATCGAGGTCGACGAACTTCGCGCGCGTCTGGGCGGGCGTCAGCACCGCGTCGCCGTCGCCTTTCAGCGGCATCGCGCGCGCCGTCTTCGCGACAAGCGAGCGATAGCCGGGAATCTCGGTGTTCAGGCGCCGTGCGAGCGCGCCCATCGCCTCGCTGTCGGCCACCTTCGTCATGTCGGCCGCGAGCGCGGCATACGCGGCGTCCGCCGGCGGCGTCTTGCGGTCCCAGCCCGACAACGCGGCGACCGTGTTCGGCAACGCGGTCGCGATCTCCGGGTTCTGCACCGCGCGCGTGAGCAGCGTGCCGATCGGCACGACGAAAATCAGCAGCAGGAAAATCGCGAGCGGCGCCACCAGCAGCAGCGCCATCGTGCGCTTGCGGGCCTCGGCAGCCTTCAGCTCGCGCTTGAGTGCGGCGGTCGACGGCGAGGAAGGCGCAATCGTCATCGTATTCAACGGTTCTCTCCGGCCGGGCACGCTCCGGCGGAATGCCGCGCGACGCGATCGACGCGTCGCGCGGCCGGTTGCATCACGACATCCGTGAGGATGCCTGACCGGTTACTTCGTTGCCCACGCAGCGAAACGCTGTTCGAGCTCGTCGCTGTGGTCGGTCCAGAAGCCGATGTCCTCCAGCACCGCGTTCTTGCCGTTAGCCGGCGAGTTCGGCAGGTTCGCGAGCGTTTTCGCGTCGAGCGACTTGATCGCGGCGACGTTCGCCGGGCCGTATGCGATGTGCTGCGCATACGCCTGCTGCGGCTTCGGCGTCAGCGTGTACGCGATGTACTGCTCGGCGAGCGCCTTGTTCGGCGAGCCCTTCGGAATCGCCCAGTAGTCGAGGTCGTAGATGCTGCCGTTCCACACGACCTTCAGGTTCTTGCCTTCCTTCTGCGCGGCGTCGATGCGGCCGTTGTACGCGGTCGACATCACGACGTCGCCGGCGACGAGGAACTGCGGCGGCTGCGCACCCGCTTCCCACCACTGGATGTACGGCTTCAGCTCGTCGAGCTTCTTGAACGCGCGATCCTGGCCGGCCTTCGTGCCGAGCACCTTGTAGACGTCCTTCGTCGCGACGCCGTCGGCCATCAGCGCGAATTCGAGGTTATAGCGCGCGCCCTTGCGCATCCCGCGCTTGCCGGGGAATTTCTTCACGTTCCAGAAATCGGCCCAGCCGGTCGGCGCCGATTTCAGCTTGTCCGCGTTGTACGACAGCGCCGTCGACCACACGAAAAAGCCGACGCCGCACACCTGCGGCGATTCCGGGATCAGGTCGGATTTCTTCGCGATCTTCGACCAGTCGAGCTTCTCGTACAGCCCTTCGTCGCAGCCGCGGTTCAGGTCGCCCGATTCGACTTCGACCACGTCCCAGTTGACGTGCTTCGCCTCGACCATCGCCTTCACCTTCGCCTGCTCGCCGTTGTATTCGACGGCCGTGACCTTGTTGCCGGTGGCCTTCTCGAACGGCTGGTTGAACGCGACCTTCTGCGCGTCGCCGTTCGCGCCGCCGAAGTTGACGACCGTGAGCTCGGCAGCCGTGGCCGATGCGCCGAACGCGACCAGTGCCAGCGCGAGCGCCGTGCGGCGCGCCGTGAAGCTTGCTCGTTTCATGATGGTTCCTCTCCTCTCGTGGTGGAAGTGGGCGTTGTTGTTGACGACGTGCTGCGGAAAACCGGGTTAGCCATGCTCACGCGAATACGCGCAAATGTTCGGGCGAGAACGCAAGCGAGACGGGCGCGCCGGGCGAGAACGCGTCGAGCGCGCCGGTGCCGAGCGGCACCTTCACGAAGCATTCGTCCTGGCCCGGCAGCACGCAGCGCATGCGCACGTGATCGCCGAAATAGATGAGGCTGCGCGCCTCGCCGCTCACGCAATTGGCGGCGCCGTTCGCGCCGTTCGCGCCGTGCGCCGCGAGGCTCATGCGCTCGGGGCGGATGCACGCGACGGCCGATGCGCCCTCGGCGGCTTCGCCGATATGGCGGCCGACGAGCTTCGTGCCGTCGTCGAGCCGGAATTCGCAGAATTCGCCGTCGACGCGCGCGATGGTGCCGCGCAGCCGGTTGCTGTCGCCGATGAAGTTCGCGACGAATTCGTTGCACGGCGATTCGTACAGGCGGTCGACGGTGTCGAGCTGCTGCACGATGCCCTTGTCGAACACGGCGACGCGATCGGACATCGTCAGCGCCTCGCCCTGGTCGTGCGTCACGTACACGAAGGTCACGCCGAGCTTTTCGTGCAGCGCCTTCAGTTCGTACTGCATGTGTTCGCGCAACTGCTTGTCGAGCGCGCCGAGCGGCTCGTCCATCAGCACCAGCTTCGGCTCGAACACGAGCGCGCGCGCCAGCGCGATGCGCTGCTGCTGGCCGCCCGACAGTTGCGCCGGATAGCGTTTCGCGAAGCGCTCCATCTGCACCATCCTCAGCGCATGCGCGACGCGCTCCGCGCGCTCGGCGGCGGGCAGCTTGCGCACCGTCAACGGATACGCGACGTTCTGCTCGACCGTCAGGTGCGGAAACAGCGCGTAGTTCTGGAACACCATGCCGATGTTGCGCTTGTGCGGCGGCACGTTGTTCAGCAGCTCGCCGTCGAGGCGGATCTCCCCGCCGGTCGGGAATTCGAAGCCGGCGAGCATCATCAGACAGGTCGTCTTGCCCGAGCCGGACGGCCCGAGCAGCGTCAGGAATTCCCCGCGGCGGATGTCGAGGTCGAGCGATTTGACGACGAGCGTCTCGCCGTCGTAGGTCTTCCGCACGCCGCGAAAACTGACGATCACATCATCGGACTTCATCGTGCTGTCCCCCTGGCTCCGCGACAATTGATTTTGAGATGCGAGTCACTATACGGTGTGCACGGTTCTACAATAGGGAACCATTTCAATATTCCAAGTAGGACCACTTTGGATACCGTGATCGTCGCCGACTGGCTCTCCGCCCGCATCGACCGCAGCTCGCCCGAACCGATGTACCGGCAACTGCTGCAACTGATGCAGCAGGCCATCCTGACCGGAGAATTGGGGCCAGGAACAAAGCTGCCGAGTTCGCGCACGCTGGCGGCCGACCTGTCGATCGCGCGCAATACGGTCCTGCACGTGTACGACCAGCTGACGGCCGAAGGCTACGTGCTGACGACGACCGGCAGCGGCACCTACGTGGCCGACACGCGGCCGGACGCCGCCGCGATCCGCGTGCCGGGCGCCGCGCCGCCGTCGGTCGCGGACGAACCGCCGCCGCCCGACGCGCAGGGCAGCCTGTCGATGCGCGGGCGGCGGTTGATCGAGCATGCGGGCGTCTCGCGGCGTCAGTGGGGGGCGTTCATGCCGGGCGTGCCGGACGTGTCGGAATTCCCGAGCCGCACGTGGAGCCGCCTGCAGGCGCGGCTGTGGAAGGAAGCCAATCCGGAGTTGCTGACCTATGCGCCGGGCGGCGGCTACCGGCCGCTGCGGCGCGCGCTCGCCGATTACCTGCGCGTCGCGCGCTCGGTCAAATGCTCGCCGGACCAGGTGATCATCACGACGGGCATCCATCAATCGATCGATCTCGCGGTGCGACTGCTGTCCGACATCGGCGATCGCGCGTGGGTCGAGGAACCGTGCTACTGGGGCGTGCGCAGCGTCCTGCAGGCGGCCGGCCTCGCGCTCGCGCCGGTGCCGGTCGACCAGGAAGGGCTCGACCCGCGCGCGAGCGACATGCAGCATCCGCCGCGGCTCGTGCTCGTCACGCCGTCGCATCAGTACCCGCTCGGGATGGTGATGAGTCTCGCGCGGCGCCGCATGCTGCTCGAATATGCGCGCCAGCACCGCTGCTGGATCATCGAGGACGACTACGACAGCGAATTCCGCTACGGCAGCCGCCCGCTCGCGTCGCTGCAGGGGCTCGACGACGGCGGCCGCGTGATCTACGTCGGCAGTCTCGGCAAGATGCTGTTCCCGGGGCTGCGGATGGGCTACATGGTCGTGCCCGAGCATCTGGTCGACACCTTCCGCACCGGGCTGTCGGAGCTGTATCGCGAAGGCCAGTTGATGCAGCAGGCCGTGCTCGCCGAATTCATCATGGACGGCCATCTCACTTCGCACGTCAGACGAATGCGCACGCTGTACGGCGAGCGCCGGCAACTGATGATCGACGCGATCCGCGCGCGCTTCGGCGACGCGCTGCCGGTGATGGGCGACGAGGCCGGCCTGCATCTGGTGCTCGGCCTGCCCGGCGCGTGCGACGATCGCGCGGTCACGCAGAGCGCATTCGACGCGGGCGTGATCGTGCGCCCGCTCACCAGCTACTACAGCAACCTCGACACCGCGCGGCAGGGCCTGCTGCTCGGCTATGCATGCGTCGCGCACGAAGGCATCCGCCCCGCGTTCGACACGCTCGCCGATACCATCGAGCACCATCTGCCGCGGGACATCACGCGCGCGGCATGAAGCCCGCCGCATACGGCGGCACCCGATTCGTCAATGCGCGCTGCCCGCTCCACGATCGAGCGATGCCGCGCGCACGGCTTCGCCGGGCTTCGTGAACACGCGCTGCCGCAGCGCGGCAATCTGCGCGTCGCGATCCTGCGGCGACAGGCCGGCCGATTCGATCTGCGCACGCTGCGCCGCGTAATCCGCGTAACGGCTCTGCCACGACGCATCGTCCTGCTGCATCTGCGCGACGCGTGCCGCCGCCTCGGGGCCGAGCATCTGCGTCAGTTGCGCGCGCATCGCATCGGGCGTCGCGCCGCTCTTCTGCAATTGCGCGATCCGGTCGATCGCGGCGCGCTGCCGATCCACCCGCTGCTGCGCGTCGCGTTCGTCGGCCGGCATCTGCTGTTCGAGCGCCGCGAGCCGCTCGGCCTTCTGCGCATCCGTCAGTGAGCGATCCTGAACGATCTTCAATCGCGCCAGGTCGTAGCGCTGCCGCCACTGCTCCGCGCCGAAGAACGGCTGGCTCCAGTCGCCGAGCGTGCGGTACGCGATCGACGCGCGCTGATCCAGTGCGACCTGCAGCGCGCCGAGGTCCGACTTGTCGACCGCTCCGGCATCGCGCAACGTCGCGAGCGCATCGAGATACGCGCGATACCGGTGCCATACGTCGAGCGCCTCGGCCTGCGCGACCGTGCCGTCGAGTTGCGCGGCAATCTCGCGTACGACGAACGCATCGAGCGCGGCCGCGCTCAGGTCGCTCCGTGCGCTCAAGCAATAGTCGAAGAAATCGCGCACCGCGCGCGACTTCGCGAGATGCCCGCCCGCATCGAGCGGCAACCGTGGCGCGCTGGAACCGGCGAGCGACGGCGGCAGGGCCGCACTCGCCGGCACGGCGGGCTGCGGCGCGGCAGCCGCCACACCGCCCACCGCGGCCGTATCCGGCGTGGCGCTCGCGACGCCCGTGCCGCGATGCGATCCCGCACCGCTCCACATCGCGACGCCGGCAATCGCCGCCAGCCCCGCGACACCGTAGATCGCCACGCGCCGCGTCAGCGGCGCGCGCCCTTCACGTGCCGCCATCGATCACACGCCCGCGAGCTTCAACCGGTTCGCATGCGTGCGGATCACGGCGACCGGATCTTCCGCATACGCGCCGCGCACGCCCAACAACTGGTTGATCTCGTCGAGATGGTTCCACTTGTAGCTCGTGCTCAGCACCTTGCCGTACAGCGCGCTGCACTTCGACACGAGCCCGTCGTTCTGGCCCGAGCCGCGGTTGATCATCACCGTGCCCGTGCCATACAGCGCCAACGTCGACAGGTCGAGCGCGTTCGCCGGATCGACGACCGGAACGGTGCTCGTGTCCGTCGCCCCCGTCACGCCGAGCACGGAAAGCGTCGGCTGGATCGCCGTGCCTGCCCACGAATACAGCAGATGCGTGTTACCGCCGACGGTTTCCGTCGACGCACCGGTCTGGCAGCTTCCGGGCGCGCCGAGGCCCGCGCTCGGATAGTTCTGGTTGTAGGTGGCGGCCTGCGCGGTGGTCAGCGTCTTCAACGACGCGAGCGCGTCCTGGTTCGTGTTGTGATTGCTGCTCGTCAGGATGCCGAACACATTGACGAATGCAGCGATCACCGTCGACGACAACCCGGTCGGATCGTACGCGAGCACGCCCTGCACGAAATCGGCGAACTCGGAGCCGCGATGCGGCGTGCCGATCGTCGTCACCGACGCGACGAGATCGGGCGCGACGGCCGCGACATAGCGCGACGCCAACCCGCCCTGGCTGTGACCGACGAGATTGACCTTGGTCGCGCCGGTCGCGGCGAGCACCGTCTTCACGTACGCCAGCAACTGTTCGCCGCGCCCGTTCGGGCCGTCGTCGCTCTGGAAGCCCGACAGGTTCGCGACGTAGACGGTCGCGCCATGCTGCTGCAGGTCTTCCTGGATGCCGTACCAGTACTCGAGTACGCCCGCATACTTGTCGGTGCCGGTCAGCCCGTGCACGAGAATGATCGGATAGCGCGTCGTCGCATAGTCGTCGACGGGCGCGCTTGCCGCCATCGCCGTGCGCGTCGTCACGAGCGTCGTCAGCGCGGCCGTCCCCGCGAACGGCGCGACGCTCATCGCGCATGCCACTGCCCCTGCCATTACCCTGGAACGCATCGATCTGGCCATGCATGTTCTCCTGATTATTGTGCTGCCGGTGCGAATGACACCGGATCGACACGCATGCCGCATCGCGCGCACCGTGTGTGTCGACTGCGGGAGTGAAGCACGACTCGCGAACGTTTGCGCCCCGACTAGATACGGTTCTCTAATCGGTTGACGCGCACCGCCCGTTCGGGCGGTGCGGCGTTCATGCATGCGCATGCTGCGACGCACATGCGCGATGCGCGCTACAGCTTCGCGCTCACGCGCACCCACGCGGTACGCCCCGGCTCCATCACCGGCGCGTTCGCCGGATAGCCGAAGCCCGCGTTGCCGGCAAGGTTCAGATGCTCGGTGTAGGCCTTGTCGAGCACGTTGTCGACGCCCACCGAGATCTGCACGGTCTTGCTGACGTTGTACTGCGCATGCAGCGACAACACGCCGAATCCGGCGCTCGGGCCGAAGTCCGTGCCGACCACGTTGCCCTCGTTCAGTGCGTAGCGATGCTGCGGCGCAACGATGCGCCACAGGCCGCCCGCCGACCATGCGCCGCGCGTGTATTCGACCCCGATGCGCGCTTCGAGCGGCGGCATCTGCGGCAGCGGATCGCCGCTCGCCACGTTGCGCCCCCACGCATACGCAAGCGACGTCTCGACGCGCAGCGGCGCGACCGGCCGCCACGACACGCCCGCTTCGCCGCCCATGATCTGCGCGTTGACGTTGGTTGCCTGCGTGGTCGGCCCCATCATGCCGGTCGCATAGTTGAACAGGATGAAGTCCTGTACGTAGCCCGCGTACGCCGACACCCATGCATCGAACCGGTCGCTCCTGTATTGCGCGCCGATATCGAGCTGGGTGGTCTTCTCCGGCTGCACCGCCGAGAACGCGTTGACCGAGCCGGCCGGCCCGCGCGTCGCCGAGAACAGTTCCCAGTAGTCCGGATAACGCTCCGCGTGGCCGATCCCCGCGTACCACGTGACGGGCAGCGACGCGAGATCGCGCTCGTAGCGCACGAAGCCGCTCGGCAGCACCTTCGTCCGGTCGTCGTCGAAGGTCGGGTTCGGCTTGCTCGTCATCATGCCGCGCGTCATCGCACGCTTGTCGCGCGCGCTCGCATAGTCGACGCGCGCACCGCCGATCACGCGCGATACGTCGCTCGCATACCACGTCAACTCGCCGAACACGCCCGCGCTCCACATCGTCGCCTGCGCATCCCACGGCTGGTCGCGGTAGTTCTGCTGCCCCATCGACGAGCGCGAATCGAGCCGGTTCGATTGCGCATCGACGCCCGCGACGAGCTTGAAGTCGTCGCCGAAGCGGAACGTCGCGGCCGCCCGTGCGCCGACCGTGCGGCGTCGCACGTCCGCGGCCATCCGCATCGGCATGCTGCTCGTCGGGTCGGGTTGCCGCAACGTGTAGTTGTCCATCACATGATCGGCTTCGTTGTAGTACACGCGCGCCTCGATCCGGTCGAGCACGTCGCCGAGATGCCGCTTGTCGAACGACAGGCCGAACGTCTCGCGGCGGAAATGCGCGCCGTCCATCCCGCGGCCCGCGTAGCGCGCATAGCCGTCGCCGGTGCCGGCGGTCAGCTCGACGCGCGTATGGTCGTCGGGGGTCCAGCCGAGCGCCGCATCGGCGTTCCACTTGTCCCACTGCGACGGCACGGTGTTGCCGTTGCCGTCCTCGTAGTCCTGCGAATGCGCGTGGTTTGCGGTCACGCGGCCATAGACGTCCGGCGTGCCGGCGCTCAGGTCGAGGTTCTGGTCGTTGCGGCCGAACGACCCGCCGACGAGACTGCCGTCGAAGCGCATGCCGGGGCGCTCGAAACGCGGCGTCACGCGCTCGAACAGCACGGTGCCGGCCGACGCGCCCGGACCGTACAACACCGTCTGCGGCCCCTTCACGACGGTGACCTTGTCATAGCTTTCCGGCGCGATATACGACGTCGGCGCGTCCATCCGGTTCGGGCACGCGCCGAGCGTCGGCATCCCGTTCGCCAGGATGTTCAGTCGCGACCCGAACATCCCGCGCAGCACGGGGTCGCCGTTCGTGCCGCCGCTGCGGATCGACGTGAAGCCGGGGATCGTCTTCAGGTAATCGGCGCCGTCGCTCGCCGGCAGCGGCTGACGCGGCGCCTTCGGATCCGTGACGACGACGAGCGGCGTCGACAGCGGCGACGCGACGACTTCGACGGGCGGCAACAGCACGGCGGCGGCGTCCGCCGGCGCGCCGGCCGCATGCGGGGTGTCGGCCGCGGCGGCGCTCGCTGCCAGCGCGCTGGCAGCCAGCGCGGGAACGGTGAGTTTCAGCATGCGCGGCAAGGGCCGCGCACAGGCATTGCGTGGCGCCCGCGGCGCACGCAACTGGAAATTGGTCATGATCGAAAGCCCGAGTGACGCCCTCCGCGCGGCCTCGACGGGCCGCACGGATATCGGCGGAAGTAGGAACGGCGGGAAACGCGTCAGGCGCGCTCGGGCGGTGCGCGTGGATAGGCGCGCGGATAGCGGTCGCTGCGCGCCGCGACGGCAGGCGACGCGACGGCGGAAGCGGAAACGACGGGAATGGAGTCGACCGATGCGGCGGCAGGCGCGCCGATGGCCGGGCTATGCGCGAAGAAGCCGCAGTAGCCGCACGCGTCGAGATGCAGTGCATGACCGTGCATGCCGCCCGTATCGGACGAACGATGCGCACCATGCTCGGTACTGCAGACGATCGCATCGGGCGTGGCCGCCTGCGCGATACGCCACTGCGACACCAGCGGCGCCGCGATCGCGATCCAGATCGCGAGCAAGCCAAGCCAGGCAGTCAGGTGACGGTGTCGGTGCAGCATGCGCGGCGACGAGTAAGCGGAATGTAAAGGCAGCCGAGATGTTACAGAATGTTCGACGTGGTGAACAGTGCGGGCGACCGTAAACGAACCGGGGGCGCATGGTTGTCAACGCAACCATGCGCCCCCGCGTGCTGCGCGCGCCGGAAACGGGACGATCAGGGCGCCATGCGCCGCAGCACGTCGTCGCGCCGGATGAAGTGATGGTAGAGCGCGGCCAGCGCATGCAGGCCGATCACGAAATAGAACGCGTTGCCGATCAGCTCGTGCGCTTCCTTGATCGTCGGCCGCAGCGCCTTGTCGGGGCCGAACAGCGTGAACGACACGCCGAGCCAGTCGAGCGACACCGGCTTGCCGCCCATGTTGATCATCATGATGCCGAGCAGCGGCTGCGCGATGATGAACACGTAGAGCGCGACATGCGCGAGCTTCGACAGCCAGCGCAGCAGCGCCGCCTGCGGAATCGCTTCCGGCACGCGGCTGACGACTCGCCACAGCACGCGCAGTACCGACAGCACGAGGACGAACGTACCGGCCGTCAGATGCACATTCATCCAGAACGCACGGCTGTCGCTGCCTTTCGGGCCGCGAATCTCGATGGCCAGGTAGGCCAGCGCGACCAGCACGAAGATGGCCCAGTGGAAGAAGATCGCGGGCGAGCTGTAGCGCGTCTGTTTCGCGAGGATGTTTTTCATGCTTCGTCTCGTGTTGTATTCGGGGAAGGCGCCGGTTGCAACCGGCCGACGCCTGGCAATGCTGTGGCGATTGTAGCCGCACGGGCGTCCGGTTTTGCACGGCGCGATCAAATATCCGACGTATCGTCGACGCACGCCGCACAAGGCCGCCCTATGGAAAATCCGCATCGCGCACGCAGGCGGCTGTGGCACGATGAAGCTTTGGTGCGACGGCGCACGGGCATCATGAGCAAAGCGTTCTTCGTTGCGGCCTACCGGCTGATCGCCGCGTTGCTCGCGGTGTCCACCACGCTGCACAGCGTCGCCGACTACTGGCGCCTGCCGAACTTCCATCTCGGCAACTACCTCAGCTACTTCACGCAACTGAGCAGCCTCTACGCGGCCGCGATGCTGGCCGCGGGGCTATGGCGCATCGCACGCCCCGGCTCGGCCCGCTACGAATCGATGCGCGGCGCGGCGGTGCTGTACGTGCTGATCACCGCGATCGTCTACGAGCTCCTGCTCGCGCGGCTCGATGCGCTGCGCCACGTCACGCCAGCGTTCAACAACTGGGTACTGCACCGGATCGTGCCGCTCGTGATGCTGTGCGACTGGCTGTATGTCGAACCGCGCTCGCCGATTCCGCGCCGCAGCGCATTCGCATGGCTCGGCTTTCCGGTCGTCTATCTCGGCTATACGCTCGTGCGCGGCGCGGTGGAGAACTGGTATCCCTACCCGTTCGTCGATCCGCGGCCGCACGGCTACCTGCCCGTCGCGATCCAGTGTTCGCTGATCGCGTTCGGCGCGGCAGCGCTCGCATTGGGCATTTGCTGGCTCGGCAATCGTGCGAGACAGTCCGGCGCCGCGACGCTCGAGGAAGGATGAAGGCGGAAAAGATGAAAGGGGCGGGAACGTGTGCGCCACCCGGCGCACACGTGGCGATGCCGACGATCAGCCGCCGTTGCGCGGCAGGAAGTTCATCGGATCGACGACCTTGCCGTTCTGACGGACCTCGAACTCGAACGTCGAACGACCGCTCGCGTCGGTGCCCATTTCGGCGACCGGCTGCCCCTGGCGCACCGCGTCGCCCTCGTTGACGAGCAGCTTGCCGTTGTGCCCGTAGGCCGTGATGAGCCCGTTGTCGTGCTTCAGGATCACGAGCGGACCGTACGCCTTGACGCCGGAGCCCGCGTACACCACGCGCCCGTTTGCCGCGGCCCGCACCGAATGGTCGGGCCCGGACGCGGCAATCACGACGCCGCGCGTCTTGCCGGCCGAGAACGGTGTCGCGACGACGCCCGTGGCCGGCCATGCGAGCGAGCCCGGCTGGGCGGCCGCCGCGGGCGGCTGCCCGTACGAGGTCGCGGCCGGCGGCGGCGCGACCCGCAGCACCTGGCCCGGCGACACGGCGTCGGTGGGCGCCATGTGGTTCCAGCTGGCCACGTCCTGCACGCGCTGCCCGTAGGCGCTCGCGATGCCCGCCAGCGTGTCGCCCGGGTTCACGCGGTAATAGCCGGCAATCACGCCCGGCGTCGCCGCCGACGTGGGCGCCGGTTGACGCGTGGGTTGCCAACTGTCGGTCCACGGCGTCATCGTGCAGCCCGCAAGCGCGATGGCCGCGGCAACGAGCGCCGCCTGCGGCAGCCAGCGCGTGAGCGCGTCGTGGATGGGAATAGTTTCTCTCAAGGGTCCTCCCGGATTTGCCGTCGTTGCGCCGCCCACCGCCCCCCGGCACGCGACGCACGATGTCCGGCCGAACGGCCGGATCAACCAGTATCCGACCGCTGTCGCGGCCGTCAGTTTCCACAGCGGGACGTCGGCGCGAATGAGCTCACCGGCCCCTTTTTCGCGCGTCCCGATCGGCAAAGATACCATTTGTGGCGGTCGAGGCTCCGACAGTTGGCGGATCCGGAAACAATCTTGCGGCGTCGCGCGGGCGCGCCGGCGGGCCGCGAACCGCGCCGGGCGGGCCGCCCGGCCGGGGCTTCGGAGATTTCCCTGCGGGGTGCCGCCACCCTCGCCGCCCGTATCGGCCCCGTCATATTCTCCGCTTCGATCGCCGCCTATACTCGGTGATGCGCAGCGCGATCCAACGACAACGAGGAGCATGACAATGAATAACGCGACGTTTCTCTCCGTGCAGCTCGACGCCGACGATTTCGCCGGTTCCAGCGGTCTGGTCGAATTGCTCAACCGGCACCTGCTGTTCGCGACCGACGTCGCCGAAGCGGCCGACGCGCTCGTCCAGCTGGCGAGCGTCACGCACCTGACCGGCGCCACGCGCCACAGCGTCGAGTTGCCGGTCCTCGCGATCGAACGGCTGCGCGACGCACTCGATACGCTGAGCGGTTACGACGAAACGTGGCTGCAGGTACTGGAACCGGCCGAAGCGCTGTTTCGCGATATCGGGCGCGGCAGACGCCCGCTGCACTGAACGGCGGCGCATCGCGCGCCGCCAATGAAAACAGCCCGTCGTACCGCACTAGCGGTACGACGGGCTGTTGTACTACAGGGGGTCGGATCCGGTCGCCAGCGCGGCCGTACCATTAACGACCCTTGTAGACCGGTGCGCCGTCCGAGATGCGCTTGACTTGCCAGCCGGTCTTGGCCGCAGCCGGTGCGCCCGATTCCTGGCCGGCGGCCGGTTGCGCACCGTAGCCGGTCGTGTCGGCCGCAGCGACGTTCTGTTGCGGGTTCACACGGGCTTCGGCAGCCTGGATGCCTTCCGGGTAGTTGGTCCGGTCGCTGCCCAGCTTGTAGCCGGCCTGTTGCAGCTGGACCAGCTCGGCCTTCACCTGTGCACGGGTGACGGGCGCGTTCTGTTGGGCGAACGAGACGGCGGGAACGGCGAGGACAGCAGCAGCAGCGAACGTTGCGATCAGCGATTTCATGATTACCTCCGGGATTTTTTTGCTCCGCCGCACACACCATGTCTGCAGCGATGGAACAAAGTTTAGTCCCGTCAGCACCTAGGGAAAACCATGAAAGAGCGAAAACACTGTTTCCCCGGAGCCAACAATGTCGGCATCCGGGATAGAAAAACCCTATTCAAAGAATAGATTTTCGCAACAATGCGGCCGCCGCCGGCCGGTTACGACCAGTTCGCGTGGAAGCTGCCCGGCTTGTCGGTGCGCTCGAACGTATGCGCGCCGAAGAAGTCTCGCTGCGCCTGCACAAGGTTCGCCGGCAGCCGCTCGGAACGGTAGCTGTCGAAGTACGCGACCGCCGATGCGAACGCCGGGACCGGCACGCCGGCCTTCACCGCGGCCACCACGACGTCGCGCAGCGACGCCTGGTAGTTCGCGGCGATGTCCTTGAAGTACGGGTCGAGCAGCAGGTTCGCGAGCGCCGGATCCTTCGCGTACGCGTCGGTGATCTTCTGCAGGAAGCGCGCGCGGATGATGCAGCCGGCGCGGAAGATCTTCGCGATCGTCCCGAGATCGAGGTTCCAGCCGTACTCTTCCGACGCCGTGCGCAGTTGCGCGAAGCCCTGTGCGTACGAGATCACCTTGCTCAGGTACAGCGCGCGGCGCACCGCTTCGACGAACGCGGCACGATCGCCGTCGAACGGCGCGGCGGCCGGGCCCGACAGGATCTTGCTGGCCGCGACGCGCTCGGTCTTCAGCGACGACAGCACGCGCGCGAACACCGACTCCGTGATGAGCGGCAGCGGCACGCCGAGATCCAGCGCATTCTGGCTCGTCCACTTGCCGGTGCCCTTCTGCGCGGCGCGATCGAGGATCACGTCGACGAGATGCTTGCCGGTCTCCTCGTCCTTCTTGCCGAAGATCTTCGACGTGATCTCGATCAGGTAGCTGTCGAGCTCGCCCTGGTTCCATTCGGTGTACACCGCGCCGAGTTCGTCGTTGGTCAGGCCCGCGACGTCCTTCAGCACCGAGTAGCTTTCGGCGATCAGCTGCATGTCGCCGTATTCGATGCCGTTGTGAACCATCTTCACGTAGTGGCCCGCGCCGTCCGGCCCCATGTACGCGACGCACGGCTCGCCGTCCGACGGCGCCTTCGCGGCGATCTGCTTGAGGATCGGCTCGACGAGGTCGTACGCGTCGCGCTGGCCGCCGGGCATGATCGACGGGCCGCGCAGCGCGCCCTCTTCGCCGCCCGACACGCCGGTGCCGATGAAATGCAGGCCCGACTGCGCGAGTTCCTGGTTGCGACGGATCGTGTCGGTGAAGTGCGTGTTGCCGCCGTCGATCAGCACGTCGCCCTTCTCGAGCAGCGGCTTGAGCGATGCGATCGTCGCATCGGTCGCTTCCCCGGCCTTCACCATCATCAGGATCCGGCGCGGCGTTTCGAGCGACGCGACGAATTCCTCGAGCGTATAGGTCGGCACCAGATTGCGGCCGGGGAATTCGGCGATCAGTTCGTCGGTTTTCTCGCGGCTGCGGTTGTACACCGACACCGCGTAACCGCGGCTCTCGATATTGAGTGCGAGATTGCGGCCCATCACCGCGAGCCCGATCACACCGATTGCTTGTTTGCCCATTAGTCAATTCTCCGGAAAAAACGGGGCGCGACCCGAGCCGGGCCGCGCGCACAGGCGAAAGGATAGTGGAAACCCGGCGGCGCTGCGCGCTTGCGTGTCATTGCTCCGCGTGCGGCAGGCGCCGGAACACGACGCTCAGGTTGTTCGCCGGCATCTCGACGACCTCGATGCAGTCGAGCCCGCGATCGAGGCCGAGCGCGACCACGGTCTCGAGATCGCGCACGCCCCACGACGGGTCGCGGCTGCGCAACTGCCGGTCGAAGGCTTCGTTCGACGGCGCCGTATGCCGGCCTTCGCGACGGTACGGGCCGTACAGGAACAGCACGCCGCCCGGCCGCAGCACGCGCGACGCACCCGCGAACAGCGCGTCGGTGCAGGCCCACGGCGAGATATGAATCATGTTGATGCAGACGATCGCGTCGAGCGCCGCGACCGGCCATGGCGTGTCGCGCACGTCGAACGCCAGCGGCCCGGCGACGTTCTCGAGGCCCGCATGCGCGACCCACGCGGCGATCGAACGCCGCGCGTGCGCATCGGGATCGCTCGGCTGCCAGTGCAGGCCCGGCAACGCCTGCGCGAAGTGCACGACGTGCTGTCCGGTACCGCTCGCGATTTCGAGCACGCTGCCGCTCGCGGGCAGCACGCGGCGCAGCACGTCGAGGATCGGGCCGCGATTGCGTTCGGCCGCCGGCGCCGACAGCCGCGCGGACGGATCGGGCGAAGTCGGGGCGCCGGTCACGATGCATGCTCCTTCGTGTCGCCGTTGCGCCCGAGTCCCAGCCGCGCCACGAGTGCGTCGAGCGCGGGGGCGCAGCGCGCCTCGACCTTCAGCGTCAGCATCGGGTCGGCGCGCGTACGGCCGAGATTGAGCGCGGCGACCGGCTTGTGCTGCGCCTGCGCCCACACGCAGAAGCGGTAGCCGGAATACACCATCAGCGACGAGCCGACGACGAGCAACGCGTCGGCCGCCTCGAGCGCCTGCGACGCCAGCGCCACGCGCTCGCGCGGCACGTTCTCGCCGAAGAACACGACCGCCGGCTTCAGCAGGCCGCCGCACGCGGGGCACGCCGGGATGCGGAACGTATCGAGCGCAGCCCATTCGAGGTGCGCGTCGCCGTCCGCGGCCGGCTCGGCCTGCGCGCCCAGCAGCTCGGGATTGTCGGCTTCGAGCACGGTCTGGATCGCGGCCCGCGCATGATGCGCGCCGCAGTCGAGGCAGGTCACGCCGTCGATGCCGCCGTGCAGTTCGATCACGTCGCCGCTGCCCGCGCGCTGATGCAGGCCGTCGACGTTCTGCGTGACGAGGCGCTCGATCCGGCCCGCGCCGCCGAGCCGCGCCAGCGCGACATGCGACCCGTTCGGCCGCGCGCGGCCGACGACCGGCCAGCCGATCATGCTGCGCGCCCAGTAGCGGCGCCGCGCGGCGTCGGAGCCGAGGAATTCGTGAAGCTGAATCGGCGGCGAGCGCATCCATTGGCCATTGCGGTCGCGGTAACCGGGAATGCCGGAATCGGTGCTGATGCCCGCGCCGGTCAGCACGAGCAGGCGAGGATGACGCTCGACGAACGTCTGCAGCGCATCGAGCGCGGCCGGATCGGCGTCGGCGATGGAAGAATCGGGCAAGGCGTTATCGTTCATGTTGGCAACGTGATCGGTCGCGCCGGCAGGCCGTGCGCCCGCACGGGCCGCCACGCACGCCAGCACATGATACAGAACGCCGTGCGATCGGGCCGGCCGCCGCCACGGCACGCGGGCGCGGACAAAAAGACGCCCGTCGCCGCTCGGCGACGGGCGCTTCAACAATTGATCCATCGGGGTAGTGGATCAACTGACAGCACAATGTCGCGACGTCCGTCATGCCGCGATCGACGGACGCTCCCCTGGACTCCGCGTGTTCCGCCCGATCGCGCACGTCGGCGCGTCGCCGGCTTTCCCGACCCGATCCCGTTCGATGCGCTCGTCATGCCGGCGCAATGCGCGGCATGCAAACGCATGCGTCGCGCGACGACGTGCGTTGCGCCAAGGCATGACGATTCCGGGATCCGGGCCGGGGCCATCCGCCTGCACGCGGTTCGCCCCCGACGGCCGACCGGCACCGGTCGGACGCGTGCGTCACGCATGCACGCCGTCGTTCGGAACGAACCCGATTACCCGGATGGAACGGAAAGCCGCTCGCTCACGTCGCCGCAATCGACGGCGAAGCGAATACCCTGGCAGGTCGGCGATTCATGTTTGCAACACGACACGTTGCGTTTCGGTCTTTTTTCATTCTCTTGTCCCCGTCTTCGATATGTCCGACCCACTGAAGCGATTGCCGAGCCGACTGCACCCGCGATCGCACTCACGGCCCATACAACCATGCAAGGAGCGCACCATGCTTCATGCCGCAAGGCCTCGCGGGCCGCGGGCAGGCATCGCGCCCCGTCGGGAAGCGCGAACGTTTCGAAACTGAAACGCGTCGCCGGCATCGTCGCGTCGTCGCCGTGCGCCGCGGCCGGCGCCCTGACAATCGCCCCGCGGCCGGCGTCGCGATCGGACGCGAGCGGCCGGCCTCGCCCGTTTCCGCCCCGCCACCGGCGCCGGCTGGAACCCGCACGCGCCGCATGTCCGATACGAAGCACCGGTTCGATATCGGCTCCCGCACGCCGGCCTGCCGCTGCGGTCGCGACGGCCGCGCGCCGCAGGGCGTGGCGTCACGCCCGCGGCTCGCGCCGCAGGGCGCGACGCTGCGGGTCGGGTAGCGCGAGGCCTGGCCGTCCCGCTCGTGCATCGCGCAAACACGCTAGCATTCGGTCACTGAACGCCGCGCGTTCCCGCTGCGTCGCCGCCAAGGATTCACCATGACCACCTCCACTCCCGCCCGCCCCGACATCGCGCATCGTGTCTTCTCGGCCGGACGGCTGTCGATCGGCCTCACGCTTCCGCTGCTTCGCAGCGGCCGCATCGTCGCGGACTTCAACGAACAGCTCGAACTCGCGGCGCTGGCCGATTCGCTCGGCTTTCGCGCGCTGTGGATTCGCGACGTGCCGCTGAACAGCGCCGACTATCCCGACCCGGTCGGTCACCTCGACCCGTGGGTACTGCTCGGCGCGCTGGCGTCGCGCACCCGCCGGATCGCGCTCGCCAGCGGCGCGATCGTGCTGCCGCTGCGTCATCCGCTGCATATCGCGAAAGGCGCGCTGTCGGTCGCGACGCTGTCGGGCGGGCGCTTCATCCTCGGGCTCGGCTCGGGCGACCGGCCGCCCGAATATGCGGCGTTCGGCGTCGACGCGGACACCCGGCGCGACCGCTATCGCGCGCACTGGGAAGTCGTCGCGGCCGCGCTCGACGTGCCGTCGCGCGTGCTGCCCGACCACGCGCCGCCCGATGCGCCCGAATTCACGCTGCTGCCGCGCGGCGGCGACGCGGTGCCGATGCTCGCGGTCGGCTCGGGCGGACAGAGCGTCGACTGGATCGCCCGGCATGCGATCGGCTGGATGACGTATCACCGCGATCCGGATACGCAGCGTGCCCGCTATTCGATGTGGCGCGCGGCGGTCGACCGGCTCGGGTCGCCGGAATTTCGCGCATTCGGCGTATCGATGCGGCTCGATCTCGCCGCGCATCCCGATACGCCGGCCACCGCGCTGCCGCTCGGCTATGCGACCGGACGGCGCGCGCTGGTCGACATCCTGCATGAGATGCGTGCGGCGGGGACGCACCACGTCACGCTGAACCCTGGATCGGACCGACCCGTGCGCGACGTCATCGAGGAAATCGCCGAGCATGTCTTGCCGGTATTTCACGACGAGCCAGCATGATTCATCAGGAATCCCAATTCATATGATGCGGTGCAAGCGTCGGTCGTGGCCGGACGAACGCCCGCGCAGCGGCGCATCGCCGATCGGCACCGGCATGCACGCGTTACAGACGCCTTACGGCCACGCAAGCAGGACGTTCCCGCCGATATCGGACGGCCGGCAGCCGGCACACGGCTTGCGCACCTGCCCCGCCAACGCCCGCGCCGCCTCGTTCATGCCCGATCGAATAGCCGGCGACGGAACTATTCGGTTCCGATCGCGATCATGTTAACTTCCGTCCATCATTCAGCCTCGCGGGCCGCGTGACGAGACGCACCCGCATGCCCACGCCATGCGCCATATCCTCCTCGGCTGGCTGCTCGCCGCCGTCGTCTCGGCCGCCCACGCGGCCGCTCCTGCCCCGGCCGCCGCGTCGGCCACCTCCGACGCCGCGCCCGCGCTGACACCGCAAGAGGCGCGGCAGGCACTGAATGTGCTCGAAAACCCGCGCGAGCGCGCGCAGGTCGAAACGACGCTGCGCGCCATCGCGGCCGTCGGCGCATTGAGCGCGCCCGCCGTACCGGCAAGCGCGGCGTCCGCGGCCAGCGGCGCATCGGCTGCCGCGGCGCCGGCGGCGCTCACGTCGAACGGGCTCGCATCGATGCTCGTCCGCCAGGGATCGCGCTGGGCCGCGCAGATCGGCAACGCGCTGCAGGAATCGCTGCGCTCGCTGCTCGACATCGGTTCGGTGGGAAGCTGGTGGCACGACAAGCTCGCGCGCGCCGACCAGCGTGCGGATCTGACACGCACGCTCGGGATCCTCCTCGCGGTGCTTCTGCCTGCGCTCGTCGTCGAATGGCTCGCGAAGCGGCTGCTGCGACGCGCGCTGGCGACGGTGGCCGCGCGCCGCGCCGATGCATCGCGCGGCTCCGCGCCCGATTCCGCCGCATCGGACGAGGATCGCGCGCCGCCGTCCGACACGTCCCCCCCGCCCGACGCCGCAGCCGCCGACGCTGCGGACACCGCGCCCTCGCCCTCCCCAAGCCGGGGCCAGGCGCGCCGACACACCACGCTGCTGCACCGGATGCCGCGCGCGCTCGTCAGTCTCGCGCTGCGCGCGGTGCCGCTGCTCGTGTTCGTCGGCGTCGCGAGCCTGACGATGTCGCTGCTCGTCGAGACAGATACGCCGATCGAATCCGCGCTCGAAGCATTGATCGACACCTACGTGATTTGCCGGCTCGTCACGATCGTCAGCCGGCTGTTCTTCCAGCCCGACGCGCGGCAGTTGCGGCTGCTGCATATCAGCGATGCATGGGCCGGGTTCGCGCAACGCTCGATCGCGCGGATCGTGATCGTGGTCGGCGCGTGCACGGCGGCCGTCGAGATCGCCGCGAACTTCGGCCTGACCGAAGCCGGGCATGTCGCGCTGCTGAAGGCCGTCGCGCTCGTCGGGCACGTGATGATCTCGGTGCTGATCCTGCGGTGTCGCCGGCCGGTCGCGGCACGGATCCGTGCCGCCGGCGCGGATCGTCCGACCTTCACGGTCGTCGGCAACGCGCTCGCCGACGCATGGGCGCCCGTCTCGGTCTTCATCGTGATGGCGCTGTGGTTCGTGTGGGCGCTCGACGTCCACAACGGCTACCGCGTGCTGATCACGCTCGGCGGCCGCTCGATCGCCGCGATGATCGCGATGCGGATGGTGTCGATCGTCGTGTTCGGCGCGCTCGCGCGGCTGTTCCAGCGCCGCGAGGACGACCGCACGCTCGTTCATCTGCACGCGTACCGCTACTACCCGCTGCTGCGCCGGATCGTGTCGGGCGCGCTCGGCATCGTGACGCTCCTGCTGCTGCTGCAGATCTGGGGCGTGCCGATCTTCCGCGCGTTCGAGACGGGCACGATCGGCCACCGGCTCGCCTCCGCGCTGGTGACGATCGCGATCGCGGCGATCGTCGCGCTCGTCGTGTGGGAAGCGGCCAACATCGCGATCGAGCGCCGCCTGCAACGCTGGACGCGCGAAGGCAACCTGGTGCGGGCCGCGCGGCTGCGCACGCTGCTGCCGATGCTGCGCTCGCTGCTGTTCGTGATGATCGCGCTCGTCGTCGTGCTGACGGGCCTCAGCGAACTCGGCGTGAACGTCGGTCCGCTGCTGGCCGGCGCCAGCATCTTCGGCGTCGCGCTCGGTTTCGGCTCGCAGAAGCTCGTGCAGGATTTCATCACCGGGATCTTCCTGCTGATGGAAAACGCGATGCAGGTCGGCGACTGGGTCACGCTCGCCGGCGTGTCGGGGACGGTCGAATACCTGTCGATCCGCACCGTGCGGCTGCGCGCCGGCGACGGGTCGCTGTACACGATCCCGTTCAGCTCGGTGACGACCGTCAACAATACGAATCGAGGGCTCGGCAACGCGGCGGTCAAGGTCAGCATCGCGTACGACGAGGACATCGACCGCGCGATCGCGACGCTGAAGGAAATCGGCGCCGCGTTGCGCGACGACCCGAAGTACCACGACGGCATTCTGTCGGACTTCAGCTACTGGGGCATCGACCAGGTCGACGGCGCGGCGCTCGCGCTGGCCGGACAGATGCAATGCACGGACTCGGCGCGCTGGAGCGTGCAGCGCGAATTCAACCGGCGGATCGCGCAGACGTTCCGCGAACGCGGAATCCGGATCGCCAATCCGCAGCGCAGCGTCGTGGCCTATGCGGACGGATCGCAGCCGGTCGGCCACGACGAAAACGACCTGCGCGCCGACACGCCGAACGCCGCCGATACGGCAGCCCGGCCGCCGGCGCCCGACGCGGCCGAGCACAAGCCGGGTTGATCGTCGGGAGCAAGTGATCCGTCGCGCTCAACGCGCGGCAGGCTTCTTCACGCGGGCCGTGCTTTTCGCGGCGGGAGGCGCCGCCCGCGGCTTCGCCGCGCGTTTCGCCGCGGCACCCTGCCCGCGCTTCGGCGCGGATTGCGCATCGACGGCCCCCGCATCGCGCTGCGCATGCCATTGCTCGAGCAGCACGCGCGTCTGGTCGGCGATCGTTTCGGTCACGAGCGCCGCGCGCTCGCCGTCGAAAGCGTCCCATTCGAGCAACTGCAGCGCCGAACGCTGCGCGATGTGGAACACCGTGAGCTGCCCGAACAGGCTCAGCGCGCGCAACCGCGTGACGGAATCGTCGGCCGGCCGCCCCGTGATGCGGCCGATCAGCTCGGCGCACACGTCGTTCAGCGGCTTGCGCATGCGCGTCATCAGGATTTCGCTCGCGCTCGCCGGTTCCTGGCCGCCCTGCTCGCGTGCGAAGAACATCCGCTGGTTCATCGTCTTCGGCGCGGTGAACATCCGGTCCGACAACGCACGCAGCAGCCCGATGAACGCATCGATCAGTTCGTCGACGCTCGCGTCGGCGTCGAGCATCGCCCGCGCATGGCCGACCGCCGGCGCGAACACCTGCCAGCCGCTCTCGGCGATCGTCTCGACGCACGCGCGGTACACGCCTTCCTTGTTCTCGAAGTAGTACTGGAGCGCCGGCGCGTTCACGCCCGCCCTCGCGGCGATCTCGCGCGTCGACGCGCCCGCGAACCCGCGCTCGCCGAACAGTTCGATCGCCGCCTCGATGATCCGCTGGCGCGTTTCGTCGCCGCGTGCGTAGCCGCCCGCCGACGTGCGGCGCAGCTTCTTCGCTTCGTTCATGCCTTCCTCGTCATTCGATCGATCGACATTCTACTTGACACAATTTTATCAACTGGAATAATTCTTCCACTTGGAATAAATTGGATCCCGCATGTCGACGCCACAAGACCCGCCACAGAAAGCAGATCGTCAGGAAAACGGAACAACGCCGCGCAACGGCAACGGCGGAACGAAGCGGCGCATCCTGCTCGCGGTCGCCGTGCTCGCGGCCGTCGGCGGCGCGGTGTGGCTCGGCCGCTGGTGGACGGTCGGCCGCTTCATCGAGAGCACCAACGATGCGTACCTGCAGGCGGACAGCATGACTGCCGCGCCGAAGGTCGCCGGCTACGTGACCGACGTCTACGTGCGCGACAACCAGCCCGTCAAGGCCGGCGATCCGCTCGTGCGGCTCGACGTCCGCCAGTACCAGGTGGCGCTCGCGCAGGCGCTGGCGACCGTCGACGCCCGCCGCGCCGATATCGCGCGCGCCGAAGCCGACATCAGCCAGCAGCGCGCGAATCTCGAACAGGCCGACGCGCAGGCGAAGGTGTCGCGGATCAACGCGCAGCACGCGAGCGACGAGTACACGCGCTATGCGCCGCTCGCGGCGACCGGCGCCGAAACGCACGAACGCGTGGCCGACCTGAAAAGCACGCGCGATCAGGCGCGCGCGACGCTCGCCGCGAACAACGCGTCGATCGCCGCCGCCCGCACGCAGATCGCGTCGTTCACCGCGCAGCTCCAGCAGGCACGGGCGCAGCTCGAGGCCGCGCAGGCCAGCGCCGCCCAGGCGCAGCTCGACCTCGACAACACGATCGTGCGCAGCACGCTCGCAGGCCGCGTCGGCGACCGCACGGTGCGCGTCGGGCAATACGTGCAGCCCGGCACGCGCCTGCTGACCGTCGTGCCGGTCGACTCGATCTATCTCGTCGCGAACTTCAAGGAAACGCAGATCGGCAACATGCGCGTCGGCCAGCCCGTCGAGCTGCATGTCGACGCGCTGCCGGACGGCCCGCTGTCCGGCGTCGTCGACAGCTTCGCGCCCGGCACCGGCGCGCAGTTCGCGCTGCTGCCGCCCGAGAACGCGACCGGCAATTTCACGAAGATCGTCCAGCGCGTGCCCGTGCGCATCCGTCTCGCCGCGAATGCCCGCGCGCAACGCATGCTGTTGCCCGGGCTGTCGGTGACGGTCGACGTCGATACGCGCTCGGCCCGCGACGAGCAGCATCATGGCTGATACGCCCGCCACGATACCCACGCCGCCGCACGAAGGCCGCGCGAGCGTGACCGACTGGATCGCGGTCGCGGCCGGTGCGCTCGGCGCGCTGATGGCGACGCTCGACATCTCGATTACGAACTCCGCGCTGCCGCAGATCCAGGGCGAAATCGGCGCGACCGGCACCGAAGGCACGTGGATCTCGACCGGCTACCTGATGTCGGAAATCGTGATGATCCCGCTCGCCGCATGGCTCACGCGCGTGTTCGGGCTGCGCAATTTCCTGCTGACGAACTCCGCGCTGTTCATCGCGTTCTCGATGATGTGCGGCTGGTCGCATTCGCTGCCGATGATGATCGCCGGCCGGATCGGCCAGGGCTTCACCGGCGGCGCGCTGATCCCGACCGCGCAGACGATCATCCGCACGCGCCTGCCGCTGTCGCAGTTGCCGGTCGGGATGACGATGTTCGGCCTGATCGTGCTGCTCGGGCCGCTGTTCGGCCCCGTGCTCGGCGGCTGGCTCGCGGAGAACGTGAGCTGGAGCTGGTGCTTCTTCCTGAACCTGCCCGTCTGCCTGCTGCTGATGGCGCTGCTGGTGTTCGGCCTGCCGTCGGACCGCCCGCAATGGAGTGCGTTCTTCAACGCGGACTGGCTCGGCATCCTCGGCCTCGCGATCGGCCTGAGCTCGCTGACCGTCGTGCTCGAGGAAGGCCAGCGCGAACGCTGGTTCGAATCGCAGATGATCGTCACGCTGAGCATCGTGTCGTTGGTCGGGATGATCCTGATCGCGTTGTCGCAGCGCTTCGCGAAACGGCCGATCATGCGGCTGTCGCTGATGCGCAACCCGCGCTACGCGAGCGTGATCGTGATCGTGTCCGCGGTCGGCGCCGGGCTGTATGGCGTGTCCTACCTGCTGCCGCAGTTCCTCGCGATCGTCGCCGGCTACAACGCGGAACAGGCCGGCGCGATCATGCTGCTGTCGGGGCTGCCGGCCTTTCTCGTGATGCCGATCCTTCCGCGTCTGCTCGGCAAGGTCGATTTCCGCATTCTCGTGATCACGGGGCTGCTGCTGTTCTGCCTGAGCTGCATGCTCGACATCGGCCTGACCGCGCAGAGCGTCGGCCACGATTTCGTGTGGTCGCAACTGATCCGCGGCCTCGCGCAGATGCTCGCGATGATGCCGCTCAACCAGGCGTCGATGGCGGCCGTCGCGCGCGAAGACTCGGGCGATGCGGCCGGGCTCTACAACATGGCGCGCAATCTCGGCGGCTCGATCGGGCTCGCGATCATCGGCACCGTGATCGATCGGCGCACGACCTTCCATACGGCCGCGCTGCGCGAATCGGTGAGCGCGAACTCGCCGATCGGTCAGGATCGACTGTCGGCCTATGCGGCCAACTGGTTCGCGCACACCGGCGATCTCGCGTATTCGAACATGCGCGCGCTCGGCCAACTGGCGCAGCAGATCCAGATCCAGGCCGTCGTGATGACCTATTCCGAAACCTTCTATCTGCTGGGCCTCGCGCTGCTCGCCTGCGTGCCGCTCGCGCTGCTGCTGAGAACGCCGCGCGGGCCGCAACCGATGTCGTCCGGCCATTGACCCGTCATACGCGATGAAACCCTTCTCCCTGCCCCGCCGCCCCGCGCTCACTCTGTGCGCGGCCGCGTGCCTGCTCGCCGGCTGCACGGTCGGCCCCGACTACCGCGGCGCGCCCGCCGCACCCGATGCACCGACCTTCGTGCGTGCGCCGGCCACCGGCGTCGACACTGCCGCGCCCGCGCCGAGCGCGTGGTGGCACGCGCTGAACGATCGCCAGCTCGACGAGCTGATCACCGCGGCGCTCGTGTACAACCCCGATCTGCACGCCGCGCAGGCACGCTTGCGCGCGGCGCGCGCGCAGCTCTCGCAGCAGCGCGCGGCGCAGATGCCGAAATCGTCGGCCACCGTCGCGGCCATCCGCATGCGCGAGCCGGACGTCGGCGCGCTCGGCTCGCTGCTGCCGTCGAACGGCTCGGGCCAGTCGGGCGACACGTCGCCGTCGCTCGGCGGCACGGGGCCGCTGCAACTCTATTCGGCAGGCTTCGACGCGACCTGGGAAATCGACTTGTTCGGCGGCACGCGCCGCGCGGTCGAAGCCGCTTCCGCGCAGGCCGAAGCCGTCGATGCCGATCTCGCCGACACGCAGGTGTCGATCGCGGCCGAAGTCGCGAATGCGTATGTCGACCTGCGCGACCAGCAGCAACGGCTTGCGTTGTCGCGGCGCACGGCACAATTGCAGCAGCAGATGCTCGAACTCACGCAGCAGCGCCGCGCGCGCGGCGTCGCGGCCGATGCGGACATCGAGCGGCTGACGACGCAGGTCGAAAACACGCGCGCGTCGCTGATCCCGCTCGATGCGCAGGTGACCGAATCGCTCGACCGCCTCGCGATCCTGACGGGCCGCGCGCCGGGCGCGCTCGACGCCGTGCTGTCGACCCCGGACGCGGCGTTGCCGACGCTACCCGGCAGCGTCGCGATCGGCGATCCGGCCACGTTGCTGAAACAGCGCCCCGACATCCGCGCGGCCGAACGCCGGCTCGCGTCGAGTCATGCGCAGATCGGCGAGCACATCGCCGACTATTTCCCGAAAGTGACGTTGCTCGGCGATCTCGGTTTCAGCGCGACCGACCCCGGCCACCTGTTCCGCAAGCAGAATTTCACGTGGATCGGTGCGCCGTACCTGCAATGGAACATTCTCGACTTCGGACGCACGCGCGGCGCGGTACGCGCGGCCGAAGCGTCGCGCGACGAAGCGGAAGCGAATTATCAGAAGGCCGTGCTCGGCGCATTACAGGATGCCAACACCGCGCTGCAGCGTTACGGGCATCAGCGCGAGCACGTCGTCGCGTTGACGAAGGTGCAGACGTCGGCCGTGCATTCGCGCGCGCTGATGGACCAGCGCTATCGCGCGGGCGTCGCGTCGATGATCGACCTGCTCGATACGCAACGCGAAGCGCTGTCCGCGCAGCAGAACGTGATCGCCGGGCAAGCCGAACTGATCAAGAACTACGTGTCGATACAAAAGAGCCTCGGGCTCGGGTGGCAAACGAGCGCCGGTTGACGGCGCCGCCAGAAATCATGCACGGCCGATGCATCATGCGCGCCGCAACGACTCCTTGCGCGCGCAACGATACGGTTTCGTTTCGTACGCAACGGACGGTTCGCGCTGCATCGCCCCCACGGCTATCGAAAACATATCGAATATCAATTAGCCAATCGTCTGACGATCTCTTCTAATTCAGTCGGCTTCCCCACCACCGATCGGATTCAAGGAGTTCCATCGTCATGTCCTCATCTTCCCATCGCGTGCTGCGGCACGCAGTCGCCGCGATCTGCGTGGCGCTCTCCGCTGCTCCGCATGCCGCCGAACTCACGCGCGACACCGGCGCGCCCGTGGGCGACAACCAGAATTCGCAAACGGCCGGCCCTGCCGGCCCGGTGCTGCTGCAGGACTCCGCACTCATCGAGAAACTGCAGCGCTTCGATCGCGAGCGCATTCCGGAACGCGTCGTGCATGCACGCGGCACCGGCGCATTCGGCGAGTTCGTGCCGAGCGCCGACATCTCCGATCTGACGAAAGCGAAGGTCTTCACGCCCGGCACCCGCACGCCCGTGTTCGTGCGCTTCTCCACCGTGATGGGCTATCGCGGCTCGCCCGAGCAGGCGCGAGACCCGCGCGGCTTCGCGGTGAAGTTCTATACGCAGCAGGGCAACTGGGACATGGTCGGCATCAACTGGCCGGTGTTCTTCATTCGCGACGGCATCAAGTTCCCCGACTTCGTGCACGCGAACAAACCGAGCGCGGTGACCGGCGTGCAGGATCCGAACCTCGCGTTCGACTTCTTCGCGCACACGCCCGAAGCGACCCACATGCTGACGATGCTGTATACGGACGCCGGCATGCCCGATTCGTATCGCCGCATGGACGGCTTCGCGGTACACGCGTTCAAGTTCGTCAATGCGCAGGGCGACGTGCACTACGTGAAGTTCCACTGGAAGAGCCAGCAAGGCGTGCACGGCCTGCGCCCGCAGGAGATCCCCGCATCGATCGGCCGCGACTGGAACATGATGACGAACGACCTGTACGGCGCGCTGAAACAGGGCGATTTCCCGAAGTGGGATCTGTACGTGCAGGTGCTCGCGCCGAAGGACCTGAACCGCTTCGACTTCGACGCGCTCGACGATACGAAGGTCTGGACCGGCGTGCCTGAACGCAAGATCGGCACGATGACGCTCAACCGCGTGCCCGACAACTATTTCCAGTCGACCGAGGAATCGGCGTTCGCGCCGTCGCGGCTCGTGCCGGGCATCGAACCGTCCGAAGACCGGATGCTGCAGGATCGCCTGTTCGCGTACGCCGACACGCAAATGTACCGACTCGGTGCGAACTACATGGATCTGCCGATCAACCGCCCGGTCGTGCCGGTCGTCAACAACAACCAGGACGGCAAGATGAACGCCGGCGACCGCAAGGGCGAGGTGAATTACGAACCGTCGACGCTGAACGAGCTCGCGCAGGATCCGCAGTACAAGTCGGTCCGCATGGCGCTCGGCGGCACGACGCAGCAGGAGGCGATCCGCAAGAAGCTGCCGTTCCGTCAGGCGGGCGAGTACTACCGTAGCCTGTCGCAGCAGGACAAGGACGACCTCGTCACCGCACTGTCCGGCGATCTCGGCCAGGTGAAGAACGCGCACAACCAGTACGCGATGCTGTCGTACTTCTACAAGGCCGACGCCGATTACGGCACGCGTCTCGCGCAGGCCGTTCACGCGAACGTCCAGCAAGTGCAATCGCTCGCGGCGAAGCTGAGCGACGACTGATCCCGCGACGACGGTCGCTGCCGACGTGTGCGCTCGCACCGCGCACGTCGGCCCGGCCACCTCATCAGGACATCCTCATGCGATCCGAACGCTTCACCCACGCGATCCGCGCGGCCGCGGCGGCGCTCGCGCTGGCCGCGCTCGCCGGTTGCGCGCACCTGCCCGAGCGGCCGGCATACGGCAAGGCCGACCCTGCCGCGCTGCGCCGCTATGACGACGACTGGTTCGACGCCGCGCGCGTCGGCCGCGTCGATATCCTGCGCGCGTTGCACGACGCCGGCTATCCCCTCGACGCCACCGACAGCCACGGCTATACGGCCGTGATCCTCGCGTCGTACGACGGCCAGCCCGCGGCGCTCGACTACCTGTTGTCGGCCGGCGCCGATGCGTGCATTGGCGATCGTCACGGCAATACGGCGCTGATGGGCGCCCTCTTCAGGAACGAACCCGACATCGCGCGGCGCCTGATCGACACGCACTGCCCGATCGACCAGACGAACGGCGCCGGCGAAACCGCGCTCGGATTCGCGACGCTGTTCAACCGCTTCGAGCTGATTCCGCTGCTCGTCGCGCATGGCGCGAATCCGAACCATGTCGACCGGCGCGGCCAATCGCTGCTGCAACTCGCGCTGACGCACGACAACACGTATGCCGCGGACGCACTGCGGGATGCCGGCGCCAAACGGTAGTGCGACTACGAATCGACCGTCTGAACGATGCGGATGCACCGTGCTATCGTGCCGTTGGTTTCATCGCACGGAGACAGGAAAATGCTGAATCGCTTCGCCATTGTTCTGGTTGCCGCCGGCGCGACAACCACTCTCGCCGCCGCGAGCACCCAACCGGACAGCGCCAATTCGTATCGTCAGTTGCGCACGCGGCTCTTTGCCGGTGCGACGGTCACCGCGATCTTTTCGCCGAACCAGTGCCAGCACGCGCAGCAGGCGGCTACCCAGGCAGCGGCGCCCACCGTCTCCGGCGGCTTCGCGATACGCGACTTCATGGAAGTCGGCGGCAATACGCTCGCGTTCGCCAACCAGCACCTCACCGTCCAGCCGAGCGGCGCGACCGTACTCGAGCTGATCCAGTATCGCGTGATGCAGGACGAAAGCGCGACGGTGACGGTACGCTCGCTTTCGCCCACCACGTACCAGCCCGTCGCGCCTGCGCAGGTTTTCCAGTGCACGCTCGGCGACGGCCTTCGTTTCGCATACGCGTGGCGGGATCGCGACTGACGCCGGGACTTCGTAGCGAATGCGGAAATTCGCACGAAAACAGGAGGAGTACTACGGAATTCGGGTGACGTACGGAACAGGAAAATCGACCCGTGCGTCGTCCGAGTCCACGTTCCGATTCGACAAAACTCGTCGGGCAGACGATAGAACGCGATCCGCTCCGGATCGGGATGGTCGATCCCGTACCGCATGACGAAAGGCGCAGTCCATTCGCTGCCGGGTCCGCTTCGATATCGCGCGATGCCTGCGCCGGATCGCGATAGCGATCGGCCAAGGCCAATGGTGCGCTCGTCGCCACGCACCGCTCTCGGCAGCATCCACGCGCGCCCCGCCGGCCACACGACGTCGACACGACGTCGGGCACCCGCGCACCCGGCAGGCCCGTCGTCCCCAACGAGCGTGCCGCCAAGCGTCGTCCGCCCCCGCCGCCATCGTTTTTCGGCGCCATTCGCCGCCTCCATCGAATCTCCATCTTTCCGCATCAAAGACGCCAACTACGCGCGTCAGACTCCGGTCCGTCAAAGCAGGCAGTGGGCTGCCTGCGCTTCCTGGAGTCGCTATGAAGAATCAGAAACGATGCTGCCACGGCGCCGTATGCGCGCTGGTGGTGGCAATGCTGGCGGGTTGCGGGCCGTCCGAACAGCAGGCCGCCGCGCCGGCCACACCGGTGGCGGCCATGACCGTGGCCGCCACGCGCGTCGACGTGACCGAAGACCTGCCGGGCCGCGTCGCGGCCGTGCGCGTGGCCGAGATCCGGCCGCAGGTGAGCGGCATCGTGCAACGCCGGCTGTTCGAACAAGGCACCGAAGTCCGTCCGGGCCAGCCGCTGTTCCAGATCAACCCGGCGCCGTTCAAGGCGGAGATGGACACGGCCGCCGCATCGCTGCAGCGCGCGCAGGCCGCACTCGAACGCGCGAAGGTGCAGACCGCACGCTTCAAGCCGCTCGTCGAGGCCGATGCGATCAGCCGCCAGGTGTACGACGACGCCGTATCGCAACGCGACCAGGCCGCGGCCGACGTCGCGCAGGCCCGCGCGACGCTTGCGCGCCGCCAGCTCGACCTGAAATTCGCAACCGTGGAAGCGCCGATCGCCGGCCGCATCGACCAGGCGCTCGTGACCGAAGGCGCGCTGGTGTCGAGCGGCGACAGTCAGCCGATGGCGCGCATCCAGCAGATCGACCAGGTATACGTGGACGTGCGTCAGCCGGCCGCCTCGCTCGAGGCGTTGCGCGGCGCGCTCGCGGCTCAACCGCAAGCGTCCGACGGCAACGGCCTGCCGGTCGACGTGCTGCGCGACGACGACACGCGCTACGACGTCAAGGGCCGCATGCTGTTTTCGGGCGTCAACGTCGATCCGGGCACCGGCGACGTGCTGCTGCGCGTGCTGGTCGACAACCCGAAGCGCCAGTTGCTGCCGGGCATGTACGTGCGTGCCCGCATTCCGCGCGCCCACTACGCGAACGCCGTGATGGTGCCGCAACAGGCCGTCGTGCGCGCCGGCGGCAAGCCGCAGGTATGGGTGCTCGACGCGAAGGGCAACGCGCATCTGAAGGCCGTCGAAGTCGGCGAGCTCACGAACCGCAGCTACCGCATCAAGTCGGGCCTGCAGGCCGGCCAGAAGATCGTCGTCGAAGGCATGGAACGCCTGACCGACGGCGCGCCGGCCGCCGCAACCGACTGGAAGTCGCCTGATGCGGCCGCCGCGTCCGCGCACTGAGTCACGAGGAGCCTCCCGTCATGGCTGAATTCTTTATCCGCCGCCCGGTGTTTGCGTGGGTGATCGCCCTCTTCATCATCCTGATGGGGTTGATCGCGATTCCGCAGCTGCCGGTCGCACGCTACCCGTCGGTCGCCCCGCCGTCCGTCACGATCACCGCGAACTATCCGGGCGCCACGCCCCAGACGATGAACGACGGCGTGCTGAGCCTCATCGAGCGCGAGCTGTCCGGCGTCAAGAACCTGCTGTACTTCGAATCGTCGGCCGACACGTCCGGCAGCGCGCAGATCACCGTCACGTTCAAGCCCGGCACCGATCCGGAGATGGCGCAGGTCGACGTGCAGAACAAGATCAAGTCGATCGAGCCGCGCCTGCCTGCCGCCGTGCGCCAGAACGGGCTGATCGTCGAATCCGCGTCGTCCGGCTTCCTGATGCTGATCGGCCTGCGTTCCGACAGCGGCCGCTTCGACGAAGGCGCGCTCGCCGACTACATGGCGCGCAGCGTGTCCGAGGAATTGCGGCGCATCGACGGTGTCGGGCGTGTGCTGCAGTTCGGCTCCGAACGCGCGATGCGCATCTGGGTCGATCCTCAGAAGCTGATCAATTTCGGTCTGTCGATGAGCGATCTGACGACCGCGATCGGCCAGCAGAACGTGCAGATCGCGCCGGGCAGCCTGGGTGCGCTGCCCGCGCTGCCGGGCCAGCGCGTGACCGTGCCGCTCACCGCGCAGGGCCAGCTCACCACGCCGGAGGAATTCGCGAAGGTCGTGCTGCGCGCGAACGCGGACGGCTCGAAGGTCGTGCTCGGCGACGTCGCGCGCGTCGAACTCGGTTCGCAGAACTACATGTTCGTGAGCCGCGAGAACAACCGGCCGGCCACGCTCGCCGGCGTGCAGCTCGCGCCGGGCGCCAATGCCGTGAAGACGGCGGACGCGATCCGCACGCGCATGGCCGAACTGAGCAAGTCGATGCCGTCGGGCATGACCTACTCGATCCCGCTCGACACGTCGCCGTTCGTCAAGATCTCGATCGAGAAAGTGCTGGCCACGCTGTTCGAGGCGATGGTGCTCGTGTTCCTCGTGATGTACCTGTTCCTGCAGAACGTGCGCTATACGCTGATCCCGGCCATCGTCGCGCCGGTCGCGATGCTCGGCACCTTCTCGGTGATGCTGCTGACCGGCTTCTCGATCAACGTGCTGACGATGTTCGGCATGGTGCTCGCGATCGGCATCATCGTCGACGACGCGATCGTCGTCGTCGAGAACGTCGAGCGCCTGATGGCGGAGGAAGGACTGTCGCCGAAGGACGCGACGTCGAAGGCGATGAAGGAAATCACGGGCGCGATCGTCGGCATCACGCTGGTGCTGACCGCGGTGTTCCTGCCGATGGCGATGGCAAGCGGCTCGGTCGGCGTGATCTACAAGCAGTTCACGCTGTCGATGGCCGTGTCGATCCTGTTCTCCGCGCTGCTGGCGCTGACGCTCACGCCGGCCCTGTGCGCGACGATGCTCAAGCCGCTCGCGCCGGGCCATCACGAGAAGCGCGGCTTCTTCGGCTGGTTCAATCGCCGCTTCGATCGCCTGACGAAATGGTACGAGACGCGCGTCGGCCGCCTGGTCGGCCGCACGGGCCGCGTGATGCTGGTGTTCGTCGCGATTGCGGGCGCGCTGGTGTTCGGCTTCCGCAGCCTGCCGTCGTCGTTCCTGCCGGACGAGGATCAGGGCTACTTCATCACCAGCTTTCTGCTGCCCGCGGACGCGACCGCCGAGCGCACGCACGACGTGGTCAGGACGCTGGAGAAGCATCTTGCTTCGCGTCCGGCAATCCAGTCGAGCATTTCCGTGATCGGCTACGGCATCTCGGGCCAGGGCCCGAACGCGGCGATCAACTGGTCCGTGATGAAGGACTGGAAGAATCGCGGCGGCGCATCGACGCTCGAGGAAGGCATGCTCGCGCAGCAGGCGATGGCCGGCGTGACCGAAGGCACGGTGATGAGCCTGCTGCCGCCTGCGATCGACGAACTCGGCAACAGCTCGGGCTTCTCGATGCGCCTGGAAGACCGCGCCAACCAGGGCACGGCCGCGCTCAAGGCCGCGGAAACCAGGCTGCTCGAACTCGCCGCGCAAAGCAAGGTCGTGACCGGCGTATACCCGGACAGCCTGCCCGCCGGCACGAGCATCCGCCTCGAGATCGATCGCGCGAAGGCGCAGGCGCTCGGCGTGTCGTTCGCGACGCTCAGCGACACGCTGTCGACCGCGATGGGCTCCACCTACGTGAACGACTTCCCGAACGCCGGCCGCATGCAGCAGGTGATCATCCAGGCCGACGCGCCGGCGCGCATGCAGATCGACAACGTGATGAAGCTGTACGTGCGCAACGCGGCCGGCGGCATGGTGCCGCTGTCCGAGGTGGTGCGCCCGGTGTGGGCCGACACGCCGCTGCAGATGGTGCGCTTCAAGGGCTACCCGTCCGCGCGGATCTCGGGCACCGCCGCTCCCGGCCAGTCGAGCGGTGCGGCGATGGCCGAGATGGAACGTCTCGCCGCGCAGTTGCCGCCGGGCTTCGCGGTCGAGTGGACCGGCCAGTCGCTGCAGGAACGCCAGTCGGCGTCGCAGGCGCCGATGCTGATGGTGCTGTCGATGATCGTCGTGTTCCTCGTGCTTGCCGCGCTGTACGAGAGCTGGTCGATTCCGCTGTCGGTGATGCTGGTGGTGCCGCTCGGCCTGATCGGCGCGATCGGTGCGGTGCTGCTGCGCGGCTTGCCGAACGACGTGTTCTTCAAGGTCGGGATGATCACCGTGATCGGCCTGTCCGCGAAGAACGCGATCCTGATCGTCGAGTTCGCGAAGCAATTGCGCGAGGAAGGCAAGGGATTGATCGAGGCAGCCGTGCAGGCGTCGAAGCTGCGCCTGCGCCCGATCCTGATGACCTCGCTCGCATTCGGCCTCGGCGTCGTGCCGCTGATGATCGCGACCGGCGCCAGCGCCGAGACGCAGCACGCGATCGGCACCGGCGTGTTCGGCGGCATGGTGACCGCCACGGTGCTGGCCATTTTCTTCGTCCCTGTTTTCTTTGTGTTCGTGATGAGCATCCAGGAGCGCATCGGCGCATGGCGGGCTTCCCGCAAACAGCCGGCGGCCCCGACTCACGGACAGGAAGGTTGATGCCATGCGATTGCTTATTCTTCCCCTCGTTCTCGCGCTGTCGGCCTGCTCGCTCGCGCCGATGCTGGTCAAACCCGCGATGCCGGTGCCGACCGCCTACACGGCCGCCGCTGCCGCCGATCTCCGCGCGAACGCCGCCGATCTCGGCTGGCGCACGATGTTCGGCGACCGCCGCCTGCAGCGCCTGATCGAGCTCGCGCTCGACAACAACCGCGACCTGCGCGTGGCGGCGCTGAACGTCGAGGCCGCCGAAGCGCAGTACGGCATCCAGCGCGCCGCGCGTCTGCCGTCGATCGGCGCCGGCGCGAACTTCACGCGCCAGCGCACGTCGGACGACACCCAGTCGAATCCGCCGCTGTTCGGCACGACGCAGAACCAGTACGGCGTAAACGTCGGCATCAGCGCGTTCGAGATCGACCTGTTCGGCCGCGTGAAGTCGCAATCGGATGCCGCGTTCGCGCGCTACCTGGCAACCGATCACGGCCGCCGTGCGGTGCAGATCTCGCTCGTCGGCGGCGTGGCCAACGCGTACTTCGCCGAACGCCTCGCGCACGAGCAGCGCCAGTTGTCCGAGCGCACGCTCGCCGACTGGCGACAATCGCTCGATCTCGCGCGCCGCCTGAAGGAAGCGCACCAGGCGAGCGGCGTCGACATCGCGCAGGCCGAAGGCCAGGTCGCGAGCGCGACGGCCGATCTCGAAGCACGCACGCGCGCCGTCGAGCAGGCGCGCAACGCGCTGCGCCTGCTGGTCGGCGCCGAGCTGCCGAAAGATCTGCCCGAGCCGCTGCCGCTTCAGCAGCAACCGGTGATCACGCAATTGCCGGCGGGTCTCCCGTCCGAGCTGCTGTTTCGTCGCCCGGATATCCAGCAGGCCGAACAAAATCTCGTCGCCGCGAATGCGGACATCGGCGCCGCGCGCGCCGCGTTCTTTCCGCGCCTGTCGTTGACGTCGTCGATCGGCTTCCTCAGCCCCGCGATGGGCAGCCTGTTCGACGGCGGTCAGCGCGTGTGGAACTTCGCGCCGCAGGTCACGGTGCCGATCTTCCAGGGTGGCCGGCTGCGTTCCGAGCTGCGTCTCGCGCAAGTGCGCAAGTCCGGCGCGATCGCCGAATACGAACGTGCGATCCAGGCCGCGTTCCGCGAAGTCGCCGACGGCATCGCCGGGCGCGAAACGTTCGGCCGCCAGATCGACGCGCAGACGCGCGTGGTCGCTTCGGCCGAACGCCGCACCGACCTGTCGAACCTGCGCTATCGCGCGGGTGTCGAGGGACGGCTGGAGTTGCTCGATTCGCAGCGGCAGCTCTATGCGGCACGGCAGGCGCTGCTCGACCTGCGCCGCGACGAGCTCGGCAATGCCGTTGCGCTGTACAAGGCGCTCGGCGGCGGCCTGACGGACCAGGACGTCGCACCGTCGAAGCGCGTGGCGCAGAACTGAACGAACGACGCCGTTGCGCCCCGTGCGGCAGCGTGGCGCAACGGCGTGCCCCGGCCCGGCCACGGGCCGCCCCGACCGGTGGACATCGCACGGTACACTCCATGACCCATTCCCTGATACTGATTGCGGAAGACGAGCCCGACATCTCGGACATCCTCGACGCATACCTGAAGCGCGACGGCTTTCGCACCTACCGCGTCGCCGACGGGCAAGCGGCGCTCGACGTGCAGCCGCGCCTGAAGCCCGACCTGATCCTGCTCGACGTGAAGATGCCGCAGAAAAACGGCTGGGACGTGCTCGCCGAGCTGCGACGGCGCGACGATACGCCCGTCGTCGTCGTCACCGCGTTCGATCGCGACCTCGACCGGCTGCAGGCCCTGCACGCCGGCGCGGACGACTACATCGTCAAGCCGTTCAACCCGGCCGAAGTCGTCGCGCGGTTGCGCGCGATCCTGCGCCGCTCCGCCGCGCCGCCGACCATGCGCATACTGCGCGTCGGCGACCTCGAGATCGACACCGACAGCTATCTGGCCCGCGTGCGCACGGCGGATACCGAGGTGCCGATCACGCTGACGCTGACGGAGTTCCGGCTCCTCGCGCATCTCGCGAGATCGCCGAGCCGCGTGTTCACGCGCGGCGAGTTGCTCGACGCGTGCATGGCCGACGTGAGCGCGCTGGAGCGCACGGTCGACAGCCACATCTGCCGGCTGCGCAAGAAACTCGAACAGGCCGGCGCGCCTGGCATGCCGGAAGTGATGCGCGGCGTCGGCTACCGGCTGCGAGGCGTGCGGTGACGCTGCCGGCACGGCCCGGCCGGGAGATCGGGCGGGCGTTCGGCCTCGCCGCGAGCGTCGTCGTGCTGCTCGCCTGCACCGTCGCGTTCTTCGTCCACGCACTGCATGCGCCGGCCGCGTTGCCGCGCGACGCGACGGCCGACGCCATGCTCCGCAGTGCATCCACTTACCTGGTGCCGGCGACGGCGCTGTTCGTCTGCCTGCTGGCCGCCGCGTTCGACCTGCTCAGGCTGATCCACCGTATGCTCGCGACGCTCGACGCCATGGCGGACACCGCCGGCCGGAGCGTCGCCGGCGACCCGTCGGCGCGCACGGTTTCCCGTGCCGGCTGTCCGGCCGACCTGTCGCGCTTCATCGAGCATTTCAATGCGATGACTCATTCAATGAAACCTGCGAATCCATCCGATGCGACGGTCACCGTCGCCGGCAACAGTCGCGTCACGCGCACACGGCTCGCCGAACTCGAAACTCGGCTCGACGCCATCAGGACGCTCGCCGACAATGGCGACGCTTCCTCTCGCGACGCGCTGCTTCGGCATGTCGACGCGCTGTTCCGGATCGTCGACGACCTTCAGGTCACCGAACGACAGGCCCCGCCGATTCGAGCATTTCCTCGATAACGATTGGCCATTGCAACACGCATCGGAAAGGATCGGCGAGCCTCTTTCCGCGTTACCTGCGTTGCCGGTTTCGAACATTACAAAACACTGCCGATCTTTTCAAAATCATTGCACTTTATTAGCTTTAACTTTGTTTCATATAATCAAAAAAAGTTTGACATCATACTTTCGTTCTTGATACCGTCCGATGCAAGCAATCCGACGGATTGCCTGCCACGCAAACGATTCCGCTCCACGTTTTTCGCTTCCGCTGCACCGAAGTACGCGCCGCCGAATGATGCGTTCGCCCGCCGGCGCGTGCAGCATCCCGATGCATTTCACTGGACGGCTGCCATCCGGCAGCGGGCCGAAGGATCGAATCAAATGAGCAGGACAACGAAGCTGTTGCTCTAGCAATCCCGCCCGCGCCGAATCCGGCGCGACTGCGCTGCCCTGTGGCGCAGCCTTTCCGTTACCGCGTTTTCCGTATTTCGCCCCCGGAGAAAAACCGCTTTCCGGATCGGGCGAAAGGCCCTGTCGCGTCCGTGCCACCCGCCCGCATGCGACAGAAAGCGGCGGTGCATGACCCGCACCGCTGTCGACCATCGTTGTTCGTGCCGTTCGTTGTTCAACCGGAGGGGTAATTCAAATGAATCAGGTTGCAAACAAGAAACAAAAGCACATTCGCGCCGTCAATCTCGCACTCGCCGCCGCGGCCGCAGCCGCGTCGTTCGGCATGGCGTCCGCCCATGCCGCGCCCGCGGCCGGCTGGACGGAAACGCGCACCAAGGGCTTCCTGCCGCTCGTGCAGCAGAACGAAGCCGGCACGGCCGGCGCGCCCGCGGCGAGCACGGCTGCCGCGGCGGCCGCCGCGATCGACATGGCGCCCGGCGAATCGGTGGACATCGTGCTCGGGCTGAACCTGCGCAACGAAGCACAGCTCGACCAGTACCTGCGCGACCTGCATACGCCCGGTTCGCCGCACTACCGGCAGTTTCTGACGCCCGCGCAATTCGCCGCACAATATGCGCCGACCGACCAGCAGGTCGCGTCCGTCGTCGCGCATCTGCGCAAGGCCGGCTTCGTGAATATCGTGGTCGCGCCGAACCGGCTGCTGGTCTCCGCGTCCGGCACCGCGGGGACCGTCCAGTCCGCGTTCCGCACGACCCTCAAGCGCTTCACGCGCAACGGCCGCAGCGTTTATGCGAACACCGACGCCGCGCAAGTGCCGAACGCGATCGGCAACATCGTCGGCGCGGTGCTCGGCCTGCAGAACGTCGAGCTCATGCATACGGGCGCGGGCGGCAAGCCGCAAGGCAACACCAGCAACCTGACGATCCCGGCCGGCGCGTCGGCGGTGCCGCACAACCCGACCGAGTTCTCGTCGATCTACGGCGGCGACGGCACGCCGACGGCCTCGCAGACCACGGTCGGCATCATCTCCGAAGGCGACCTGTCGCAGACGGTGAGCGACCTCAATACGTTCGCCGCGAACAACGGCCTCGGCACGATCAGCAGCAGCATCGTGAAGACGGGCCCGGCCGGCAGTTCGTACACCGACACCGACGGCACCGTCGAATGGAACCTCGACAGCCAGTCGATCGTCGGCACGGCCGGCGGCAGCGTGAAGCAGGTCGTGTTCTACACCGCGCCGTCGATGACGCTCACCGCGATCACGGCCGCGTACAACAAGGCCGTGACCGACAACGTCGCGAAAGTGATCAACGTATCGCTCGGCGTATGCGAATCGTCCGCGTACAGCACCGGCTCGCAGGCCACCGACGACACCATCTTCAAGCAGGCGGTCGCGCAAGGGCAAACCTTCTCGGTTTCCGCCGGCGACCACGGCGCGTACGAATGCGCGAGCGGCACGCCGTCGCGTTCGACCTACACGGTGAGCGAGCCGGCCACGTCGCCGTACGTGATCGCGGTGGGCGGCACGACGCTGTTCACCAATACGTCGACCAATGCGTACAACAGCGAAATCGTCTGGAACGATCCGAGCTGGCAGCCGGGCACCGTGTGGTCGACGGGCGGCGGCTACAGCAAGTACGAGGCCGCGCCGACGTGGCAGTCGTCGACCCTGACCGGCTCGACCAAGCGCGCGCTACCCGACGTCGGCTTCGACGCCGACCTGCGCACGGGCGCGATTCTCGTCGTGAACGGCCAGACGTCCGACACGCTGTGGGGTTCGGGCTACCTGAACAACGAAGGCGGCACGAGCCTCGCTGCGCCGATCTTCACGGGCATCTGGGCGCGGCTGCAGTCGGCCAACAACAATACGCTCGGGTTCCCCGCGGCGAGCATCTACAAGTACTTCCCGAGCAACGCGGCGCTGCTGCACGACGTCACGTCCGGCAACAACGGCAGCGGCACGTACGGCTACAAGGCGAAGGCCGGCTGGGATGCGACGACGGGCTTCGGCAGCGTGAACATCTCGAAGCTGAACGCGTTCATCCAGAGCACGTCGGATTTCGCGCGCTGACGAGCCATTGACCGAACCGGATGCGCAAGCGCGACGTCTCGTCCGCAACCGCGTCCGCCGACCCGCGAAGGCTGCGCAGCCTTCGCGGGTCCTGTGCAAGCCGTGTCGTCTCACCGCTTCCGATGCGGCCTCGTCGCGCCGCTCAATCGGCCCAGTTCCGGACATAATCCGGCACCGGCACGTGACCGTCGGCATGAACCGGCGCGCCGCGCGTCGTCTTCAACGGCAAGATCCCGGCCCAGACCGCCAGCCCGAGATCCTCTTCCTTGTCGGACGGCAGCGAATCGCTGATCTTCACGGCCGCTTCCGCCATCGAAATCCGCAGCACGCCGGTCGCATTGATTTCCTTCGAATTGCCCGGCCGCGCTTCGTGCTTGCGGCCCGGCGCGATCTTGTCCATCAACGCATCCAGCGCGGCGAGTTTTTCCTCGCGGCCTTCCACCACGTCGAACTGCCCGTAGATCACCGCGGATCGATAATTCATCGAATGATTGAACGCGGACCTGGCCAGCACGAGGCCGTCCAGCAGCGTCATCGCGACGCAAGCCTGCGCGCCGGCCGACAGCGCCTTGATCATCCGGCTGCCGTTGGACCCGTGGATATAGAGCGCGTCGCCCTTTCTCCAGTGCGCGGTCGGGATGCAGTGCGTATTCTGCCCGTCGCCGAACGCGATGTGACAGACGTACGCGTCGTCCACGATGCGGTAGAGCATCGTGCGATCGCGGCTCGCCAGCTCGGGCAGGCGGCGCACCGTCGTACGTGGCGTGGAAGAGAGCGTGGTCCGTTCGTTCATAGATCTGTAGTGCGAAATGAATGGTATCGGCATCGTGCCGTATCCGGGCGTGAGTGCGCGGTTGTCCGCCCCATCGACAGTCGCTTGCCGAATCGAGCAAAATACGCGCGTATCGCCAAGCCGCGCCGATCGCCAGGCATGCGCGTGCATCGGCCTGCCCCGCGAGAACATGAACGATACGATGCGCGCGGCATCTTCGAAAGAACCAGCACAAGGAAAATTTCTGGAACCAGCCCATGGATCTCGCGCTGCTCATCTCGTCGCTTTCCAGACAGGACGGCGCGACCGCACATAGCCAGCAAGAAGCCCTCTACCGGAGCCTGCGCGACATGCTGCTGGCCGGGCACCTGCCGCCCGGCACGCGGCTCGCGTCGACGCGCGTGCTCGCGGCCGACCTGGGCATCGCGCGCAATTCCGCGGTCTATGCGTACGAGCGCCTGGCCGAGGAAGGCTTCGTGGCGGCCACGCGCAACGGCACGATCACGTTATGGGACGGATGCAGCCGGCCGAGCGCCGGCCATGAGGACGGCCCTGCACCGGTTCACCTGTCGGCGCGCGTGCAGGGGCTGGAGCACGTCGATCCGGAGCCCGAACGCATGCTGCCGTTCGTTCCCGGCCTCCCGTCCCTCGACGAATTCCCGGTTGCCCAGTGGCGCCGGTGCATCGAGCGTGCATGGAAGACCATCACGCCCGCCCGGCTCGCGTACGGGCCGGTCGAAGGACTACCCGAACTGCGGCGCGCGGTGGCCGCGTACATTCGCGTGTCGCGCGGCGTGCGCTGCGACACGGGCCAGGTATTCATCACCGACGGCACGCAGAGCAGCCTCGAACTCTGCGCGCGCATGCTCGCGAATCCCGGCGACTACGGCTGGCTCGAGAACCCGTGCTACAACGGCGCGAGGACCGCATTCCGGTCGACCGGCCTGAATCCCGTGCCGATCGAGGTCGATCGCGAAGGCATGGCGCCGACCGATGAGCAGTGGCGCACCCGCCCGCCCCGGCTGATCTACACGACACCGTCGCACCAGTACCCGCTCGGCGCGCTGATGAGCCCTCGTCGACGCGCGGCGCTCGTCGAGCGCGCCCGCACATGCGGCGCGTGGATCATCGAGGACGACTACGACAGCGAATTCCGTCACGGCGGCCAGCCGCTGCCCGCGATCCAGGGCCTGCATGCCGATGCCCCGGTGTGCTATCTCGGCACGTTCAGCAAGACGATGTTTCCCGCCCTGCGGCTCGGTTTCATGGTGGTACCGCCGGTGCTCGTCGAACGCTTCACCAGCACGCTGCGCGAACTCGTCCATCGCGGTCACTCGGCCGACCAGCTGGCGATGGCCGAATTCATCGACACCGGCCTCTTTGCGCGGCACCTGCGGAAGATGCGGGCGCTCTACGCCGATCGACGCAGCAGCCTCGAAGCGGCGCTCGCGCGCCATCTCGGCACGTCGCTGAGCGTGCGGGAAAGCCCGGGCGGCATGCATCTTTCCGCGGATCTCGCGGTGCCGCTGCGCGATACCGACGTCGCGCGTGCCGCAGCCGCCCATGGCTTGCTGCTGCAACCGTTGAGCCACTACTGCATCGGCGACGACCACCGCGGCGACGGCCGCCGATACAACGGCTTCGTCCTCGGCTATTCGGGGCTGAGCGACGCGACGATCGAGACGGCGGCAATGCAATTCGCCGACGTCATCGACCGGCACCGCCGCGCGCGGCGCTGAATGTCGCTCACAGTTGCGATTCGATCGGAAACAGCCCGAGAAACCACACTTCCATGCGCCGCGGGGCGGATACCTCCGGCTCGTGATCGATCTCGGTAATCTTCCCGTCCGCGTCCGTCTGAATCCACTTGAGCCGCCCTTTGCCGGCCGGATCGGTGCTCGCCTCGACACGCCATGCGATCCGGTCGAGCCGCGCCTCCAGATCGTCGGCGACCTGCGACGCAATCGCCGGGCTCTCGCAGTAAACGCCGATCTCCGTATTGAGGTTCAGCGAGCGCGGATCGAGATTCATCGACCCGATGAAGATGCTCGTGTGATCGAACACGTAGGTCTTCGCGTGCAGCGACGCGCGCGACGAGCCGACGATGACCTGCTTCGAAATGCTCTTGTCGCCCGATGGCCGACGCTCGTAAAGCCGCACGCCCGCGTTCACCAGATCGCTTCGATAGCGTCGGTAGCCGGCATGCACGGCCGCCACGTCGGTCGACGCGAGCGAATTGGTCAGCACCGTCACGCGCACGCCGCGCGCCGTCAGCGCGCGCAGCCGCTCGACCACCTCCTTGCCCGGCACGAAATACGGCGACACGATCAGCAGGTCGTGCCGGGGCTGCAACGCAAGCGCGCGCAACTGCGGCATCAGGTGCCCGTCGCTGTCCTTCGGCGCGTGCGCGATCTTCGACGGATCGTCGTACAGCACCGTCGCATGCCCCCACGACAGTTCCGTGCCCTGCCCGTGGACGATCCGGTCGAGCCGCTGCCGGGCCTCGAGCACGTACGGATTGTCCTCCATCGCCCTCAGGTAGTCGCGCAATCGCTCGCGTTCGCGATCGAGCCCGCCCGGCGCCGCATCGTGCCCGACCAGCGTATCGATCGGATACGCATACGGCGAATTCCAGAACGTATCGAATTCCGTCGAGATGTCCTTCACGACCGGACCGTGAACGACGACGTCGAGATCGCCGAACTCCAGCATCGACGATGCGCCGAAATATTCGTCGCCGATATTGCGGCCGCCGACGATCGCCGCCTGGTTGTCCGCGATCATCGCCTTGTTGTGCATGCGCCGGTTGACGCGCGAGAACTCGAACACGGTGCCGATCTTCTTGAAGCGGCGCGTGGCCACCGGATTGAACAACCGGATCTCGATGTTCGGATGCGAGCTGATCTCGAGCAGCTTGCGGTCGTCCGCGTTGGTGCCGAGATCGTCGAGCAGCGCGCGCACGCGCACGCCGCGATCGGCCGCGCGAATGATCGCATCGGCCAGTTCGTGCCCGGTCAGGTCGTCGTGCCAGATGTAGTACTGCAGGTCGAGCGAGCGGTCGGCACGGTCGGCGAGCAGCACGCGCGCATCCAGCGCATCGACCGGATCGGTCAGCAAATGGAACGCGTCCTGCCCCGGATGGGCGGTCGCCTGCTGCTGGAACGCGACGCCCAGCCGCGTATTGTCCGTATCGGTGAATGCATGCGTCGGCGTGCGATCGGCCAGCGGCGGCAGGCTCGCGCACGCGACGAGCATCAGCAACGACAGAATCGCACCCCACGAACGCAGCATGATCATGTTGGCCGCCCCCAAGGTCGGGCGAAGTCGGATTGTGTTTGTTCTGGCTGGCTGCCGGACGGAGCGCGGCACGGGTCCACGGTACGCGCGCGACGGACCAGCGTGCGACCGGATCGCGCTACAGCATACTTCGATTGATATCGCGGCGGCACGCTTTCGGTGTTTCCGCGGTGGCGAAGATGCGACAGGCGGCGCCGGCACGAACGCGTTCAATACGTTCGACACATTCGGGCGGCGCACCAAAGAAAAACCCGCGACGCCGTGCGGCAATCGCGGGTTTCGAGCTTCCCCGGACGACCGTGGAAGCGAATCTGGTGGGCCCCCCGGGAGTCGAACCCGGCACCAACGAATTATGAGTTCGCTGCTCTAACCAAGCATGAGCTAGGGGCCCAGACGAGAAGCAAAGCGTGCTACACGCTGCCCCGACAACGAGGTCGGGCCGGCATTGTAACAACAAAGACGACAAAGGGAACGAACGCCACCGGCATCATGCGGATACCGGCGGCGTTCGCGGCACGGATGCTGGAAATCAGTTCCCTTCGAGGAACGACTTCAGCTTGTCGGAACGGCTCGGGTGACGCAGCTTGCGCAGCGCCTTGGCTTCGATCTGACGGATGCGCTCGCGCGTGACGTCGAACTGCTTGCCGACTTCCTCGAGCGTGTGATCGGTGCTCATCTCGATACCGAAACGCATCCGCAGCACCTTCGCCTCGCGCGGCGTCAGCGAATCGAGCACGTCCTTCACGACGTCGCGCATGCTCGCATGCAGCGCGGCATCCGCCGGCGCGACCGTGTTGGTGTCCTCGATGAAGTCGCCGAGATGGGAATCGTCGTCGTCGCCGATCGGCGTTTCCATCGAGATCGGCTCCTTCGCGATCTTCATGATCTTGCGGATCTTGTCTTCCGGCATCTCCATCTTCTCGGCGAGCGTGGCCGGATCCGGCTCGAGGCCGGTTTCCTGCAGGATCTGCCGCGAGATGCGGTTCATCTTGTTGATCGTCTCGATCATGTGAACCGGAATACGGATCGTGCGCGCCTGGTCGGCGATCGAGCGCGTGATGGCCTGACGGATCCACCACGTCGCATAGGTCGAGAACTTGTAGCCGCGACGGTATTCGAACTTGTCCACCGCCTTCATCAGGCCGATGTTGCCTTCCTGGATCAGGTCGAGGAACTGCAGGCCGCGGTTCGTGTACTTCTTCGCGATCGAGATCACCAGACGCAGGTTGGCCTCGGTCATTTCGCGCTTCGCCTGACGCGCCTTCAGTTCGCCGGCCGCCATCTGGCGGTTGGTTTCCTTCAGGTCCTTCAGCGGCAGCACGACGCGCGCCTGCAGGTCGAGCAGACGCTGCTGCTGTTCGCGGATCGCCGGAACGTTACGCGACAGCACCGCGCTGTACGGATGGCCTTCCGCGGTGATCTTCTCGGCCCAGTCGAGATCCGTCTCGTTACCGGGGAAGCGCGCGATGAATTCCGAGCGCGGCATGCCGCACTTGTCGACGACGATGTGCAGGATCTGACGCTCGACCTGGCGCACTTCGTCCACCTGCGCACGCAGCGTGTCGCACAGGCGTTCGACGGTACGCGCGGTGAAGCGGATCGTCATCAGCTCGCTCTGGATCGTTTCCTGCGCCTTCAGGTAGGCCTTCGACTTGTAGCCTTCCTTCTCGAACGCGCGGCGCATCTTGTCGAACCACTCGCTGATCTGCGCGAACTTCTCGAGCGACGCGCGCTTGAGGGCTTCGAGCTGGGCGGCGTTGGCCGATGCCTGCGCGGCACCGTCGTCTTCCTCCTCTTCCTCTTCTTCCTCTTCCTCTTCGGCTTCCTCGTCCTCGTTCTCGATGGCTTCCGCTTCCTTCGCGGAGAAGCCGTCCGTATCGGTAGAGTCCGAAGCATTCGGATCGAGCAGGCCGTCGACGAGCTCGTCGACGCGGATCTCTTCGTTCGCGACGCGTTCGGCCATCGCGAGGATGTCGGCGATCGTGGTCGGGCACGCGGAGATGGCCATCACCATGTGGCGCAGGCCGTCCTCGATCCGCTTCGCGATCTCGATTTCGCCTTCGCGCGTGAGCAGCTCGACGGTGCCCATCTCGCGCATGTACATCCGGACCGGGTCGGTCGTGCGGCCGAATTCCGAATCGACGGTGGACAGCGCGACTTCCGCTTCCTCTTCGACTTCATCGTCCGACGACGCGGCGGGCGCGTTGTCGTTCAGGAGCAGCGTTTCCGCGTCCGGCGCCTGCTCGTATACCGCCACGCCCATGTCGTTGAACGTGCCGATGATGCCCTCGAGGGCTTCGGTCTCGGTGAAGTTGTCCGGCAGGTGGTCGTTGATTTCGGCGTACGTGAGGAAGCCGCGCTCCTTGCCGAGCTTGATCAGCGCGCGCAGCTTCACGCGGCGCTCTTCGAGCTCCTCGGCCGTGCCCGGCGTGCTCGTCGCGAACGCTTCCTTCAGCAGCGCCTTTTCCTTGGCGCGACGATCGCGCACCTTGGATTTGCCCGGTGCAGCCGCGGCTGCGGGCTGCTCGTCGCTCTGATTTGCGTCGTCTTCGACGGATACTTCGTTCAGCTTTTTGGTCATGGAGTTCGCCGTACCGGCTATATCGACTCGCGGCTGCTGGACGACAGCCGGTTGAACCGTGGGTGCATGAGTAGTACGTACTGCCGTTTCGTCCGCGTCGGCAGTCGTGTCCCTTGCGCTTTTCGCACTTGCCCGCTTCGCCGCCGGCTTGGCCGGCCCGGAGTCGGGTCTGGCGGCAGCCCGTGTTCTGGCTGCCGGCGCCGGCGCAGCCTGAGCAGTGCCGGCCGCGGTTTTCTTTCCCGCAGGAGCTGACGTGGCTGAAGACGTTGTCCTGGCGGAAGAAGCAGACTTGGCCGCTGTGACCTTCTTGGTCGGCTCCGTCGAGCCCTTGCCTGTTGCTTTCTTTCCGCCTGTCGTCTTTGCCATCGCGATTCTCGCCTCTGCTTGGAAAACAAACCGCTGGAAACCTTATATTATAGCACGCTGGGGAACCCTCTCTAAGCGCCCCGGCCGCCTACAGCCCGAGCCGACGTTTCATGTCGGTTCGCTGCTGGTTCAATTCCGTCAATTCGGTCAATTCCTCGGGGGTGAAGGTGGATTGCCGCGCCAGCCTGTCCAGCCGGTCGCAGCAGGCGTCATAGCGCATCTTGAGCACCGCCGCCTGCAGCTCCTCCCCCGCAATCCGCTCCTGCTCACGCTGCCGCTCGGGCACCGTCTCGTCTTCCGGATTCTGTAACAGCAAATCGCGGACGTTTTCATCATAGTCCAGAATTTCGCGGAAGATTTCCTCGTAAGTCGCCCCGTTCGAGGACGTCCTCAGGACATCCGACAGCAGCCGGAACTCCGCGCCGTCGCCCAGCGCACGCGCATGATCGACGACTTCCGCGAACAACTCGCCGATGCGCGGCAGCGCACGCAGGGTCGCAATCTGTTCGTCGTCGAGCTGCGAGGCGACGCGCGGATGCATCACCAGCGTGCGCAACGCGCGCTTTTCGCTGTCCGTCACGCGGCGCCGCTCGCTGCGCGCAGGCGCCTGGCGCGGCGCCGCCGCGATACGCGTATCGACGTCCGACAGCGCCGCGACCTCTTCGAACGGGATGTCGAGGCGATCGGCGAACATGTGCATGATCTGCGCGCGCAACGCGTTCGCGGGCAGCGCCTGCAACAGCGGCTTCGCATCGAACAGCGCCTTCGCGCGGCCTTCCGGCTGATCGAGCGCCTTGCCGGCGATTGCTTCGTTCAACAGAAATTGGGACAACGGCATCGCGCGCTCGACCTGCTCGGAGAACGCGTCCGCGCCGAACTCGCGCACGTAGCTGTCCGGATCGTGCTCGGTCGGCAGGAAAAGGAACCGGATCGTGCGGTTGTCGCCCGCATGCGGCAGGCATGCCTCGAGCGCGCGCCGGGCCGCGCGCCGCCCGGCCGCATCGCCGTCGAAACTGAAAATGACCGTGTCGGTCTGACGCAGCAGCTTCTGCACGTGAATCGGCGTGCACGCGGTGCCGAGCGTCGCGACCGCGTTCGGAAACCCGAGCTGCGCGAGCGCGACGACGTCCATGTAGCCCTCGACGACCAGCACGTACTTGCGCTCGCGAATCGCGAGCCGTGCCTCGAACAGCCCGTACAGCTCGCTGCCCTTGTTGAACAGCGGCGTTTCCGGCGAGTTCAGGTACTTCGGTTCGCCGCTGCCGAGCACGCGGCCGCCGAAACCGATCACCTGCCCCTTCACGTTGCGGATCGGAAACATGATCCGCTCGCGGAACCGGTCGTAGCGGCGCGCGACGCCCTGCGCATCGGTTTTCTCGCTGACGATCACGAGCCCCGCCTCGACGAGCGACTCGTCGCGATAGTCGGGGAACGCGGCCTCGAGGTTCTGCCAGCCGTCCGGCGCATAGCCGAGACCGAAGCGTGCGGCGATCTCGCCGGTCAGCCCGCGGTTCTTCAGGTACTGGATCGCGTCGGTCGCGCCGCGCAACTGCTTGCGGTAGTAGTCGCACGCGGCCGTCATCGCGTCGGACAGCGCGGTCGCCACCGATTTCGACACGGGCGCCGGATAGTCGCCGCCCCCGCCTGCGCCCCCACCGCCGCCGCGCATCGACGGCTCGTGCGGCACGGTCAGGCCGACGGATTGCGCGAGCTCCTGCACGGCTTCCGGGAACGTGAGCCCCGCGTGTTCCATCAGGAAGCCGATCGCGGTGCCGTGCGCGCCGCAACCGAAGCAGTGATAGAACTGCTTGGTCGGGCTGACGGTAAACGACGGGCTCTTCTCGTTATGGAACGGGCACAGCCCCATGAAATTGGCGCCGCCCTTCTTGAGCTGCACGTACCGGCCCACCACGTCGACGATATCGACGCGGTTCAGCAAATCCTGCAGGAACGAATGCGGAATCACCGTGGGATCGAGCGAAAAAAGAGGATACGGCGCCCGGCGCACGCATCGCTGGGCGCGCCGGGAACGGGTCTTACTTCGTGAGCGCGGCCTTGACCTGCGCGGAAACGGCCGTCATGTCGGCACGGCCGGCGAGCTTGCCCTTCAGCACGCCCATCACCTTGCCCATGTCCTGCGGGCCGGCTGCGCCGGTTTGCGCGACCGCCGCCTGGACTTCGGCCGCCACTTCGGCGTCCGACAGTTGCGCGGGCATGTAGCCGCCCAGCACGGTCAGCTCGGCCTGCTCCTTCGCGACGAGATCGTCGCGGCCGGCCGCCTGGAACTGGCTGATCGAATCCTTGCGCTGCTTGATCATCTTGTCGATCACGGCCGTGATGCCCGCGTCGTCGAGCGTGACCCGATCATCGACTTCGCGCTGCTTGATCGCGGCCATCAGCAGGCGAATCGTTGCCAGACGCTCGCTTTCCTTCGCGCGCATCGCGGCCTTCATGTCTTCGCTGATCTGCTCTTTCAAACTCATCTTTCACCCGGGATGGAAACGTGAATCCGACGCCCGCGAACGGGCGTCAACACAAAAACCCGCTTGGGACAGTGTCTCAAGCGGGTTGCTCGAATCCGGCATCGGCGACTCGCCGCCTGATCGGCTGCGCGATCGCACCCGATCGCGCGGAGTCGCCGGTGCGCCGCTCAGCGAACCGCGCGGCGCCCAATCGTTCAGTACAGCTTCTTCGGCAGCGTCTGGCTGCGAATACGCTTGTAGTGACGCTTCACCGCAGCGGCCTTCTTGCGCTTGCGCTCCGCGGTCGGCTTCTCGTAAAACTCGCGCGCACGAAGCTCGGTCAGCAGACCGTTCTTCTCGATCGTGCGCTTGAAGCGACGCATTGCAACTTCGAACGGCTCGTTCTCTTTAACGCGAATGATCGTCATGATCCGACACGAATAAAGGTTTGCAGGGAAAGACTACCGAGTATAGCAGAGCGACTGCCCAAAGGCACGGAGCCCGGCCCCGCCGGAACGGCGCGGGCCGGCGCGTCAGGCGCCGCGCGCATATTCGGCCGCGGCCTGCCCGGCCGCCGTGCCGGACGCCCACGCCCACTGGAAGTTGTAGCCGCCGAGCCAGCCCGTCACGTCCACCGCCTCGCCGACGAAGAACAGCCCCGGCACGCGCGCGCTCATCATCGTCGCCGACGACAGCTCGCGCGTATCGACCCCGCCTTTCGTCACTTCGGCCTTCTTGTAGCCTTCGGTGCCGTTCGGCGTGAGCGTCCAGCCGGACAGCGCGTCGCCGATCTGGCGCAGCGTCTTGTCGGGCAGGTCCGCGAGCCGCGCGTCGGCCGCGACGCGATGCGTGTCGAGCCACGCGTGCGCGAGGCGCGACGGCACCCAGTCGGCGAGCAGCGAACCGATCTGGCGCTTCGACGTACGTTTCGCGTCGAGCAGGTCGGCCACCGTGTCGCGCTGCGGCAGCAGGTCGACGCGGATCGGGTCGCCGGGCTGCCAGTAGCTCGAGATCTGCAGGATGCCCGGCCCGGAGAGCCCGCGATGGGTCAGCAGCAGATCCTCGACGAATTCGCCGCCGCGCTTTTTGTCGCCGGTCGATACGCGCACTTCGAGCGATACGCCGGACAGCGGCGCGAACGGCGCCCAGTCCTGCGGCGCGAACGTCAGCGGCACGAGGGCGGGCCGCGTATCGACGAGCTTGTGGCCGAACTGCTTCGCGAGCCGATAGCCGAAGTCGGTCGCACCGATCTTCGGGATGGACAGGCCGCCGGTCGCGACGATCAGCGCACGCGCAGCGATCGGGCCGGCCTGCTGCGTATCGAGCGTGAAGCCGTCGGACGGCGTATGGCGCACCGCGTCGACGACGACGGGCCGGCGCCACGCGATGCCGCCCGCGTCGCACTCGTGCTTCAGCACGTCGATGATCGCGTCGCTGCCGTGGTCGCAAAAGAGCTGACCCTTGTGCTTTTCGTGCCAGGTCACGCGATGGCGCTTGAGCAGCCCGAGGAAGTCGCGCGGCGTATAGCGCGCCAGCGCCGAGCGCGCGAAATGCGGATTCGACGACAGGTAGTTGTCGGGCCCGGCATACAGGTTCGTGAAGTTGCAGCGGCCGCCGCCCGAGATGCGGATTTTCTCGGCGAGCCGCGGCGCGTGATCGATCAGCACGACGCGGCGGCCGAGCTGCCCGGCGACCGCGGCGCTCATCATGCCGGCGGCGCCCGCGCCGATCACGGCGATGTCATAAGTTTCCATGGCGCGGATTGTACCTGCCCGGCATCGGGGCCGGGCCGCCGCCAGCGCCGGCCCGCCCTCGCCTGCTATACTTTCCGGCTACGTCGACCTATCTGCGGCGCGTCCGAAACGGCGCGCCCTGCCCGTACCCATGCTCGTTCTCGGCATCGAAAGCTCCTGCGACGAAACCGGCCTCGCGCTCTACGACACGCAGCGCGGCCTGCTCGCGCACGCGCTCCATTCGCAGATCGCGATGCACCGCGACTACGGCGGCGTCGTGCCCGAGCTCGCGTCGCGCGACCACATCCGCCGCGCGCTGCCGCTGCTCGAGGACGTGATGGCGCAAAGCGGCACGCGCCGCGAGGACATCGACGCGATCGCGTTCACGCAGGGCCCCGGCCTCGCCGGCGCGCTGCTGGTCGGCGCGAGCATCGCGAATGCGCTCGCGCTCGCCTGGAACAAGCCGACCGTCGGCATCCACCACCTCGAAGGCCATCTGCTGTCGCCGTTGCTGGTCGACGAGCCGCCGCCGTTCCCGTTCGTCGCACTGCTGGTTTCCGGCGGCCACACGCAACTGATGCGCGTGACCGACGTCGGCGTCTACGAGACGCTCGGCGAAACGCTCGACGACGCGGCCGGCGAAGCGTTCGACAAGACGGCGAAGCTGATCGGCCTCGGCTATCCGGGCGGCCCCGAAGTCTCGAAACTCGCGGAAACGGGCACGCCGGGCGCGGTCGTGCTGCCGCGCCCGATGCTGCATTCGGGCGATCTCGACTTCAGCTTCAGCGGCTTGAAGACGGCCGTGCTCACGCAGATGAAGAAATTCGAAGCGGCGAAGCTCGACGGCGAAGCACTCGAACGGGCGAAGGCCGACCTCGCACGCGGCTTCGTCGACGCGGCCGTCGACGTGCTCGTCGCGAAGTCGCTCGCCGCGCTGAAGAAGACGAAGCTCAAGCGCCTCGTGGTCGCGGGCGGCGTCGGCGCGAACCGCCAGTTGCGCGCGGCCCTGTCGGCGGCCGCGGCCAAGCGCGGCTTCGACGTGCACTATCCCGATCTCGCGCTCTGCACCGACAACGGCGCGATGATCGCGCTCGCGGGCGCGCTGCGGCTCGGCCGCTGGCCCGAACAGGCGAATGCCGACTACGCGTTCACGGTGAAGCCGCGCTGGGATCTCGCGTCGCTCGCACGCTGAATCGCGCAACGCGACGCCGCCAGCCGGAAAACGAAAAGGCAGCTCGATTCCGAGCTGCCTTTCTCATTGGCGCGACGAAACGTCGCGGCGTTCATGCAGCGTGCCGCTTGTCACGCTCGATCAGCGCATACGCGCTGTGATTGTGGATCGACTCGAAGTTCTCGGCTTCGAGCACGTAGGCGACCACCCGCTCGTCCGCATCGAGACGCTGCGCGACATCGCGCACGAGATCCTCGACGAACTTCGGATTCTCGTACGCACGCTCGGTGACGAACTTCTCGTCCGGACGCTTCAGCAGCCCCCACAGTTCGCACGACGCTTCTTCTTCGGCGATGCGAATCAGCGCCTCGACCGGCAGATCGGCCGCCAGCTCCGCATCGATCGTCACGTGCGAGCGCTGGTTGTGCGCGCCGTATTGCGAGATCTTCTTCGAGCACGGGCACAGGCTCGTCACCGGCACGAGCACCTTCAGGAACAGGCGCGTGTCGCCGTTGCGGCTTTCGCCCGCGAGCGTCACTTCATAGTCGAGCAGGCTCTGCACGCCCGACACCGGCGCCGTCTTGTTCACGAAATACGGGAACGTGACTTCGATGCGGCCGGCCTCGGCCTCGAGCTTCACGAGCATCGACGCGAGCATCGCGCGGAAGCGCTCGACCGTCAGCGGCGCGCGATTCTCTTCGAGCAGCGCGACGAAGCGCGACATGTGCGTGCCCTTCTGATCGGCAGGCAGACGGACGTCGAGGTTCCAGACGCCGACGGTCGGTTGCACGTCGCCGCTTTCGGTGCACACCGTCAACGGATGCCGGACCGCCTTCACGCCCACGCGCTGAATCGGGATCTGACGGGTATCCACCGTGCTCTGCACGTCGGGCATCACGAAGGCGGGGTTCATCTGGTTCATCTTGGTTCAATCCTTGTAAGCCGCGCGTCCGACGACGCGCACGCCGCGTCACGCGGCAGCCGGAAAAGCAACATGGGCCCGCAGGCCCATGTTTTCCGCATCAATGAAGACCGGTTGCGCCAGGCGCGCCGGCGCCGCCCGCAGGCGGCGCCGCCTCATGCGACGCGCTTCGCCTGATCGGCGACATCGGCCGCCGGGCTCAGAAAGCGTTCGCGAATCGATTTCGCGATGCCCGCGCCGTCGAGGCCGCATTGCGACAGCAGCTTCGCGGGGTCGCCGTGATCGATGAACTGGTCAGGGAGGCCCAATTGTATTACGGGTCGGATAACCCCACTCTCCATCAGGGCTTCGACGCAGGCCGAGCCCGCGCCGCCCATCACGCAGCCTTCCTCGACCGTGACGAGGTAGTCGTGCGTTTCGGCCAGCTCGCGCACGAGCGCCGCATCGACCGGCTTCACGAAGCGCATGTTCGCGACCGTTGCATCGAGCTCCTCGGCCGCGGCGAGCGACGGTGCGACCATCGTGCCGAACGCGAGGATCGCGACGCGCTTGCCTTCCGGCTGCGACGTCCGGCGACGCACTTCACCCTTGCCGAGCGGGATCTCGGTGAATTCCTTCACCGTCGCCACGCCCGTGCCGGCGCCGCGCGGATAACGCACCGCGGTCGGGTTCGGCTGCTGAAGCGCCGTGTGCAGCATCTGGCGGCATTCGTTTTCGTCGGATGCGGCCATGATCGTCATGTTCGGGATGCAGCGCATGAACGCGAGATCGTACGCGCCCGCATGCGTCGCACCGTCCGCGCCGACGAGGCCCGCGCGGTCGATCGCGAACACGACCGGCAGATTCTGCAGCGCGACGTCGTGGATCAGTTGGTCGTACGCACGTTGCAGGAACGTCGAGTAGATTGCGACGACGGGCTTCAGCCCCTCGGTCGCGAGCCCGCCCGCGAACGTCACCGCGTGCTGCTCGGCGATGCCGACGTCGTAGTAGCGATCCTTGAAACGCTTCTCGAATTCGACCATGCCCGAGCCTTCGCGCATCGCGGGCGTGATGCCGACGACGCGCGTATCGCGTTCGGCTTCGTCGCACAGCCACTCGCCGAACACCTGCGTGTAGGTCTTCTTCGCGGGCGTGGTCGACGGCTTGATGCCTTCGGCCGGGTTGAACTTGCCGGGGCCGTGATAGAGCACCGGATCGGCTTCGGCGAGCTTGTAGCCCTGGCCCTTCTTCGTCACCACGTGCAGGAATTGCGGGCCGCGCAGTTCGCGGATGTTCTGCAGCGTCGGGATCAGCGAATCGAGATCGTGACCGTCGATCGGGCCGATGTAGTTGAAGCCGAATTCCTCGAACAGCGTGGCCGGCACGACCATGCCCTTCGCATGCTCCTCGAGCTTGCGCGCGAGTTCGAGCACCGGGGGCGCGACGCTCAGCACGCGCTCGACGCCTGCGCGCGCAGCCGCATAGAAGCGGCCCGACATCAGGCGGGCGAGATGGCGATTCAGCGCGCCGACCGGCGGCGAGATCGACATGTCGTTGTCGTTCAGGATCACGAGCAGCTTCGCATCTTCCGACACGCCCGCGTTGTTCATCGCCTCGAACGCCATGCCGGCCGTCATCGCGCCGTCGCCGATCACCGCGATCGAGAAGCGGTCGTCGCCGTTCAGCTGGCTGCCGATCGCCATGCCGAGCGCGGCTGAGATCGACGTGCTCGAGTGCGCGGTGCCGAACGTGTCGTATTCGGATTCGCTGCGGCGCGGGAAACCCGAGATGCCGTCGTACTGACGCAGCGAATGCATCTGGTCGCGGCGACCCGTCAGGATCTTGTGCGGGTAGGTCTGGTGACCCACGTCCCAGACGATGCGATCGTTCGGCGTGTTGAACACGTAGTGCAACGCGATCGTCAGCTCGACCGTCCCGAGGTTGGACGACAAGTGGCCGCCCGTCTTCGACACGCTGTCGAGCACGAACGCGCGCAGTTCATCCGCGAGCGGTTGCAGTTGGCGACGATCGAGGCGGCGCAAATCCGCCGGGTCGTCGATGGTTTTCAGCAAGTCGTACATCGTCGTTCCATTGTAGGAAATCAAACGCGCCCGCATTCTTTTGCGCGCACCGTGGCATGTGCGCGGCGGCGGGCTTTCGCGTCAGCTGACCCGGTTCACTACCAGGTCGGCAAGTTCGGCGAGACGCTGTGCGCGTGCGCCGAACGGTTTCAGCGCGTCATGCGCTTCGGCGCGCAGCTGCGCTGCCAGCTCGCGCGACGCCTCGAGACCGAGGATCGATACATAGGTCGGCTTGTCGTTCGCCGCGTCCTTGCCGGCCGTCTTGCCGAGCGTCGCCGAATCGGTCGTGACGTCGAGAATGTCGTCGACGACCTGGAAGGCCAGACCCACGGCCCCCGCGTAAACATCCAGCGCGGCCATCGTTTCCGCCGACGGCGTCTCGCCGGCCAGCGCGCCCATCCGCACGGCCGCGCGCAGCAATGCGCCCGTCTTCATCCGATGCATCGTCTCGAGCTGCTCGCGCGTCAGCTTCAGGCCGACGCTCGCCAGATCGATCGCCTGCCCGCCGGCCATCCCGATCGAGCCGCTCGCGAGCGCCAGCTCGCGCACGAGCGCCGCCTGCTGCACCGACGACAGCGCAGCGGCGTCGGTCAGCGCCACGAACGCCTGCGACTGCAGCGCGTCGCCGACCAGCAGCGCCGTCGGCTCGTCGTACTGCACGTGCACGGTCGGCTTGCCGCGACGCAGCGCGTCGTCGTCCATGCACGGCATGTCGTCGTGCACGAGCGAGTAGACGTGGATCATCTCCAGCGCCGCCGCCGCGGCGTTGCGCGCCGCCTCCGTCGCCCCGGTCAGCTCGCCTGCTGCATGGCACAGCAGCGGGCGAACGCGTTTGCCGCCACCGAGGACCGCGTAGCGCATCGCCTCGTGAAGTTTCGCGGGCGTCGCCGTTTCAGCCGGCAGATAGTGGCCGAGTGCGTCCTCGACACGGTCAAGCACGGACCGCATCCATTGTTCGAATGTCATAGATCGTCGTCTTCGCCGTCCGTGGCGGCCGTTCCGGACGAAAGCGGCTTCAGCGTCGCGCCGTCGAGCACGCGAACCTGCTGCTCCACTTTCTCGAGCTGCTGTTGGCAAAACGCAACGAGGGTCGCACCGCGACGATACGCCGCCAGCGAATCCTCGAGGCTCAACGCGCCGCCTTCCATCCGGGCAACCAGCGTCTCGAGCTCCGCGAGCGCCATCTCGTAATTGTCCGGCAACGGTTCGGTGCCATTGCCGGGCGGCGTGGCGCCTGGGGATGCGGTTTTCGCCATGGACGAGGGTGTCAAATTTCAAAACAAGTCGGACATTCTACGGCAAAAGAGAATTTTCCGACCTGCCGTCGTGGGCGCCCGCGCACAATTCCGGCCCCATCTCCGACGCACAGTGTGCGCCTTTCGACGGCCGCCCGACAAAAAATTGACACAAATCAGGCACTTAATCCTAGCCTTGCGGGGCGAACCGGGTATAATTCTCCGTTTCCCTAAATCGATTTTTCGATGGTTGGGTTGTTCACTGCTTTCACGCTAACACCGGGAGTGGGAATGTCCAATCTGAGCGATGCGCTTCAGTTGAAGTCGGCTCACAGCCAGCTTCCAGTCACTGCATATTTCGATGAGGCGCTACTCGAGCGCGAGATCGAAACCCTCTTCAAGAAAGGACCTCGTTACGTCGGGCACGAGTTGATGGTGCCCGAGGCGGGAGACTATTTTGCGCTGCCGTCCGAGAAGGAAGGCCGCGTGCTGGTCCGTAACCAGACGAACCAGATCGAACTGCTGTCGAACGTGTGCCGCCACCGGCAGGCGATCATGCTCAACGGGCGTGGCCATGCGCAGAACATCGTGTGCCCGCTGCACCGCTGGACGTACGATCTGGAAGGCCAGTTGCTCGGCGCGCCGCACTTTCCCGACAAGCCGTGCCTGAACCTCGGCAAGAGCCCGCTGCAGAACTGGCAGGGGCTGCTGTTCGAGGCGGAGGGCCGCAACGTCGCGCGCGACCTCGCCCATCTCGGCACGAAGCATCACTTCGACTTCTCCGAGTACCAGTTCGATCACGTCGAAGTGCACGAGTGCGATTACAACTGGAAGACGTTCATCGAGGTCTACCTCGAGGATTATCACGTCGTCCCGTTCCATCCGGGCCTCGGCAGCTTCGTGTCGTGCGACGATCTCAAATGGGAGTTCGGCGACTGGTACAGCGTGCAGACGGTCGGCGTGCACAACGCCCTCGCGAAACCGGGCAGCACGACTTACCAGAAATGGCACGAGCAGGTGCTGAAGTTCCGCAACGGCGTGCCGCCGGAGTTCGGCGCGATCTGGATGGTCTACTACCCGGGCCTGATGATCGAGTGGTATCCGCACGTGCTGGTCGTGTCGTGGCTGATTCCGCGCGGGCCGCAGAAGACGACCAACATCGTCGAGTTCTATTACCCCGAGGAAATCGCGCTGTTCGAACGCGAATTCGTCGAGGCCGAGCGTGCCGCGTATATGGAAACGGCCGTCGAGGACGACGAGATCGCGATGCGGATGGATGCAGGCCGCCGTGCGCTGATGGCCCGCGGCGAGTCGCAGGTAGGCCCGTACCAGAGCCCGATGGAAGACGGCATGCAGCACTTCCACGAGTTCCTGCGCCGCCACCTCGGCGAGTTCTGACGCGGGCGCGGCGCGTCGACGCCGCGCGGCCGCCGGCAAACGAAAAGACGGGCTTCGGCCCGTCTTTTTTTGTTTAGACTTGGAGTGTCAGGCCATTTGCACTCCAGGGAGCCGTCATGCCGCACACTCACTACACCACGCTCATCTCCGCCGCCAATCTCGCCGAGCGCCTGGCCGCGGCGCCCGGCAGCGTCGCGCTGTTCGACTGCCGCTTCGATCTCGCCGATCCCGGCGCCGGCGAAGCCGCCTACGCGGCCGGCCACCTCCCCGGCGCACACTATCTTCATCTGGACCGCGACCTGTCGGGCCGCAAGACGGGCACCAACGGCCGCCATCCGCTGCCGACCCGCGACGCGCTCGCCACGCTGCTCGCCAGCCGCGGCCTCAAGCAGGGTCAGCAGGTCGTCGCGTACGACGCGCAAGGCGGCGCGTACGCGGCGCGCCTGTGGTGGCTGCTGCGCTGGCTCGGCCACGATTCGGTTGCCGTGCTCGACGGCGGCCTGCAGGCCTGGGAAGCGGCCGGCCAGCCGCTGACGACCGACGTGCCGCAACCGGCCGCCGGCGACTTCCGCTCGGCCACGCCGCTCGAATCGACGGTCGATGCAGCCGCCGTGCTCGCGAACGTGTCGTCGCCCTCGCGCGTCGTGATCGATGCGCGCGCACCGGATCGCTATCGCGGCGAAAATGAAACGATCGATCGGGTGGGTGGCCACATTCCGGGCGCGCGCAATCGCTTCTTCAAGGACAATCTGGCCGCCGACGGCCGCTTCAAGAGCGGCCACGAATTGCGAGAAGCATTCGCTGCCGTGCTGGCCGGCATCGAGCCGAATCGCGCGATCCTGCAATGCGGCTCCGGCGTCACCGCATGCCACAACGCGCTGGCGCTGGAAGTAGCGGGCCTGCACGGTGCGTCGCTGTACCCGGGCTCGTGGAGCGAATGGAGCGCCGATCCGTCGCGACCGATCGCGACCGGCCCGAATCCTTGAGCCCCCGCGCGGCGCGACGAGGATGAAGCGGCGGCCGGTGCCGCGGCGGCCGGTGCTGCGCCGACCGATGCCGATGCCGCGGAGGCAGTTGCCGCCGCTCGCCGTTTACATCACGCCGTACTTGTGGAACCACTCGATCGCGCGCTTCCAGCCGTCCTCGGCATCGCCTTTCACGTAACTCGGCCGGTAGTCGGCGAAGAACGCGTGACCGGCATCCGGATACACGACGATCTCCGATTCGCGCGCGAGCTTCGAATCGCTCGCCTGGATCGCCTTGCGCATGTCCGCGAGCGACGCCTGCGTGATGTTCTGATCCTTCTCGCCGTACAGCCCGAGCACGGGCACCTTCAGCAACGACGCGTGGTCGACCGGGTTGAACGGCGTCATCTCGTCGGTCTTGCCTTCGACGAATCCGTACCACGCCACGGCCGCCCGCACGTGCGAATTGTGTTCCGCGTACAGCCACGCCTGGCGGCCGCCCCAGCAGAACCCGGTCACGCCGAGACGCGTCAGGTCGCCGCCGTTCTTGCCGGCCCACGCGACGGTCGCATCGAGATCCTCGGTGACCTGCCGGTCCGGCACCTTGCTGATGATGTGGTCGTAAAGCTCCTTCATCGTCGGATACTTCGCCGCGTTGCCCTGCCGGGCGAACAGGTCGGGCGCGATCGCGAGATAGCCGAGCTTCGCGAAGCGCCGGCACACGTCGGCGATATGCGCGTGCACGCCGAAAATCTCGTGAATCACGATGACGACCGGCAGGTTCGTCTTGTCGACCGGCTGGGCGCGATAAGCCGGCACGCTCGCATCGCCCGAGCGGATCTCGATGGTATCGACGTCCAGCCCAGCGCTATCGGTCGTGACCGTCTGCGCCGACACGGGCAGCACGGCCGCCGCGAAGGTGCCGCCCAACGCGGCCTGCATGAACTTGCGGCGCGAGAACGGGACATGGGGGACCAGGCTGTCGACTTCGGGTTTCAACATGAATGCACTCCTCGATTGGGCGCCGCCGTCACGATCGCGGATACGCCATGACGGGGCATCGCACCGGCGCGCGGCGCGGATGTCGCGGCGGTTGGCACTCCGCCGCAAACGAAAACCCGGACAAGATGCCCAATAATCCGTTGTCGCGTCAACTGTCGGATGTGTAAGACTCGATTACGGCGCGTGGCGGCGATCGAATCGATATCGCGTGACAGCCTGCCGACGGCCCGCCGAATCACCGCGCGGTTGCGCCTATCGACGTGCATCGCGCGACCGAATCCTTGCGAATCGAAAAGAAAAACGGGCGGCGAACACGCACGACGTGCGCATTCTCCACCCGCTCCGCATGCGAGTACACGAGTACACGAGTACACGAGTACGCGATCAGTGCAGCTTCACGCGCGGCAGCGTCGTGCGCCGCAGCCAGTGCGCGACCGTGTCGAGCATCATCCGCGGATAACCGTGCAGCGCCGCGATGTGCAGCCGGTACAGCGACATGTACATGAAGCGCGCGAACAGCCCTTCGATCAGCATGTTGCCGCCGATCAGCCCGCCCATCAGATTGCCGACCGCGCTGAAGTGACCGAGCGACACGAGCGAACCGAAATCGCGATACGTGAACTCGGGCAGCGGGCGCCCCTCGAGCCGGCAACCGATCGCCTTCAGCAGGAAGCTCGCCTGCTGGTGCGCAGCCTGCGCGCGCGGCGGCACGTTACGTTCGTTGCCGGGCCATGCGCAGGCCGCGCAATCGCCGAGTGCGAACACGTTGTCGTCGGTGAAGGTCTGCAACGTGCGGCGCACGTCGAGCTGCCCGAGCTTGTTGACCTGGAGGCCGTCGAGGTGCGACAGCACGGACGGCGCCTTGATGCCGGCCGCCCAGACCGTCAGGTCCGCGCGCACCACCTTGCCGCTCGCGGTATGCACGAACCCGGGCGCCACCTCGGTCACGCGCTCGCCGAGCATCAGCCGCACGCCGAGCTTCTCGAGCAGTTCGGCCGTCGCCGCCGACACGCGCTCCTGCAGTGCCGGCAGAATCCGCGGCCCCGATTCGATCAGCACGATGCCGACGTCGTTGCGCGGATCGAGCTTGTGCAGCCCGTACGCGGACAGCACCTGCGCGGTATTGCGCAGTTCCGCCGACAGCTCGACGCCCGTCGCGCCGCCGCCGACGATCACGACCTGGATGCGCGGCTCGGCCACCCCACCCGGCGCCGTCGGCGCCGGCGTCTGGTGCTCGGCACGCATGCATGCCGCGATCAGCCGCTTGCGGAAGCGTTCGGCCTCCCCGACCGTATCGAGTGCGATCGCGTTTTCCGGTGCACCCTGCACGCCGAAGAAGTGGGTCGTGCTGCCGATCGCGATCACGAGCGTGTCGTATTCCAGCTCGCGCGCCGGCAACAGTTCCGCGCCGTCGCTGTCGTTGAGAGGCGACAGCATGAGACGCTTGGCCGCGCGGTCGAGCCCGGACAGCTCGCCCTGCTGGAACTCGAAGCCGTGCCAGCGCGCCTGCGCCGCATATTCGAGCTCCTGCGTGAACGGGTCCATGCTGCCGGCCGCGACCTCGTGCAGCAGCGGTTTCCAGATGTGCGTCGGATTGCGGTCGACGAGCGTGACAAGCGCACGCGCGGGACGATTGCCGCGCGCGCCGTAACGATCGCCGAGCCGCGTCGCCAGTTCCAGGCCGCCCGCGCCTCCGCCTACGATGATGATCCGATGCATCCGATTCCCCCTTTGCGATTCGAAACTGCTGCCGCCGGATGAAGCAAACGCGATGCATTCGCGCCGTCCGGTGGATTAACCGGTTCGGACATCATCGATGTGCAGTTCGAAGCACTACGATGCGGCCGATCCGGAACGCGGGGCGCGCCGCCCCGCGTCAATGACATGACTGACATGCATTGTCCGGGAGCTTGCGCGTTGACCACAAGCAAACCATCTCGATATTTGGCATCCCTGCAACAATATGCCGCGGGAAACGGGGAGCGCTCGGGGGTGCGTCAGTGTGCCTCTTCCCAGTTCGCGCCGGCGCCCACTTCGGCGACCAGCGGCACCTTCAGCTTCGCGACGCCACACATCATTTCCGGCAATTTCTCGCGCACCAGCGACAGCTCGCTTTCGGGCACCTCGAGCACCAGTTCATCGTGCACCTGCATGATCATCCGCGACGCGAGCCGGTCACGCGTGAGCCAGTCGTCCACCGCGATCATCGACAGCTTGATCAGGTCGGCCGCCGTGCCCTGCATCGGTGCATTGATGGCCGCGCGCTCGGCCGCCTGGCGGCGCGGGCCGTTGCCGCCGTTGATCTCGGGCAGCCACAGGCGGCGACCGAAAACGGTTTCGACGTAGCCCTTCTCCTTCGCGGTCGCGCGCGTGTCTTCCATGTACTGCGCGACGCCCGGGTAGCGGGCGAAATAGCGGTCGATATAGAGCTTCGCCGCATCGCGCGTGATGCCGAGGTTCGACGCGAGCCCGAACGCGCTCATCCCGTAGATGAGCCCGAAGTTGATCACCTTCGCGATCCGGCGCTGGTCGGAATTGACCTCCAGCGGCGTCACGCCGAACACTTCGGCGGCCGTCGCGCGGTGGATGTCCTCGCCCTGCGAGAACGCGCGCAGCAACGACGCGTCGCCCGAGATATGGGCCATGATCCGCAATTCGATCTGCGAATAGTCGGCCGACACGATCCGGTGGCCCGGCGATGCGATGAACGCCTCGCGGATGCGCCGGCCTTCGGCCGTGCGCACCGGAATGTTCTGAAGATTGGGGTCGTTCGACGCAAGACGGCCGGTCACCGCGACCGCTTGCGCATAGTTCGTGTGCACGCGGCCGGTGGTGGGGTTCACCATGCGCGGCAGCTTGTCGGTATAGGTCGACTTCAGTTTCGACAGCCCACGATGCTCGAGCAGCAGCTTCGGCAGCGGGTAGTCCTCGGCCAGCTTCTGCAGCACTTCCTCGTCGGTCGACGGCGCGCCGCTCGGCGTCTTCTTCACGACCGGCAACTGCAGCTTCTCGAAGAAGATCTGACCGATCTGCTTCGGCGACCCGAGATTGAATTCGCCGCCCGCCAGTTCGTACGCTTGCCCTTCGAGCTCGATCAGACGCGTCGCAATTTCGGTGCTCTGCGCCTGCAGACGCGCATCGTCGATCAGCACGCCCGTACGCTCCATCTTGCGCAGCACGAGCGACACCGGCATCTCGATCTCGCGATACACGCGCTCGAGGCCCGGCTCGCGCGCGACCTGCGGATACAGCGCGTGATGAAGCTGCAGCGTGATGTCGGCGTCCTCGGCTGCATATTCGGCGGCCTGCGCGAGCGCCACTTCGTCGAAACCGATCTGCTTCGCGCCCTTGCCGGCCACGTCCTCGTACTTGATCGTCTTGACGCCCAGATGGCGCAGCGCGAGGCTGTCCATGTCGTGCGTGCGGTGCGATTCGAGCACGTACGACTCGAGCAGCGTGTCGTGCTCGATGCCGTTCAGTTCGATGCCGTAGTTCGCGAGCACCTGTGCGTCGTACTTCAGGTGCTGGCCGACCTTCTTGCGATCGGCCGATTCGAGCCACGGCTTCAGGCGCGCGAGCACCTCGTCGAGCGGAAGCTGCTCGGGCATGTCGGGGCCGCGGTGCGCGACCGGCAGGTAGGCGGCCTTGCCCGGCTCGACCGAGAACGACAGGCCGACGAGCCGCGCGAGCATCGGGTCGAGCGCGGTGGTCTCGGTATCGAACGCGGTCAGCGCGGCCGCATCGATCTTCGCGAACCACGCGTCGAACTGCTCCCACGTCTGGATCGTGTCGTATTCGCGCACGACGTCGGTCGCGATCACCGGGGCCGGCTCGCCTTCCGGCGCATCGGCGCCGCCGCCTTCCACGGGTGCGCTGTCGACTTCGCGCAGCCAGGTCTTGAAGCCGTAGCGCGCGAAGATGTCGCGCAGCAGCTCGCGCGCCTCGCCGTCGCTCTTCAGCGAGGCCTCGATCGATTCGAGATGCGGCGCGAGATCGCAGGCCGTCTCGACCGTCACGAGCTTGCGACCGAGCGGCAGGAAATCGAGCGCGCGGCGCAGGTTGTCGCCGACCACGCCCTTGATCTCGGCCGCGTGTTCGATCACGCCGTCGAGGCTGTCGTATTGCGACAGCCATTTCACGGCCGTCTTCGGCCCGCATTTCTCGACGCCCGGCACGTTGTCGACGGTGTCGCCGATCAGCGCGAGGTAGTCGATGATCCGCTCGGGCGGCACGCCGAACTTCGCGATCACGCCGTCGCGATCGAGCGTCTCGTTGGTCATCGTGTTGACGAGGGTGACGCGCTCGGTCACGAGCTGCGCGAGATCCTTGTCGCCGGTCGACACGATCACGTTCATCCCGTGCTGCTCCGCTTCGCGCGCGAGCGTGCCGATCACGTCGTCGGCCTCGACGCCTTCGACCATCAGCAGCGGCCAGCCGAGCGCGCGCACGGCGCCGTGGATCGGCTCGACCTGCAATGCGAGGTCGGGCGGCATCGACGGACGGTTTGCCTTATAGTCGGCATAAAGGTCGTCGCGGAACGTCTTGCCCTTTGCATCGAACACGCAAGCGCTATACTCTGCACTGACTTCCTTGCGCATACGGCGCAGCATGTTGATGATTCCGTAGAGCGCTCCGGTCGGCTCCCCGCCAGGGCCACGCAAATCAGGCATCGCATGGTAAGCCCGATACAGATAGCTCGAACCGTCAACCAATAGCAGGGTCTTACCTTCCAGATTTCGTTCTTCAGGCATTATGAACAAGAGAAAAGTGATTCCGAGTCTGCGTTCGCTCGCAGATCAAGAACGCGCGACGGCCAAGAAGGCGCGCGCATCGTGGCAGATGTTCACGATTATGGCAGAGTTTATCGAGGCGACCGAGTACCTGTCGGAGATCCGCCCGGCCGTCAGCATCTACGGTTCTGCCCGCCTCAAACCCGACACGCCGCACTACAAGCTCGCGGTGCAGATCGCGCGCAAGCTGTCGGACGCCGGCTTCGCCGTGATCTCCGGCGGCGGCCCCGGCATCATGGAAGCCGCGAACAAGGGTGCGCACGCCGGCAAGGCGCCGTCGGTCGGCCTGAACATCGAGCTGCCGCATGAGCAGGCCGGCAATCACTATCAGGACATCTCGCTGCGCTTCCGCCATTTCTTCACGCGCAAGGTCACGTTCGTGAAGAACTCCGATGCGGTGATCGTGATGCCGGGCGGCTTCGGCACGCTCGACGAACTGTCCGAAGTGCTCACGCTGATCCAGACGAAGAAGTCGCGCCTCGTGCCGATCATTCTCGTCGGCAGCGAGTTCTGGCAGGGGCTGCTGCAATGGTTCCGCGATCAGTTGATTCCGAACGGCCTGATCAACCCGGAAGACATGGATCTGATGCAGGTGATCGACGACCCCGACCAGGTGCTCGACGCGGTGCTCGCGTTCTACGAGGACAGCGGCGAGGAAGAAGGCTCGGACGAAGATCATCCGCCGCGCCCGGAAGAAGACCGGATGTTCTATCTGTAACCGGTCAATGACGACAGCCGGCCCGATGGCCGGCTGTCGCGCTTCGACGCCATGGGTATCGCGATCCAGCGGCCCGCCGGGCGTGACTTTGTAACGCGCTGTTAATACTCGTTCGCCGCCGCGCGCGGTCGAATGTCAAATTCCCGCCGTCGGCGCTGCGCGATGTCGCGGGATCGCCCACACCGGCGGCCCGTCACTGTCAAATGGATGGCCCGTCGCGCGCCTGCGCACCGCCAATCCTCCGTAATAATCACGACTCGCCTTTTCCATTGCGCGGCAGCACACTTCATCGTGTCGGCGCGGCGATCCCCCGGTGGAACGGTCCCCCTCGCTTCCATCGCGTCGCGCCGACCCATTCATCACCACACCACGGAAAAGAACATGCAACGCTCGCTGATCGCCCTCGCCTTCGCCGGCCTCGGCCTTTCGCTGTCCGGCCTCGCTCACGCCGTCAACGTCGACGTCAACATCGGCACGCCCCCGCCGGTCGTCGTCGCGCCCGCGCCCGTCGTGGTCGCACCGGCGCCGGTGATCGTCGGCTGGCACGGCGACCGCTACTGGGACGGCCGCCGCTACTGGGAACGCCGCGAGTGGGAAGATCACGAGCGTCATCGCGGTCATGGCGGCTATCACTGCCCGCCGGGGCACGCGAAGAAGGGCGAGTGCTGAGCGCCTGAGCACGAGGCCATCCGGCCTTCGTATCGAAACGAAAAAACGAGGCCGCACGCGAACCCGGGTTCGCGTGCGGCCTTTGTCGTGACGGACGCCGTTGCGCCGTGTCGTTACTGAAACGCCACTTCCGCAAAACTCCGCAGCTTGCGGCTATGCAGCTTGTCGAGCCCGTTCGTGCGCAGGATCTCCATCGCTTTCACGCCGATCTGCAGATGCTGGTCGACCTGCCCGCGATAGAACGTGTCGGCCATGCCCGGCAGTTTCAGTTCGCCGTGCAGCGGCTTGTCCGATACGCACAGCAGCGTGCCGTACGGCACGCGGAAGCGGAAGCCGTTCGCGGCGATCGTCGCGCTTTCCATGTCGAGCGCGATCGCGCGGCTCTGCGACAGCCGCTGCACGGGCTCGCGATGGTCGCGCAGCTCCCAGTTACGGTTGTCGACGCTCGCGACCGTGCCGGTGCGCATCACGCGCTTCAGTTCCGCACCTTCGAGCCGCGTGACCTCGGCCACGCCGCGCTCGAGCGCGAGCTGCACTTCGGCCAGCGCCGGAATCGGCACCCACAGCGGCAGGTCGGCGTCGAGCACGTGATCCTCCCGCACGTAACCGTGCGCGAGCACGTAGTCGCCGAGACGCTGCGTGTTGCGCAGCCCCGCGCAGTGACCGAGCATCACCCACGCGTGCGGACGCAGCACCGCGATGTGATCGGTGATCGTCTTCGCGTTCGACGGGCCGACGCCGATGTTGACCATCGTGATCCCGCTGCCGTCCGCGCGCTTCAGGTGATACGCGGGCATCTGCGGCAGGCGCGGCGGCGCGGTGCCCTCGGCCGGTTCGCCGCCGAGGTTCGCGTTGTACGTGACGACGTCGCCCGGCTCGACGAACGCGCTGTACTCGCTGCGGTAAGCGCGCACCTCGGGATCGTCGCTTTCCGTCATCAGCGTACGGCCGAGCTTCACGAACTCGTCGATGTAGAACTGGTAGTTCGTGTACAGCACGTAGTTCTGGAAGTGCGTGGGCGACGTCGCCGTGTAGTGGCGCAGCCGGTGCAGCGAGAAGTCGACGCGTGCGGCCGTAAACAGCGCGAGCGGATGCGGCTCGCCCGGCGCCGGCTCGAACGTGCCGTTGACGATGCGATCGTCGAGATACGACAGATCGGGCGTGTCGAAGATGTCGCGCATCGCGAGCAGGCGGTCGCGATCGAGTTCGCCCTCGAGATGAATGCCTTCCGGAAACGCGAAATGAATCGGAATCGGCTGCGACGACACGCCGATCTCGATCTTCACATGGTGGTTCTTCGACAGCAGGCGCAGTTGCTCGCGGTAGTAGTTCGCGAAGAGATCGGGGCGCGTGACCGTCGTCTCGAATACGCCGGGACCCGCGACGAAGCCGTACGAGCGGCGCGAATCGACGTGCGTGTTGACGTCGGTGCGGATCCGCACGAACGGGTAGCACGCGCGCACGTGCTCGGTGATCGGTTCGTGGCGGCGATAGCGCGCAAACGCATCGCGCAGGAAGCCCGTATTCGTGTCGTAAATGGCGGACAGCCGCGCAACGGCGGCGATCGGATCGTCGAAAGCCTCGACCGACGGGCTTTCGGGCGACAGCACACGGTGCCGGCGGCTCAAATCGTTCTTCATTTTCATCACCTCGTCTGATCCGACGACATTACCACGGAACCCCGTCGCCTTTATGGCTGCCCCTGCGCGCGCAAGGGCCGGATGGCGCGCAGTATTTGCTAAAATCGGTAGGTTCACTGGAGACTCATCATGAAGCCGCTCATTTTCGTCGCCGCTGCCGTCGCGTTTGCCGCCGCCAGCGTCGCTCACGCCGCCGGCGGCACGCCCGACGCCGACGCGCAGGCCCGGGCCGAGGCCAACGAAGCCGCCGGCCTGCCCGATCTCCGCAAGATCAACCGGCCGGGCGCCGAAGTCACGTCGAAAGTGGACTTCGCCGACATCCGCCGCACGCCGAGCTTCCACGAAAAGAGCAAGAACGGCACCGAAGTCACCGAGTACCGCGACCGCGGCAAGCCGGTCGAGATCGACGTGAAGTCGAACTTCGGCACGCGCTACCAGATGAGCTCGACGCCCGACACGTCGCCGAAGCCGCACGACGCGGGCATCCCGATCACGCGCCTGCCGTCGCTGAACCTGCGCTACTGATTCCGTGGCGCCGCGCGCCGATCGCGCCGCGCCGCCCCTTCACCTGCTGTCGCGATGCACGCCGCCCGCGTGCCGACACCCTGACCTGACGCATCCCGCATGGCCGTTTTCACCGCTGTTTCCGACTCCGATCTCGCGCAATGGATGCGCCACTACGAACTGGGCGACGTGCTTGCGTTCCGCGGCATTCCGTCCGGTATCGAAAACAGCAATTTCTTCCTGACGACGACACGCGGCGAATACGTCCTCACGATCTTCGAAAAGCTCACGGCGCAGCAACTGCCGTTCTACCTCGACCTGATGCGCCATCTGGCCGCCCACGGCGTGCCGGTACCGGACCCGGTCCCGCGCGACGACGGCGCGTTGTTCGGCGAACTGCACGGCAAGCCGGCCGCGATCGTCACGAAGCTCGACGGCGCGGCCGAACTCGCGCCGGGGGTCGAACACTGCATCGAGGTCGGGCAGATGCTCGCGCGCCTGCACCTCGCCGGGCGCGACTATCCGCGCAGCCAGCCGAACCTGCGCAGCCTGCCGTGGTGGCAGGAGAACGTGCCGGCCATCGTGCCGTTCATCACGGACGCGCAACGCGCGCTGCTCGAAGGCGAGCTCGCGCACCAGGCCGGCTTCTTCGCGTCGGACGACTATGCGGCGCTGCCGGGCGGACCGTGCCATTGCGACCTGTTCCGCGACAACGTGCTGTTCGCCCATGCGGCGCCCGGCACCGGTCACGACGTGCGCCTCGGCGGCTTCTTCGACTTCTACTTCGCGGGCTGCGACAAGTGGCTGTTCGACGTCGCGGTGACCGTCAACGACTGGTGCGTCGACCTCGCGAGCGGCGTGCTCGACGTCGCGCGCGCCGATGCGCTGCTGCGTGCATACCAGACGGTCCGGCCGTTCACGGCCGAGGAACGGCGCCACTGGAGCGACATGCTGCGCGCCGGCGCGTACCGCTTCTGGGTGTCGCGCCTGTACGACTTCTACCTGCCGCGCGCGGCCGAGATGCTCAAGCCGCACGACCCCGGCCATTTCGAACGCATCCTGCGGGAGCGTATCGCGCATACGCCCGCGCTTCCCGAGATCCAAACCGCATGCAACTGATCGAAGTGCCCGCGAAAACGGGCTATGTCTGGTTCCGTCAAGGCATCTGGCTGTTCCGCCGGAATCCGCTCGCGTTCATCACGCTGTTCTTCACGTACCTGCTCGCCATTACGCTGGTGTCGATGGTGCCCGTGATCGGCCCGGCGCTGCCGCTGGTGTTCATTCCCGGCATCGCGGTCGGGTTCATGGCCGCGTGCCGCGACACGGTGGCCGGCAAGACGGTGATGCCGACGATCCTCGTCGACGGCTTTCGCTCGTACGGCACCGTCGCGACCCAGCGGCTGCTCGCGCTCGGCGCGATCTACGTCGCGTCGATGGTGCTGGTGTTCGCCGCTTCGTCGTTCGTGGACGGCGGCGCGCTGTTCCACGTGATGATGGGCGCGGCCGACGAAACGAACACGACGCCCGAGACGCTGGCCGCGCAAGGCACGCTCGGCGCGCTGTTCTTCGCGACGCTGCTCTATCTGCCGGTCGCGATGCTGTTCTGGTTCGCGCCGGTGCTGGTCGCGTGGCATGACGTCCCGCCCGCGAAGGCGCTGTTCTTCAGCGTCGTCAGTTGCTGGCGCAATCGCGGCGCGTTCGTCGTCTACGGCGCGCTGTGGTTCGGCGTCGCGCTCGGCACGTCGCTCGCGCTGTCGCTGCTGCTGCAGGCGCTCGGCGCCGGCGCGTATGCGCTGACGATCATGATGCCGGTGACGATCATCATCGTCACGATGCTGTACTGCTCGTTCTACGCGACCTATCGCGGCTGCTTCGGCGTGCAGGAACCGGGCGCGACCACGACGCTGTCGGGCCGCTGACCCTTCTCCCGGCCGGCGCATGTCGCCGGCCGTCTCGCCGTTTCCCGCGCCGGCTCGTCGCCCGGCGCGCCTTGACCTCTCCTCTTTTTCCGCTATCGACCCGGCTCCGGTCGCCCCTGTTCAATCCGGTCTTTTGCGCGCAAAATAATTTGCGTACAAATCGTTCGCGCATCCGCCGCGCTTCCCCGAATCATGGATCGCCTGCCTCCGCTGCCCCAGACGCTCGACGAGCAACTGTGCTTCGCGCTTTACTCGACTTCGCACGCGATGACGAAGGCGTACAAGCCGCTGCTCGACAAGCTGTCGCTGACCTATCCCCAATATCTCGCGATGCTCGTGCTGTGGGAACGCGACGACATGGCCGTGAAGGACATCGCCGCACGGCTCGACCTCGATCCGGCCACGGTCACGCCGCTGCTCAAGCGGCTGGAAGCGCTCGGCTACGTGGAGCGCGTGCGTAGCGCGGCCGACGAGCGCGTCGTCAACGTGCGCGTGACGCCGGAAGGCCGTGCGCTGAAGGATCGCGCGCGCTCGGTGCCCGCCGATCTCTTTTGCGCGATGCAGCAAACCCCCGAGTTCCTGATCAGGCTGCGCGCCGACCTCCAGCAATTGCGCGACGCGCTGTCGGTAGCCAACGAACGCTGACGCTCGAGCGCCGAGCGACCTGCCCGGCGCCATCGGGTTTTTCTCGCAAATTTCATTTGCACACTAATGATTTGTGTTCTATATTTTCCTCGTGGCCGGCGACACCCCGTCTCACCGGACCGCTTTTCTCCCTTTTCCCGACAGGAGCTGCACGATGAACATTCTGTACAAGACCAGCGCCACGAGCACGGGCGGCCGCGACGGCCGCGCGGTATCCGCCGACCACAAGCTGGAAGTGAAGCTGGCCGCGCCGCGCGAACTCGGCGGCACGGGTGCGGAAGGCACGAATCCGGAGCAACTGTTTGCTGCAGGTTACTCGGCCTGTTTCCTGAGCGCGATGAAATTCGTCGCGGGCCAGAACAAGCAGACGCTGCCGGCCGATACGCAAGTCACGGCGGAAGTGGGCATCGGCCCGAACGATGCCGGCGGCTTCGGGCTCGACATCGAACTGCGGGTATCGCTGCCGGGGCTCGACAAGGCCGACGCGCAGGCGCTGGTCGACAAGGCGCACCACGTGTGCCCGTATTCGAACGCCACGCGCAACAACGTACCGGTGCGCCTGACGGTCGTCTGACGCGACGCAGGTTCGGCAGAATGCAAAAAGGGCGCGTGCGGCACCATGCCGCACGCGCCCTTTTGCGCGAATCGTCGAAATGGCGGGCCGGTAGGCCCGCGCGCGCCGCTTAGCGCGCGCCGAACGAATACGGGCGGTTCATTGCCGCGTCGCGATCGATCTTGCGCATGCGGAATTCGAGATCGTAGATGTCGGTGGCTTCGGCCAGGTACGCGTCGGCGCGCTCTTTCGCGGCCTTTTCAGCATTCTTGGTCAGCATCAGGAAGAGGTGGCTCAGCAGGTACATGTTCGATCTCGCAAAGGTCTGGACTAGGGTTTTCCCGAATTATAGGGAAAACCCTAGGCTTTGGCCAGCGTCGATCAAACGGTGCGTCGTTCGGTCGCCACAGTGCGACGATGGGTTTCGAAAAAGGTCCAGATCATTGCACTTGCGTCGGGGCCGACTGCCGCGTGAAACGGCACGGCTTCGTCGCCGCCGGCCCACGCGTGATCGAGCCCTTTCACGTGGCAAAGCCGCACGACCGGCTCGCCGTCGCGGCATACGTCGGTCACTCGAGCACCCGTTTCGCGCGTCTCGACGCGCTCGCCGCCGCGCAACGCACCCCGGCTATCGGCGAGCCCGTTCAGGCGCATGAACTGCACGGCCAGTTGATCGGCATTCTTCGGCGCGACGACCCGGTCGCCATCGCCCTGGACGATCAAGGCGGGCATGCCCGGATACGCGCCGGCGTCGACCAGCGTATCGACCGCCGCAGCCGGGTTCTGCCGCAGGCCGCGCCGCATCACGTCCATCGCGGTGATGCCGGAATTCGCCTCGCCGAGCGCGGGGCCGGAGTGCAACGCGACCGCCGCGAAGCGGTCCGGATGGTGCAACGCAAGAAGCGACGCGAGGCCCGCGCCAGCCGACAGCCCCGCGACGTAGACGCGCGACGCGTCGAAGCCGTGCTCGTCGACCAGCGCGTCGACCAGCGACGCCACCGCGTCCGCCTCGCCCCGCCCCGCGCGGTCGGTGTCCTCGTACCAGTGCCAGCAGCCATGCGAATGCGCGCGCAGCGACTGCTCCGGATACAGCACCGCGAAACCGTGCTTGTCGGCCAGCAGGTTCATCCGCGTGCCCTGCGCGAATTCGTCGACCGACTGCTGGCAGCCGTGCAGCATCACGACGAGCGGTATCGCGCCACGCCGACGGCCGGGCGGCACATAAAGCCCGTACGCGAGATTCTGGACAAGGCGGCCGAGCGCCGGCGCCATCGGATGTTCGCCGCGCGTCCATTCGCCCGCCGCCCAGGCGGCCGCGCGCGGCCGCACGCGCGATTCGCGCGGCTGGGATGGATCGGGCACAGCAGGCGAGGCCACGGCCTCGAGTGCATCGCGAGTGAGGCGCTGCGCATCGCGCGCCGCTCGCTTGGCGGCCGGAGACAGCATGCGTTTCATGCCGCCCAGCCACATCTTGGTCAGACTTTTGGTCATCGATCGGGCTCGCAGTCAGGAAAAATAGGGGCGCCATCAGAGCACCGCAACGGATGCATCGTTCGACTTTGTGCAATGCACCATAGCATTGTTTCCGGGATTTTTCCTGCACGCCGATCGTTCCCGATCGTGCAAAAAACGGGCCTCATGCGGACGCGGCGCTATACTGGGGCTTCGTCGCTTGTATCCGTTGTAGTCGTTCTTCCCGGCTCGCGCGTTGATTTAAGCATTGTCCCCGCCTTCGTCCGCTCCCTTCCCGATGTTCGACCTGCCCGCTCACCTTTGGATCATGATCACCGCGTTCGGCGGCGCCGGCCTGACCTTGCCGCTCGCGATCACGATCGCCGTCTGGCTCGCGCTCGGCTACTCGTGGCAGCGTGCGGCCGCGTGGCTCGGCGTGCTCGCGGCCGCGATCGGCGTGGTGGCGCTCACGAAGATCGCGTTCCTCGGCTGGGGCATCGGCATCCGCGCGTGGGATTTCACCGGGTTCAGCGGGCATGCGATGCTGTCGACGTCGGTGTATCCGGTCGCGATCTTCCTCGCGCTGATCCGCACGCGCACGCCGGTGCGGATCGCCGGCATCGCGCTCGGGCTCGCGGCCGGCGTCGCGGTCGGCGTGTCGCGGGTCGCACTGGCCGCGCATTCGCCGTCCGAATCGATCACCGGCTGCATCGTCGGCGCGATTGCCGCGCTCGCGTTCATCGCCGGCTCGTGGCGCGCGGCGCCGCACCGCTGGTCGGTGCCGGCGGTCGTCGCGAGCCTCGCGCTCGTCACCGTGGCGCTGCACGGCCTCACGGTGCCGTCGCACCGCTGGGTCACCAAGGTCGCGCTGCAACTGTCGGGCCACGAACGCCCGTTCGTCCGCGCGCGCTGGAAGGCCAACCCGAACTACCGTCCCGCGTCGCAGCCGTCGTCGCTGCAGCGCACCGAATCGGCGCCGCATACGCTTCACGCGTGACGGCCACCCCTTTTTACGTCTGACCATTTCATGCGCACCGCCGCATGAGCAGTATGTCGAGCGTTATAACCCGCCCTATATTACGATTACGGTTTCCACCCATTCGACACGAATCCCCATGCGCTCAACCGTCCGTCCGCTTCGCCGCGCCCTGCTTCGCCTGCTGCCGATCGTCACGCTTGCCGCCGGGGTCGCGTTCAGCGCGTCCGCTTCCGCCGCCGACGAACTGGTCGTGTCGGCGGCCGCCAGCCTGACGAATGCATTCAAGGCCGTCGGCGACGCGTACGAGAAGCAGCATCCCGACACCAAGGTGCTGTTCAACTTCGGCGCGTCGGACGTGCTGATGCAGCAGATCGCCAAGGGCGCGCCGGCCGACGTGTTCGCGTCGGCCGACCAGAAGGCGATGGATCGCGCGGTCAACGAGAAGGTGATCGTGCCCGGCACGCGCCGCGATTTCGCCGCGAACTCGCTCGTGCTGATCGTGCCGGCGGACAGCCACGCGGCCGCGCCGACGTCGCTGAACGACCTGACCGCGCCCGGCGTGAAGCGCATCGCGTACGGCGACCCGGCCTCGGTGCCGGTCGGCCGCTACACCGAGGGCGCACTGCGCGCGGCCGGCGTGTGGGACGCCGTCAGCGCGAAGGGCGTGCTCGCCGCCAACGTGCGCCAGAGCCTCGACTACGTCGCGCGCGGCGAGGTCGACGCGGGCTTCGTGTTCGGCACCGACGCCGCGATCATGCCGGGTCGCGTGAAAGTCGCGCTGACGGTGCCGACCCGGACGGCCATCACCTACCCGATCGCCGTGGTCAAGGACAGTCGCCACGCCGCGCAGGCGCAGTCGTTCATCGATTTCGTCGCGTCGCCGCAGGGCCAGGCCGTGCTGTCGACGTTCGGCTTCAAGCCCGCCAAGTGAGCGTATCGCGATGCAAGACGCCTGGGTCCCGCTGCTGCTGTCGCTGAAGGTGGCCGGCTGGGCGACCGCGCTCGACATCGTGCTCGGCGTCGCGGCGGCGTTCGTGCTCGCGCGCTGGCGCTCGCCGCTGCGCGACGTCGTCGATTCCGTGCTGACGCTGCCGCTCGTGCTGCCGCCGACGGTGCTCGGCTATTACCTGCTCGTGCTGCTCGGCCGGCGCGGCGTGTTCGGCGCGTGGCTCGACACGCTCGGCATCGCGCTGGTGTTCACGTGGCAGGGTGCGGTGATCGCGTCGATGGTCGTCGCGTTTCCGCTGATCCTGAAATCGGCGCGCGCGGCGTTCGAGGGCGTCGATCCGCATCTGGAGCGCGCCGCGCGCACGCTCGGGCTCGGCGAAGGGGCGGTGTTCTTCCGCGTGACGCTGCCGCTCGCCGCGCGCGGGATCCTCGCGGGGGCGCTGCTCGCGTTCGCGCGCGCGCTCGGCGAATTCGGCGCGACGCTGATGATCGCCGGCAACCTGCCCGGCCGCACGCAGACGCTGTCGGTCGCGATCTACGCGGCCGTGCAGGCCGGCGACGACGCCACGGCCAACTTCCTCGTGCTGGTGACGTCGATCACCTGCGTGCTCGTGCTGCTCGCGACCGGCTGGCTCGTGCCGTCGCGCGCCCGGCGGAGCCAACTGACATGAAGCGCCCGTCCCGTCCGTATCGCCGGCACCGTGCGGTAGCCGGCCCGCTTCGGCGGAGGGTCGAATGAGCCTCGTCGTCGATATCCGCAAGACCTATGCGAACGCCGAGCGCCGCTTCACGCTCGACATGTCGTTCACGGCGACGACGCAGCGCGTCGTGCTGTTCGGGCCGTCCGGCGCGGGCAAGAGCATGACGCTGCAGGCGATCGCCGGACTGCTGACGCCCGACGAAGGCACGATCGCGCTGAACGGCGAGCCGCTGTTCGACGCCGCGCGCCGCATCGACGTGCCGACCCGCGAACGCCGGGTCGCGTATCTGTTCCAGGACTACGCGCTGTTTCCGCATCTGAACGTGCGGCAGAACATCGCGTTCGGGCTCACGTCCGGGCTGCGCAACCCGCGCGCGAAAACGGTGCCGCCGGAGGTCGCGTACTGGCTGCGCGCGTTCGATCTCGAATCGCTCGCCGGGCAGTATCCGTCGCAGTTGTCGGGTGGGCAAAAGCAGCGCGTGGCGCTCGCGCGCGCGCTGGTCGCGCAGCCGCGCATCCTGCTGCTCGACGAACCGTTCGCGGCGCTCGACGGCGCGATGCGCCAGCGCATGCGTCATGAGCTCGCCGAACTGCAGGCGCGGCTCGACATCCCGATGGTGCTGATCTCGCACGACCCCGACGACGTCGCCGCCTTCGGCGACCAGGTCGTGCAGTTGAGCGAAGGACGCGTGCTGGCGAGCGCGCCGCACGCCGAGTGGCCGACGCGCGTCGTCTGAACGCGCGACGCCGTGGTCGTGACCGTGGCGCTGGCCGCCACGTTGAAGCCTGAGAGACGCCGCATCGCGGCACATGCTGAAAGCGGAAACGAAGCCGGTGCGATGCAAACGGGTGCGGCGCCGGCTTCGCTCCGTCCCGCGGCGAGCCGCACTGCCCGGTCAGCCCGTCACCGCCAGTATCACGCTCGACGCCTTGAACAGCGCGATCGCGCGCCGGCCGGCGTCGAGCTGCAACGCGTCGACGCTGTCGTTGGTCACGACGGCCGTCAGCGTCCCGCCGCCGTCGAGCGCGAGCGTCACCTCGCTGTTTATCGCGCCCGCCGCGACGGCTTCGACGCTGCCGCACAGCCGGTTGCGCGCGGACACCTTCAGCTCGGCCCCGCCGTCGTCGACCGCGAGCACGACCCACGACGCCTTCACCAGCGCGCATGCGCTCGCGCCTTCCCGCAACCCCAGCGCGTCGGCGCTTTCGTGCGTCAGCACGGCGACGACGGATTGCCCGCCCGGCAGCGCAAGCGTCACCTCGTCGTTGACCGTGCCGCGCACGATCGACGCGACCTTGCCGAACCACTGGTTGCGCGCGCTCGTCTTCACCCCGATCCGGCCGATCAGCGCCCAGTCGACGTCGAAGCCGGCCACGGCCGCGCTCGCGGCCTCGATGAAGCGGCGATGCTCGCGCTCGATCGTGCGGAATGCGGCGATCAGCGACGTCGCGCGCGGCGTCAGCGTCGTGCCGCCGCCGCCCTTGCCGCCCGTCGAACGCGCGACGAGCGGCTCGCCGGCGAGATTGTTCATCGTGTCGACCGCGTCCCACGCGGCCTTGTAGCTGAGGCCGACGGCCTTCGCCGCGCGCGTGATCGAGCCGGTGTCGCCGATCGCCGCGAGCAGCGCGATGCGCGTCGCGCCGCCGAGCGTCTGTTCGCCGGCGCGCAGCCACAGCTCGCCGCCCAGTTCGAGCGGTCCGGCGGACGAGGAAGAATGCGGGGCGTCGGTCGTCATCGGCATGCGTGCGGGATACGGGCGGCCATTATAGGGGCGGCGCGCGCGGCGTCAGCCCGGCTTGCCGCCGAGCTTCGGCGCCCGCAGGCTGGCCAGCAGCGCCTCGGCGTCGCGCGCCGCCCGCTGTTCGAGCGCGGCGCCGTAGCCGCGCACGAAACCGAGCTGGTACGGCGGCGCCGCCAGTTGTTCGAGATGATGCAGCGCGACCATCGCGTCGTTCGCCTCCCCGAGCACGCTCTGCACGCGCGTGAGCGTCTTGACCGTCTCGTTGCGCGTGCGGCGCGACGCGAGCGACGCGAAGAATTCGAGGGCATAACGCAGCCGCTTCGCATCGATCCGCACCCGATGGCGTGCCTCGGTGTCCAGCGACGTGAGCGACGGCGATGCGTAGAGATGACCGAACAGCCGCCGCACGCGCTTGGACGCGTGACGCCGCAGCGACGGCGCGTCGTCGCCGTCGGCCGCCGGCAGCGCGAGCGCGCTCAGCCATTCGAGCCAGCCGAGCGTCAGCCGCGCATAGCGGGCCGAATGCAGCGCCTGCCGCAGCTCGACGCGCGCGGCCATCGACTGCGCGCGGGCGGCGTCGAGCGTGCCGTCCCAGTCGCTGCCGCCGCCGTCGGCCGCGATCAGCGCGGGCAGGCTCTCGGTCGCGAACACGTCCCAGTCGCGCACCGTGCCGAGCAGCGCGGCGAGCCAGCGCAGGTCGACGCCGAGCGTGTCCTTCCATTGACGGTCGGTGAAGCGCGGGAAGAAGCGCATCAGCGTGCGCAGGCGGCGCAGCGCGACGCGCATCTGGTGCACGAATTCGGGATCGTCGCGATCGAGCACGCCGCATTCGTTGCCGAGCCACTGCGCGGTGATGTCGCCGGACAGCGCGAACAGCGCGGCGCGCTGGGTGCGGATGCCGGTCAGGTCGACGGATTGCGCCTTGACCAGCGCGGGCGCCAGCGGGCCGCCCGCACAGGCGCGGTCGATCACGCTCGTCAGTTGCACGAAGGCGGGCCACGCGCCGCTCAGTTCGCGCGCAGCGGCAAACAACGCGCACAGCGCGGCCGTGCGCGCGGCCACGGTTTCCCAGTCCGGCGCGGCCAGGCGCAGCTCGACGTGGCGGCGCGGCGGCTCGCCGCCGCCGTGCAGCGTGATGTCGTCGAGCGTCATTTCGACCACGACGCCGCTGTCGTCGGCCCAGCGCCCGCGCCGCCGTTCGCTGACGACGCGCAGCGCCGACGCCTGGGACCGCGCTTCGTCGGTGTCCGGTGCATCGCCGCCGACGGCGGCCCGTGCGTCGGCACCGGCTGCGGCACTCGGCGTGGGTATCGGCAGCGGCGTCGCGACCGCGATGCCCGCGTGCTCCGCGTCGAACAGTTCGCGCTGCGTGACGCCGGGGGCGAACGTCGCGGTGCGCGAGGCGACGACCCGCGTACCATGCGCGTTCGATTCGACCCAGGTCCACCAGTTCGCGCCGGGACTCCGCTCGGCCTCCTCGATCTGGCACGGCGCGATCGTCACGCGCTCGTGGCCGCGCCGCATCCGGACCTGCGGGCAGATCCGCCACGCACGCACGAGTTCGGCGCCGAAGTCGCGCTGCGCGCCCCGGGCGCGGCTTGCGCCCTTGACCGGCCACCCTTCCAGCGACAACGACAGCACGATTTCCAGCACACGCGACATGGAGGCTCCTGCACATGAAGGATCGCCGGCGCATCGACCGCGCCGGCGTCGCTCGTGAAGCAACTTCCATAGTACACGCCCCAAAAGCGCGCAGGCGACGATCCGGCCCTGTCTCCCTGTGGCAGGTCAAGCCGGCACGTCAGACGGCGTATTGCGCGATGCCGTTGCCGAACGACCAGTTCTCCTTCAGCACCTCGACGAGACTGATGAATACGTCTTCCCGCCGCACGCCGGGCTGCTGCGCGAGGTTCTCGACGATCGTCCGGTACAACGCCCGCTTCTGCTCGAGCGTGCGTGTGTTGTTCGCGGTGATCTGGATCATCACGAGATCATCGCTGCGCTCGATATCGTAGTAATGACGGCCGAACACGAAATTCTCGGCCGCGTGCTCGGTCACGACCATGAAGATGTCGTCCTCGGGGACGTTGAACGTCTGCATCAGCGCGCGGTGCACGCCGTCGACGAGGGCCCTGCGGTAGGCGGCCGGTTTGCCTTCGCGTACGGCGATACGGGTCATTGGCATGGTCTTGCTCCTGTCGGTGAATGACGTTGAAGAACGAAAACACAGCGTCAGGTTAGGCGCGCCGATCTATAATGAACAGTCATTGACGGATATTTCATTCATTTTCATTTGAAATGAAAGTACTCGACCTCGATGCCGTCCGCGCGTTCGTGCTGGTCGCCGACCTCGCCAGCTTCACGCGCGCCGCCGATGCGCTCGGCACCACGCAATCGGCCGTCAGCCTGAAGCTGAAGCGGCTGGAAGCCCATCTCGGCAAGCCGCTGCTCGCGCGCACGCCGCGCGTCGTCAAGCTGGCCGCCGACGGCGAGCATTTCCTGCCGGCCGCCCGTGCGCTGCTCGACGCGCACGAGCACGCGCTCGGCGCGATCTCGACCGGCACGGTCCGCCTGTCGCTCGGCGTCAGCGAGCACGTCGCGGTGCCCGACCTGCCGGCCGTGCTCACGAGCCTGCACCGGCAGGATCCGGGACTGTCGCTGGAAATGCATCTCGGCGCGTCGACGAGCCTGCTTCCGCAATACGACGAACGGCGGTTCGACGCGGTGATCGTCCGTCACGAGCCGGGCGAGGATCCGCCGCGCGACGACGGCACGCCGCTGTTCACCGAGCCGCTCGCCTGGCTCGCCGCGCCCGACTGGACGCCGCGCGCCGGCGAGCCGCTGCCGCTCGCGGTGCTGGCCGGCCCCTGCGGCGTGCGGGCCGCCGCGCTGCGCGCGCTCGACCGCGCGGGGCTGCCCTGGCGCGAGCGCTTCACGGGCGGCGGGGTCGCGGCGGTCACGGCGGCGGCCGCGGCGGGGCTGGCCGTCTGCCCGCTCGCGCGCCGCGTCGCCCCGCGCACGCTGGTCGACGTCGGCGCGAAATTCGGGCTGCCGCCGCTGCCGCAATCGCAGGTCGTGCTGTATTCGCGCGTACGCGACGCCCGGGCCGCCGCCGCGCTGCGCAGGTTTGCCGACAGCCTTGCAATCTCGGCGTAAACTAGCGGGCTCCACCGCCCGCAATCTCCAGACGAATGCCGATGAAGCCCGACGCCCGCAAGCACCTCCGCGCCAATCTGCTGATGCTCGCCGCCGCCGCGATCTGGGGCTCCGCTTTCGTCGCGCAACGCCTGAGCCTCGACGTGATCGGGCCGTTCCTGTTCACCGGGCTGCGCTTCCTGCTCGGCGCGCTCGTGCTCGTGCCGCTGCTGATGATGAATACGGCGTCGCGCGCGCAGCTCGCGGCCATTCGGCGCGAACCGGCCCTGCTGCTGCCGGGCGTCGCGCTCGGCGGTCTGCTCGCCGTGTCGATCTCGCTGCAGCAGTTCGGCCTGCAATACACGCGGATCGCCAACGCCGGCTTCATCAGTTCGCTGTACGTCGTGATCGTGCCGCTGATGGGCGTGTTCGCGCGCCACCGGATCGGCGCGGGCACGTGGTTCGGCGCGATGCTGGCCGCGGTCGGCCTGTATTTCCTCAGCATCGACGAACACTTCGCGGTACTCGACGGCGACTGGTTCCAGCTCGCGGGCGCCGTCATCATCGCCGCGCACGTGATGGCGGTCGGCCATCTCGCGAAACGCCACGATCCGCTCGTGCTCGCGTTCCTGCAATTCGCCGTGTGCGGCATCGCGTGTCTCGCGGTCGGCCTGGCGGTCGAACCGGTCAGCGTCGCGATGCTGCGCGGCGCGCTGCCGACGCTGCTGTACGGCGGGCTGCTGTCGGTCGGGGTCGGCTATACGCTGCAGGTCGTCGCGCAACGCGACGCGGCGCCCGCACACGCGGCCGTGATCTTCAGCATGGAAGGCGTGTTCGCGGCGATCGCCGGCTGGGCCGCGCTCGGCGAAACGCTGACGCTGCGCGCGCTCGTCGGCTGCGCGCTGATGCTGGCCGGCCTGCTCGCGTGCCAGTTGCTGCCGAACGGCGACGCACGGAAAAAGGACGAGGACGCGCTGCCGGCGTGACGCCCACCGTCCCTATAATGGCGATTCGCGTGACTTCCACGCCAACCGCTTCCGACAGGCCTGCTCCGTGACGTCCACTTCCGTCGATCCCGCCGCCGACCTGCTGCGCGAACGCGCAGCGCACTACGCCGCCCAGGCGGCGCTATTCCTGCGCGACCAGGCGCTCTCCATCGCGTCGCACGACCTGCGCAGCCCGCTGAATGCGATGCACAGCTGGGCCTACGTGCTCGAGCGCCAGCTCGCCCATGCCGATCCGAACCTGCAGCGCGCGCTCGCGGGCATCCGCACGGGCATCGACCAACAGGTCGCGCTGATCGACGGCGTGCTCGACGCGCCGCGCGCGGAAACGCGCATGCTCACGCTCGCGCCGCGGCCGTTCGCGCTGCGCGCGCTGCTCGACGAGACGGTCGCGCTCGTGCGGTTCGCGCTCGCCGACGCACGGCAGGTCACGCTCGACACGACGCTGCCGGACGGCGAACCGTCGCTCGCCGTCGATCGCGAACGCGTCGCGCAGGCGCTCTGGACCATGCTGACGACGGCCGTCGAGGCCAGTGCCGCGGGCAGCCGCGTCGCATTCGCCTGCACGCGCGACGGCGCGCAATTCACCGCGCGCGCCACCTGCACCGTTAACGCCGACGCGCTCGTCGATCCCGCGCAGCCGCACGCGTTCGAATCGTTCGCCCGGCGCGAGATGCTGCGCGAGCGCGATGCAAAGCGCAGCGCGTGGACGCTCGCGCTGTGCCAGCGCGTCGCGCTCGCGCACGGCGGCACGTTCACGCACGACGTGTTCGCCGACGGCGCCGCCGCCACGCTCACGTTCTCGATTCCCTGCGAGGCGCCGGTGTAAGCAAGCGGCCGGTCGATACATTACAAATTCCTTTCCGGCTCTATACTGATGGGCCTGTCATAACCGGAGCGATTCTTTGTTACAGATCTTCGCGCTCATCGGCGCGTTGTTCCTGGTGGCCCTGAACGGGTTCTTCGTTGCGGCCGAATTCGGCCTCGTCAAACTCCGCGCGACGCGCGTCAAGACCCTCGCCCGCAAGCACGGCTTGCGCGGGCGCATCCTCGGCATCGTGCACGGCCGGCTCGACGCGTATCTTTCCGCGTGCCAGCTCGGCATCACGCTCGCGTCGCTCGGCCTCGGCTGGGTCGGCGAACCGGCGTTCGCGCAACTGATCGGCCCGCTGCTCGACCTGGTCGGCGTCCACTCCGAACGCGTCGTGCACCTGATCTCGCTCGTGTTCGCGTTCTCGCTGATCTCGTTCCTGCACATCGTCGTCGGCGAACTGGCGCCGAAATCGATGGCGATCCGCCAGTCGGAGAAGGTCGGCCTGTGGGTCGCGCTGCCGCTCTACGCGTTCTACTGGGCGATGTATCCGGCGATCTGGGTGCTCAATACCAGCGCCAACGCGGTCCTACGGCTCGCGGGGCTGTCGGCCGACCACGGCGGCGACGCGCACTATTCGACCGACGAGCTGAAGCTGATCCTGCGCAGCCGCCGCAGCGCGGCCGGCAATGCGGCACAGCCGGCGCGCGGCACGTACAGCAACGACGAGTGGAACACGCTCGCGCACTCGCTCGATTTTTCGTCGATGACCGTGTCGGACCTGATGCGGCCGGCCCATGAAATGATCGGCCTGCGGCGCGACCTGCCGCTGCCCGACAACATGGAGATCGTCGCGCGGCACCGCTTCAGCCGCTATCCGCTGTTCGAGGATGCGTCGCGCGAACAGGTGAGCGGGCTGATCCACCTGAAGGACCTGTTGCTCGCCCGTCACGCGGGCGCCGCGCTCGACGACCTGTCCGACTACGTGCGCCCGGTCCAGTACGTGAAGCCCGACACGCCGGCGCTCGAACTGTTCCGCCGCTTCCGCAAGGGCGCTCCGCACTTCGCGCTGGTGGGCAACAAGGGCGAGAAGCCGATCGGCTTCCTGACGCTCGACAACCTGCTCGGCGCGCTGGTCGGCCAGATCCACGACGAGTTCCGCCAGGGCGATGCCGACTGGAGCCGTCTCGACGACGGCACGTTGATGGGCAAGGGCAGCCTGCCCGTCGTCTCGCTCGAACAGGCGCTCGGCATCGACATCGACGAAGGCCGCGCGGAATCGGTCGGCGGCCTCGTGATCCAGGCGCTCAACGACCTGCCGACCGAAGGGCAGCGCGTGTCGTTCGACCGCTTCGACGTCGTCGTGAAGAAGATGAACGGGCCGCGCATCGTGCTCGTGCGCGTCTATCCGAAGATCGCGAAAGAGGCCGACGAATGACGGCCGCGCGCCGCGTCGTCGCGCGATGAACGCGCCGCTGCCGCGCTGCTGCGTGATCACGCCGGAACCGGCGTCCGCGTCGGCGGCCGATCGGGCCGCGTTTCTCGACCGGCTGTCGGCCGTGCTCGCGCGCGGCGAAACGCTCGTGCAACTGCGCGTGAAATCGCTCGACGCGGCCGCGTTCGCATCACTGGCCGCCGCGGCGCTCGCCCGCTGCGACGCAGCCGGCGCGTCCCTGATGCTGAACGGGCCGATCGATGCAGCCGGCGTGATGCGGCTCGACGGCGCCGGCTGGCATCTCGATGGCGCCGCCTTGCGCGCCGTCGCGCAACGACCGCTGCCGGCCGGCCGCCGCGTGTCCGCCGCGTGCCACTCGCACGACGATCTGCTGCTGGCCGCGCGTGCGGGCGCGGATTTCGTCACGCTGTCGCCGGTGCTGCCGACGCTCAGCCACCCCGGCGCGCCGACGCTCGGCTGGGCGCAATTCGACACGCTGGCCGCCCAGGCCGCGATGCCCGTGTTCGCGCTCGGCGGCATGACGCGCGCGCATCTCGACGAGGCGCGCCGTCACGGCGCATACGGCATCGCGGGCATCCGCGGGTTCTGGTAATTCGGCGCCTTCCGGCAGCGTTACCGGGCCGCGCCCGGCTCCGACGCGTCACGCGCTCGGCCTCACGCGTTCAGGTTCGGACGCATCCCGCGCCACGAACCGTCGTCGATGCGACGCACATCGTGCGTCAGCGCGTAGCGATTGACGTCGCCCGTCAGCCACGCGACGAGCGAATACGGCGGCAACTCCCCCTCATCGACCCGGTCGCGCGCACGCGCCGGCGTCTCGAACACCACGCGCCCTCGCGGCGCGTCGAACGGCACCGCCTCGGGCGACAGGTTCAACGCGATCGTCAACGTTTCGTCGTCGGCAAGCCGCCATGATGCGCACAGCGCGTCGGCATCGCCGTCGCCATCCGCTTTCAGCGCACGTGCGTCCTGCGGCCGGCAATCGGACAGCCTTGGCGCGATCAGCTTCGCGCGCACCGCGAGCGCCGACTGCACGAAATGCGCGCGGTCGATGTCGCGCGCGGTTTCGTCGAAGATCAGCGGGATCTGCGGCGTGAGCAGCGACAGCGCCAGACCGGCCAGACCGGCCGCCTGCCCATCGTGATCGCCCGGGCCGCCGTCACGCCATGCGCCATCGGACAGGACGAGCGACGTCAGCGACAGGCCGCCGTCGGCGGCCATGCCGTCAGCCGGCGCGGCCGGCCGGTACGCCGCGCCGGCCGCGGTCAGCGCGCGAGCGAGCGTGTGAATCGACTGGTGCATCGAAATGCCTTCATGCGCCGACGTGTCGCGCCCCGTGAGCCGGTGCAGCGCGCGTTCGCCGCAGCCGTTCCACTGCGCATCGAAATGGGTATCGGCGAGATGGGCCGGATGCCGCTCGCTGCCGAGCACGAGATGGATCAGCCGGTCGGCCGGCACGGCGGCGCGCACGCGATCCGCGATCTCGCGCAGCCACGACACGCCGATCCGGTCGGCTTCGCGCAGGCGCAGCCCGTCGCAGCGGTATTCGTCGATCCAGTACAGCGCGTTGTCGCAGAAGAAATCGCAGACTTCCGGATGGTCGAGCGCGAGCGGCGCGGCCTGCAGCGGATCGTCGCGCGTGTGGAAGAACGGCCCCGCGTAGTGGCGCAGCGCATCGGTGCCGCTGCCGAAGCGCGCGTAGTCGAGCTCCAGCAGCACTGCGAGACCGTAGCCGTGCGCATCGTCGATCAGCGCCTTCAGCGCGTCGGGGCCGCCTTCGGCCGCGAGCGGCGCGAACGGCAGGCTGTCGTGCGGCGATGCGAGCAGCTCCAGCGCGGTCACGCCGAGGCGCGCGAGCTGCGGCAGGCGGCGGCGCACGCCGTCGAAGCCGCCCACCGCGTGCGGGCGGATCGCATACAGCGCGATGTCCTCCCACGCGCGCCCGTGCCAGAACGTATTGCGCCATTTGAACGCACGCGGATCGACGACCTCGCTCGGGCCGTTGAGCCCCTCGGGTTGCGAGCGCGACGCGGGATCGGGAATCGACACCGTATCGTCGAGACGATAGCGGTAACGCGCACCCGCGCCGCAGTCGACGAAGACTTCGAACCAGTTCGGGCCGGCGCTCGTCATCGGGACGAGCGTCGGGCCGTAGCCGGTATCGAGTTCGAGCTGGACGTGAGTGCTGCCGGGCGCCCACACGCGAAAATGCGTGCGCGGCGCCGTGCTGAGCGCGCCGCAGGGCTGCGCGCCAAACGGCAAACAATGGATGTAGTGCTGCGCGTACGGATCGTGCGGACAATCGGACATCATGCGCTCCTCGTGCGTACCGAGCGGCATGGCCGCGCCGATGGCGCAGCGCATCGGGGCCCGGCATGCGACGGCCAGGCGGGGGAGAGAAACGAGTATGCGCCGGATTCGCCATCTCGATGCATCGTGGTCAGACATTTTTAAATGCGAATCGACCCCGGGAAGCCGGCTGGTGCGGGTCGACGAGTCGGGTAGTCGGCATACCGGAATGATCGCTCGCCTTGTTGCGCCGGCCACGCGCCCCTACGCTCTGCGTCATGCCCGCGGACACGCCGTCCGCCCCACTCCGAGGAACTCCGCCATGTCGCTTCCCGCCAGCGCCGCGAAATTCGATCCGTCGCGCGCGCACGAATACGCCGAGCAATCGCGCATCGCGCTCGCCGGCTACGATGCGTGCCACGAACTCGCCGCATGCCTGCTCGCGTCGGCGATCGGCGTGCCCGATGCGCGGATGCTCGTCGCGGGCGCGGGCGGCACGGGGCAGGAAATCTGCGTCGCGGCCGCGCTCGAACCGGGCTGGCAGTTCACGGCCGTCGACCCGTCCGCGCCGATGCTCGCGCTCGCGCGCTCGAATGTCGAGGCCGCTGGTTTCGGCACGCGTACGACGTTCGTCGAGGCCGGCGTCGACGCGTTGCCCGACGCGCCCGCGTTCGACGGCGCGACGCTGATCGGCGTGCTGCATCACGTGCCGGGCGACGACGCGAAAGCCGCATTGCTGCACGCGATCGCACGACGCCTGAAGCCCGGCGCACCGCTCGTGCTCGCCGGCAACCATCGCCGCTACGCGGACCACCCGCGTCTGCTCGACGCCTGGCAGCAGCGCTGGCGCATGAAAGGCGCCACGCCCGACGCCGTGCGCGCGCAGCTCGCGAAGATCCTGCAGGGCGCCGATCCGCCCGTTTCCGAGGACGCCGTGTTCGCGCTGCTGCGCGAGGCGGGCTTCGATGCGCCGCTGCGTTTTTTCGCGAGCCTGTTCTGGGGTGCATGGATCGCGGTGCGGCGCGCATGACGGCTCGATGCGGCGCGCAACGGCACGCGCCGTGCGATTCGCGAACGCGCCGCATGCGCTCGGTATGATGTCGTTCCCGCCCCCCTTTTCGGCCTCGACATGCTCACCGTCCATCACCTGAACAACTCGCGTTCGCAGCGCGTGCTCTGGCTGCTCGAAGAACTGGATGTGCCGTACGAGATCGTGCGTTACGAACGCGATCCGAAGACGATGCTCGCGCCGGCCGAATTGCGCGCGATCCATCCGCTCGGCAAGTCGCCCGTCGTGACCGACGACGGCCGCACGTTCGCCGAATCGGGCGCGATCGTCGAATACCTGGTCGAACGCTACGCCGACGGGCGCCTCGCGCCGCCGCCCGGCTCGCCCGAGCGGCACGACTACACGTACTGGCTTCACTATGCGGAAGGGTCCGCGATGCCGCCGCTGCTGCTCAAGCTCGTCGCGCTGCGGATCGCGCAGGCGCCGATGCCGTTCTTCGCGCGGCCGATCGCACGCAAGATCGCCGCGACGCTGCAGTCGGGCTTCGTCGATCCGCAGATCGCGCTGCATCTCGGCCATGTCGACGGCGCGCTGGCACGCACCGGTTGGTTCGTCGGCGACCGCTTCAGCGCGGCCGACATCCAGATGAGCTTTCCGCTCGAAGCCGCGACCGCGCGCGGCGGCGGCAGCCGGTATCCCGCGATCGCGCGCTTTCTCGACACGATTCATGCCCGGCCTGCATACCAGCGCGCGCTGGAGCGCGGCGGCCGGTACGACCTGCTCAAGTGACCGGCGTAACCGGCGTCAGCTCAGCAGCCCCGCCGCGACGTTGATCGACAAGCCGAGCACGGCCATGTTGAAGTAGAACGACAGGATCGACTGCGCGAGCACCGAGCGCCGCGCGGAGCGGTTCGCGAGCGACACGTCGGCCGTCTGCGACGCGACCGCGAGCGTGAACGCGAAATACAGGAAATCCCAGTAATCGGGCTCCGGGTTCCGGTCCGGGAAACGGAGCGCGCGATCGCCGCTCGGCGAGCCGTAGTAGAGCCGCGCATAGTGCAGCGTGAAGATCGTCGGAATCAGGAACCACGCGCCGAACAGCGTCGCGCCCGTTATCGCGTAGTGGCTGAGTCCCGCGCGGAAGCCGACGCTCTTCGCGGTCGCGAGTTCGATCGCGATCGCCGCGACGCTCGCGACGGTCGCGAGGCACACGACGGTCAGCACGGTCGTCGCGTTTTCATCCTCGCGGATCGCGACTTCGCGCACCTTGTGATGATGCGCGGTGACCATGCGCACCCACATCAGCACCAGATACAACCAGACCGCGCAATCCCAGCCGATCAGCGCCCGCACGGTCGGGCGCAGCGGAAACGGCAGCAGCACCGCGCACAGCAAGCCTGCGACGAACGCCGCGACCATGCGCGGCCGGTTGCGTAATACCTGCGGATAAAACGTCATCGTGCGATTCCCGAAAGCAGATGGAAAGGGTTCGGCCGGTGCACCGCATCGGCGGCCAACGCGCCCCGATTATCGCCATTCCATCGCGGCGTGGCGATGGGCGCGAGCGCCTAAGATAAGGGGATGACCGCCACCGCCCTGCTCTGCCGCCATCCCGAGAATACGACCGGCCGCGACTTCGTCGTCGGCGACCTGCACGGCTGCGTCGACGTACTGCGCGCGCTGCTGCACGACGTCCGCTTCGACCCGGCCCGCGACCGGCTGTTCTCGGTCGGCGATCTCGTCGATCGCGGCCCGGCCTCCGACACCGCGCTCGACCTGCTCGAGCGGCCGTGGTGCCACGTCGTGCGCGGCAATCACGAGGAAGTGCTGAGCCTCGTCGCGCGCGGCAAGCTGCCGCCCGACGCGTGGCGCGGCATCGGCGGCGACTGGGGCGCCGACCTGCCGCCGGAGCGGCTGCGCGCGCATGCGGCGCGCGTCGACGCATTGCCGCTCGTGCGCGTGATCGGCGACGGCCCGACGCGCTTCAACGTGTTGCATGCGGAATTCTTCGGCTCGGACGCGGATCTCGATACGGGCTGTTATTCGCACGACGTACGCGAGCGGCTGATGTGGGGCCGCGACCTCGTCCAGGGGCTCGCGGATCCGGCGCGGCAGGCCGGGCTGTCGCTGACCTGCACCGGTCACACGCCGGTGCGTGCGCCGCTACGGATCGGCGCGCAATGGTTCATCGATACGGGTGCGTTCGCGCCCGCCGGCCGGCTTACGCTCGCCGAGCCGCGCACCGGCCGCACCTGGTCGATGACGCAGGCCGAAGCGCGCGAACGCCACGCGGGCGACTGGCCGCTGCCCTGACGCGCCGGCCGGCGACCGCGCCACGCAACGCAACGGCCCGCCGCGCCGGCCAGGCGAACGCTAGCCGACCTGATTCAGTTCGAACACCGCATCGACGGCCGAACCGTTCCAGTTGTATTCGAGATAGGCCGCATGCTGGCAGTCGCGCAGCAGCGTCGTGCGGAACGCGGCGAGACACTCGCCGCGCGGGTCGCGCACCGACGGATAGACGATCCCCGCGCCGCCTGCACCGCGCACCGCACGGCCGAATGCCTGTCCCGCGCTGTAGTCGACCGGGTCCAGTAATGCGGGATCGCGCTGCGGCCACGCGCGTACGTCGGCGACGTCGCCGTGCGCGAACACGGTGTAGAGCCGCATCTGCTGACGCATCGGCGGCTCCTTCGTCGCGGCGAGGAACAGCCCGCTGTGATAGCGCGTTTCGGCGATCGCCGTGTCGCGCGTGCGCGTGCAGTAGAACACGCCGTAACTGCCGTCCGAAAAGCGGCTGCCCAGCGGATTCAGGTGCGTGAACGCGGCCATGATCGGCCCCCAGCCCTGCCCGTAGCGGCGCTCGGCGGGCGGCACGAGATCGAGCGTGCCGACTTCGTTGCGGATGCGGTCGTTGGTCAGCGATTCGAGCGCGTAGAGCGCGTCGAAGTCGTCCGCCGACGCGACGCGGTCGAACAGGTTGATGGCCGGAAAACGGGTGGGAATCACGCGATAGGCGGGCGCCCAATCGACGGTGGTCGTGGGCCACCGGCTGACTTCGATCGGTGTCGTCACGCCCAGCCACCCCGCATCGCGTCGAGATATTGCCGGACCGCCACCAGATCGCCGACGTTGCCGGCCAGCATCCGGTCGAGTGCGCGCTTGCCGCCGAACGGCGCCGCATCGTTCGGCCGCTTGACCCACGCATCGGCCGCGGCGGGTTGGGGCAGCAGGATCTGCAACCCCTTGTAGATGCCGAGTAGCAGCGATAGCCGCTCGAGCGTATCGCGCGGCAGGCGCGCCGATTCGGGCGCGGCCTTCCACTTGAAGAACGTCGAGCGGCCCGGCGATCCGAGCAGCACGATCTGCTCGTCGATCGTCAGCTCCCAATCGCGCGCGATGTTGAAAAACGCACGCAGGCCGGCCGCCGACATCTGCGCGACCGAAGCGTGCGGCACGGCGGAATGCGAATCGTACGCGGGCTGTGACATGATCGTTAGTCTCGAAACGAATTCACTAACAAGATTAGTCCATTCTCGTATTTTTGCAAGGGTCGCACCCATCGATCGCGTGCAGGCATCCAGCGAAACGATATTTTTTGTCCATTCTGGACTCCGATTTTATTTTCTGCGTTAATGGCCGTGCGGACACCGCGTCACGGCGCGGGTCGTGTCCGTGGAGACCGTGTCGCCCAGAAACCGGATGCACCACGCCAAGGAATGCACGATGAAGAGACTGATTGCCGCCGTTTCGATCGCCCTGCTCGCGGTATCCGCAGGCCCCGCCGTCGCGAAGGACTGGACCACGATCCGCTTCGGCACCGACGCCAGCTATGCGCCGTTCGAGTCGAAGACGCCCGACGGCAAGCTCGTCGGCTTCGACATCGACCTCGGCAACGAGATCTGCGCGCGCCTGAAGGCGAAATGCGTGTGGCTCGAGAACGACTTCGACGGGATGATTCCGGCGCTGAAGGCGAAGAAGTTCGATGCGGTGCTGTCGTCGATGTCGATCACGCCGCAGCGCGCGCAGCAGATCGGCTTCACGACGAAGATCTACAACCAGCCGACGCGGCTCGTCGTGAAGAAAGGCTCGCCGCTGCTGCCGACCGCCGAATCGCTGAAGGGCAAATCGATCGGCGTCGAGCAGGGCACGACGCAGGAGACGTATGCGAAGGCGTACTGGGGCAAGCAAGGCGCGAACGTCGTGTCGTACCAGAACCAGGACGGCGTGTATGCCGACCTGATCGCCGGTCGCCTCGACGCAGCGCTCCAGGATGAAGTGCAGGCCGCGATCGGATTCCTGAAATCGCCGCGCGGCGCGAACTATACGTTCGTCGGGCCCGAACTCGTCGACGAAAAGGTGCTCGGCATCGGCGCCGGCATCGGCTTGCGACAGGAGGACACCGACCTGAAGGCGAAGATCGACCGCGCGATCGTCGACATGGTCAAGGACGGCACCTACAAGCGGCTCGCATCGAAGTACTTCGACTTCGACATCTACGGCGGCTGAAAAAACGGCGTCGCGCGCGTACGGATGACCGCTTCCGTCGCGCGCGTCCGACCGCCCCTCCCCTTCAACCGGATGGCAACGACATCGAGCGGCTCGCCGTTGCATCGAATGCGCGTCGTGTTGCGTCGTTTGTCGTGTTGCGTCGTACGCGGCCTGCGGCACGACGTTTCGTCTATCGTTCGGATCACCAATCAATCGCGTGCGGCAACGGCGGGCCACGCGAGCGAACGTCGTGCGGTTCGAATCAATAGGCGAAAACCGGGCGTCGCGGTACCGGCGCCCGTGTGCACATGCCCATGCGGATCGGGTTCGCGTGCAGGAAAGTACCGACCCGGCGCGGATGACCGGCAACCAGCCGGATCCGCCTCGCGCCGGGCGCGGAGAGATGGCCTGTCGAGGCATGCCGGTCGGCCGCAAGCGCGACGTTCGAGCGGCGATGTCCCGAATCACGGCGATCGCGGCCTGCGGGCCGCGGCGTGTGACGATCGATCATTTTTCTACCCCGTTTGCTGTCTGATGTTTGTTCCGGCAACCGGACGATGCCGATGCCCCGGCGATCAGGCGACGACGCTCCGTGCTCGCCGCGACGCGGCCGCTGCACCGCGCGCGGCCGCCGCATCCCCGCGGACTGCGTCCTGGCCGGTACTGAAGGCTTCGGCTGCCTGACCGGACGGACCTCGCGTCGTCGACTCTCGCACGCCCTTCTTCGCAAGGACCGGGCCAGCGCGGCGCGAGCCCGGCCCGACAAGGAGGCGACCAGGCCGGCTCGCGGCCGGAACCGGCGTGGGATGCCGGAAGTTACGCAATTGAAACATCGGTGCCGCGGCACGCGCCGGCGGCGACACGGCGGGGCCTTGCGGAATAAGGCTGAACAATGGAGCACGGAATTTTTACCGGCGACGGACCGGCCGATCGGCCCGATTCGACGCGGGAATTCGCCCGGCGGCCGACGCGAAATGTTTCATGCGCTTTACATGCCGCCGGCGGCGAGGTGCGCCGCACGCCGCGGCCGGACGCCGAACGCGGCCGATCGCATGGCTTTCCTGCGGCGGCGCCGCACGCGACCTCGCGCCGCCCGGGCGACCGCCCACGACGATCCGCCGAGCTCGCCACGCTGACCCGCTTCGGCGTGTCGGGCCAAGGCTCGCCCGCGCGTGGCGCGTCGTCGCGGTCGTGCCGTGCGTGCCGCCCGTCACGTTCGTGCCGCACCGGCTGCGGACCGCTCGCCGAGCCGGTTCGCGCGCCGCTCAGCCGACCCGCTGATGCCCGGCGTCGTCCGACGGCGCGCCGTCGTGGCCGCCGTCGTGGCCGCCGTCGTTGCCGCCGTCGTTGCCGCCGTTGTCGCCGTTGTGGTCGCGATCGTTCAGCCCGTGCTCGATCATCATCCGATAGAGCGTCACGCGTGAAATGCCGAGTTCGGCGGCGGCCTTGTTGATCCGGTGGTCGTTGCGCAGCAGCGCATTCTCGATTGCGGTGCGCTCGGCCAGCGCCCGCGCCTGTTCGAGCGTCACCGGTTCGGTTTCGCCGGGCGTGTCGAGCCCGAGATCGTGCGGCGTCAGCAACCGGCTCTCGGCCATCACGATCGCGCGCCGCACGCGGTTGATCAGCTCGCGCACGTTGCCGGGCCACTCGTAGCGCCGCATCGCGTCGAGCGCGGCCGACGTGAAGCCGCTGATCTTGCGGCCGCTGTCGGCCTTGAATTTCTGCAGCACGTAGTGCGCGAGGATGTCGATGTCCTTGCCGCGTGCGCGCAGCGGCGGCTCGTGGATGCGCAGCACGCACAGCCGGTGATAGAGATCCGCGCGGAAGCGCCCGGCCTCGACCGCGCCGTCGAGATCGACGTGCGTGGCCGAGATGATCCGCACGTCGACCGCGATCGACTCGTGCCCGCCGAGCCGCTCGATCCTGCCTTCCTGCAGAAAGCGCAGCAGGCTTGCCTGGCTTTCGACCGGCATGTCGCCGATCTCGTCGAGAAACAGCGTGCCGCCGTTCGCCGATTCGATCCGGCCCGCGCGCCGCTGGTTCGCGCCGGTGAACGCGCCGCGTTCGTAGCCGAACAGCTCGGACTGCAGCAGATGATGCGGAATCGCTCCGCAATTGATCGCGACGAACGGCCCCTTGCCGCGGCCGGAGCGCTCGTGAATCGCGAGCGCCGTCAGTTCCTTGCCGGTGCCCGACTCGCCCGAGATGAACACGCTCGCGTCGGTCTTCGCGACCTTGCGGATCGTGCTGAACAGTTGCTGCATCGCCTCGCAGTTGCCGATCATCCCGTGTTCGCCGATCGACGCCGCGTAGGCGGCGCCGTCGACGCGATCGAGCGCGGCCATCCCGCGCGCATGGCCCAGCACGTGCGAAATCCATTCGGACGGCAGCGGCAGCGTCACGTAATCGAAACAATAGCTGCGGATCAGTTCGCGCACGGCGGGGCCGATCGTGATGCCGGCCTGCGCGATGGAAATCCAGCCGATCGCCGGCTGGCTCAGACACATCTTCAGCGCGGGATAGTCGCGCGACGTGAACCCGGTGAAATCGACCAGCCCGGCGGCCACGCTCACGCCGGAGGTCATGTTCTGCGCGGCGCCGGCCGTCTTCGCGACCGCGATCTCCCAGCCGAGCCCGCGCAGTTGCGCCAGCAACGGCTCGTCGGGCGTGCGCATGATCACGAACAGCTTGCGGCCGGCCTCGGGAGCGGTGACGGACACGTCCGTCATCTCGGGCGCCGCGTGCCCGTTTGCGTCGGGTGACCTTGCAACCATCGTTGTTCCCCGCTTGGCTTTGGTATCGCGCGCCGGCTCACCGCCGCGTACGACGGACACGATCGAACCGACATATTGGGCGTATTTCCGTCCGAATAAAATCCCCCTGCGCATGAATCGCGCGGGAGTCGACGTCGCCATGAACGGTATATCGATGCGGCCGGCCGCCGGCTACATGGGTGTTATCCCTGTGGCGGGCGCCGCACACGGCCGGAAAGAACCGGTACCGCACGCGCAAAGCCGCGCCGGTGCTGGCGCGAGGCATGGGTATGGGACGGGCGCACGCCCGATCGGCGCACCGGCGCATGCGTGTGCAACCGGTGTGGCGGGCATGCGAACGCGGCGCAACCGGTTCCGGTTGATTGTCGTCAATCGTCGGAACGAGCCGGCCGATGCGCGAACGCAACAGACACGATGCCCCGCCGCGCGACGGGCGACGGGCGACGGGCGGCCTGCGGCCCGGATCAGCGGCCCGACGCGAGCGGCGCCGGCGCGTTCGCGCGACCGCGGCCGGCCGGCGTGCCGCCGTGTTCGCCGTAGGTGGCGGCCAGTGCGTCGACCCGCGCGAGATGGTGACGATTGTCGTGATCCCACGGGTGGAAGCCCGGCCGGAAAAAGCTCAGCCATTCGCCGGCGATGCGCGGGAACAGCCCGCGGCGCGGCCCGTACAGGAACGCGATCGTCCGCAGCAGGCCGCGCACGTGATGGCCGGCGCCGCGATCGCGCCACAGCAACGTCGCATGCATCAGGAACACGGTCGGCCAGAACGTCAGCGTCGTCAGCAGATACACGCCGATGCGGATCAGGTAGCGGCGCAGCCCCGGCTTCATCGCGGCGTTCCACACGTCGAACGACACGGCCTTGTGCTCGGTTTCCTCCAGCGCGTGCCAGATCCACATCTGCCGGTAGCCTTCGACCGAGCCGTCGAGCCGCGTCGGGTCGCGCAGCAGCCAGTCAGCGAGCATCGCCGTGTAGTGCTCGGCCGCCACCGTGTGCGCGAGCTGCACCGAATGCGGCAGCGTGCGCTTCATGTAGCCGAGCACCGCCCACACGCGCCGGTCGAGCTTGCGCGCGGGCAGCCGGTTCGCCTGCATCAGCTCGTTGTATTCGACGTGCTCGCGCGTGTGCATCGCCTCCTGGCCGATGAAGCCCAGCACCTGCTGCTTCAGCACGGGATCGTCGATCCGGTCGCGGTAATTGCGCACCGAATCCATGAAGAAGCGCTCGCCGGCCGGAAACAGCAGCGACAGCGCGTTGAAGAAATGGGTCACGTGCGACCCCAGGCCATGCCAGTCCTTCGCGCGTTCGACCGGCAGGTCGAAGCGCAGGTCGCGGCGCACCGGCATGATCCCGGCTGCGGTGACGGAAGCGGCTGACTTCATGTGCATCGTTCTCCTGTTGCCGAGCGGCCCGGCGCATCGTCGGACGCGGCCGGTGCAAGCCCGGGCGACGCGTCGCGCGCCGCCAAAATCCTGACATCGACAGATGTAACGATAGGCCGCGCGCGCCGGCGCACGCAAGCCGTGCGGTAGATGCGCGCTTCCAAACAGGGCACGGTCGGACAGGCGGAAAAAACGGCGTTCGAACGACGCTCGGCCGGGTGGCGATTCGAACGCGCCGGCGCGCGAACGAGCGAGGTGGCGGGTGTGGCGCAGCGCCTCGCCATCGGCCCGGCAGCCCCGTGCGCCGGGCATCTCGCCGCGTCCCGCAACGGTCGCCCGGCATGCGGCAACACGTGCCGGGGCGCCGATTCATACACATGGCGCACTGCCGTGGTGCAACCTCGGGCCCGCGGGCTCGCCGAAAATTCAAACGCGCGTTCCAATAGCGGATCGGCCGATCCCGCGCGCGGCGCCCCGCCACCTTCGCCGACACGCGTACGACGGCACGAAATCCACGCGCGCCGGGCCGCTGCGCGCTCGCCTACAATAGCGGTTTCACGCAACGTTCTTTCAGGAGAAGTCATGTCTGTCACCACGACCGCATCGGGCCTCAAGATCGAGGACCTGACCGAAGGCACCGGCGCGGAAGCGCAAGCCGGCAAGACCGTCAGCGTCCATTACACCGGCTGGCTGACCGACGGTCAGAAATTCGATTCGAGCAAGGATCGCAACGACCCGTTCGCGTTCGTGCTCGGCGGCGGCATGGTCATCAAGGGCTGGGACGAAGGCGTGCAGGGCATGAAGGTCGGCGGCGTGCGTCGCCTGACGATCCCGCCGCAACTCGGCTACGGCCCGCGCGGCGCAGGCGGCGTGATTCCGCCGAATGCGACGCTCGTGTTCGAAGTCGAACTGCTCGACGTCTGACCCCGCCTCCGGCCGTTTCCCTTCCAATGGAACGCATCGCCTCGCCCGCCATCGCGCTGCGCCGCTACGCCACGTGCGAAGCGTCGGACGTGCACGACTTCCACCAGGTCGTGCTCGGCGTCGATGGCGCGATGGTGATGGCGGTGGACGGAATCGGCCGGCGCATCGACCGGCACGCGGCCTGGCTGATTCCGGCCGGTGCGCGCCACGACTACGCGGGCCTCGGCGAGAATCGCCAGCTCGTGATCGACCTGCCCGCCGCGTCGCTCGCGGTACCGCAGCGGCTGTTCGACCATGCGCGCGCCGTGGCGATCGACCCGGCGCTCACGTCGCTCGTCGCGCAGGTCGCGGCGGCCGCCGCACAGCACGATGCGCCGGCCGGCGACGCTCGACAGGCCGCCGCGCACCGCTTTCAGTGGCAGGCCGCCGCGCGCCTGTGCGACGCGCTGCTCGACGATGCGGGCATCGCCGCGCCGGCGTCGGGCCTCGATTTCGCGCGCATCGACCGCTGGCTGCGCGCGCGGCTCGCCGAACCGCTGCGCATCGCCGATCTCGCCGCGCACTGCGGCTACGGCATGCGCCGGTTTCATCAACTGTTCGTCGAGGCATTCGGCGAAACGCCGCATCGCTACCTGCAGCGGCTGCGGCTCGACGCCGCGGTCGTGCTGCTCGCCGACGGCCGGCATTCGCTCGTCGACATCGCGGGCAGCGTCGGCTTCGCGGATCAAAGCACGTTCACGCATGCGTTCACGAAGCGCTTCGGCGTGGCGCCTGGACGCTGGCGCGGCGAACGGCATTGAGCGCGGTAGCGCGCTGAATACGCATCGACGCACGTAGCCGGCAGCACGCGGATCGGCATCCGTATCGACGCTTCGCGTCTCGCTGAAACGTCGCGTGTCCGTCGCCGCCTACGATGGGCGCATGGATACGACCACACCCTCCCCCGCTTTCCCGCCCGCGCTGGCGCGCGTCGTCGCCACCGTCAGCATCGGCTTCGTCGTCACGCAGCTCGACGTGACGATCGTCAACATCGCGCTCGCGCATCTCGCCGCCGACCTGCACCTGCCGGTCGCCGGCCTGCAGTGGGTCGTCGATGCGTACACGCTCGCGTTCGCCGTGCTGATGCTGTCGGCCGGCGCGCTCGGCGACCGCTTCGGCGCACGGCGCCTGTACGTCATGGGCCTCCTGCTGTTCGCGCTCGCGTCGCTCGCATGCGGCGCCGCCGTCGCGCCCGCGATGCTGGTCGCGGCCCGCGCGCTGCAAGGCGTCGGCGCCGCGGCCATGCTGCCCAATTCGCTCGCGCTGCTGAACGACGCGTGCCGGCACGACCCGCGCCTGCGCGCCCGCGCGGTCGGCGCGTGGACGGCGGCCGGGTCGATCGCGATCGCGGCCGGCCCGGTCGTCGGCGGCCTGCTGATCGCCGCATGGGGCTGGCGCGGCATCTTCCTCGTGAACCTGCCGCTGTGTGCGGCGGGACTCGCGGCCACGTTCGCGTGGGTGCCCGCGCGCCGCGAACGCGCGGCGCCGCCCCGCTCGCTCGACCTGCCCGGCCAGTTCGTCGCGATCGCGATGCTGACCGCGCTGACCGGCGCCGTGATCGAATGGCGGCCGCTCGGCTTCACGCATCCGGTCGTGGCCGGCGGCTGCGTGCTGGCGGCGCTGGCCGCGCTCGCGTTCGTCGCGATCGAGTCGCGCACGGCCACGCCGATGCTGCCGCTGTCGCTGTTGCGCCACCGCACGTTCAGCGCGGCCGTGCTGTTCGGCATCTGCGTGAACCTCACGTACTACGGCACCCTATTCGTGCTCGCGCTGTACCTGCAACGCGCACGCGGCGAATCGGCGCTGCAGGCGGGACTCGCGTTCCTGCCGCTCACGGGCGGGTTCCTGCTGTCGAATCTCGCGAGCGGCCGCGTCGTCGCGCGCCACGGCCCGCGTGTGCCGATGCTGGCCGGCGCGCTCGTCGCCGCGCTCGGCTACGGGTCGCTGCATTTCGTCGACGCGTCGACGCCGCTCGGCGTGCTGCTGGCGCCGTTTCTGCTGATACCGTCGGGCATGGGCTTCGCGGTGCCCGCGATGACGACGGCCGTGCTCGCATCGGTCGCCCCCGACCGCGCCGGCATCGCGTCGGCCGTGCTGAATACCGCGCGGCAGGCCGGCGGCGCGATCGGCGTCGCGGCGTTCGGCGCGCTCGCCGGCGGCGGTGCATCGCAGGTCGTCGGCGGATTGCGGATCGAAACCGCCGTGTCGGTCATGCTGCTGCTCGCGGCCGCGCTGCTCGCGACCCGCGTGCGGGCCGATGCGCGTCGCGATGCACCGCGTTCGCGTCGGGCGGTGCCGGCGCACGATCGAGCGCTGGCGGTCACGCGTCGCCGGGGTCGGGCTGGATCAGGTGACGCCACGGAAAGAAGTTCTTCCTGAAGTGGCTCACATAGCCGCCTCTGCCGGCCTGGATCACCATCAGTTGCAACGCCGGATGCAGCGCCTGCAGCGCTTCAAGCGCGTCGAGGTCGAGACAGGTATTTCTCAGATACAGCGCGTGGAGCCGCTGGCCGGTCCGGCTCTTCAGCAAGCGCTCGTAGGCGTCGAACGGCGTGATGCAGCCCGCGCCACGCTCGTGCTTCCACGCCGAATGCAATTCCGTCGACTCGGAGAAATCGAGCCGGCCGAGCGACGGCAGGTTGTCGCTGCCGGCAAGACGGTCGATGAACTGCTGCGTGTCGTAACAGCCGCCGATGCGCAGCCGGCTCAGATACGGCAACGGCACGTCGAAGAAGCGTGCATCGGGTGCGTTCGGCACCGTCAGCTCGGCGAGAAACGGCGCCTTCGCGACGAAGCGGACAATCTCGCCGCCCTCCTGCATGATCCGATCCCGGCGCACGATCATCGACATGTTGTGATCGGCCGGCTCGGTCGGCCGCACATACAGCGACCGCAGTATCGGAAAGTGCGCATCCGAATCGAGCAGCGGACCGAAATCCCATTCGCGCGTGCCGTTCGCGCCTTCGTCCGGCCCGCTGAACACCAGATCGGTCACGAGGCTCGCCACCTCCGGCTCCGCCAGACATGCCAGCGTCCAGTCGAGCGGCTCGCCCCATGCCTCGCCGAAGTATCGGACATGCAGCCCGGCCCGCAGCGGCGCGACGTCGAGATGATTGAAATCGGACAGCCACAGCGGCTCCGCCGGATCCGCATGGTCGTGGCCTTCCTCGGCACCTTCGCTTGCGCAATGATCGTGGATACGGCGCTGCAACTCGAGCAAGCGCCGATAACCGGCGGAATCCAGTGGATGAGTCATGGCGATGCGGCTCCGGACGACGATCGCGACAGTCTAGCCGACGGTGCAGCCATCGCGCCTCGCGCTCATCGCCGTGCCGCACCCGCTTCATCGTCGATCTTCCTGACGACCGTGTCGGCCGCCTTCAAGGGCCGGCCGTCGCCATGCCGCAGCGCGAGCTTGCGAATCGCGCGCCCGGTGCCGCGGTCGACCAGCACCGAATGCGGCTCGCCGCGCGCGAACAGGTTGGCCTCGCCCCACTGCCGCAGCATCACGATGACCGGAAACAGCCCCTCGCCTTTCCTGGTCAGTACGTACTCCTGATACGCGGTGCCGTCGGAGGCCGGCACGACGTCGAACACGCCCGCGTCCACCAGCATCTTCAGCCGGTCGGACAGGATGTTGCTCGCGACGCCGAGGCTCGCACGAAAATCGCCGAAGCGGCGCACGCCGTCGAACGCGTCGCGCACGATCAGCAATGCCCAGCGATCGCCGACGATATCGGTCGCGCGCGCCACCGGGCACGGCGAATCCGCAAGACTTTTCTGCCTGGCCATGTTCCTCTCCGCAATCGCGCCGGCCGCCTTCGCGGGCAGGCCGACCGTCCGTGCACGGGCCCCACGCCCGCCGTCAAACAGGTTGCATTTTAAAACTACTTTCCCTACACTCCAAACCAGTTTCAAATTGCAACTACATTGCATGAGGAAACCCATGGAATCGTCCTGCCATTCCGGCACCGTTGCATCGAACGCGCCAACCGGCGCGGTCCATCCGGCCGAGGGCGGCCGCCTGTCGTCGGCGCGCGTCGCGCTCCTGGCCGTCTGCTGCGCGGCGAGCGTCGCGAACGTCTACTACGCGCAGCCGCTGCTCGATTCGATCGCGCGGGATTTCGGCGTGTCGCAAGCCGCGGTCGGCGGCGTCATCACCGCGACGCAGCTCGGCTGCGCGCTCGCGCTGCTGTTCGTCGTGCCGCTCGGCGACCTGCTGAACCGCAAGCGCCTGATCGCCGTGCAGCTTGTGCTGCTGAGCGCCGCCTGCATCGGCGTGGCCGTGGCGTCGACACGCGTCGCGCTGCTGGCCGGAATGGTCGCGGTCGGGCTGCTCGGCACCGCGATGACGCAAGGGCTGATCGCATGCTCGGCCACCCTCGCCGGCGCCGGCGAACGCGGGCGCGTGGTGGGCGCCGCGCAGGGCGGCGTCGTGGTCGGGCTGCTGGCCGCGCGCTCGCTGGCGGGCGTCGTCACCGACATCGCGGGGTGGCGGGCGGTCTATCTCGTGTCGGGCGGGCTCGCGATCGCGATGCTGGTCGTGCTGTCGCGGCTGCTGCCGGATCGGCACGAACCGCGCGAACGCATCGGTTATGCGGCGCTGCTGCGCTCGATGGTGTCGCTGCTGCGCGACGAACGCGTGCTGCGCGTGCGCGGCGCGATCGCGCTGCTGATGTTCGCCGCGTTCAGCATCTTCTGGAGCGCGCTCGTGCTGCCGCTGAGCGCGCCGCCGCACGCGATGTCGCACACGCAGATCGGCGCATTCGGCCTCGTCGGCGCACTGGGTGCGGCGGCCGCCGCCCGCGCGGGCCGGCTCGCGGATCGCGGGCGCGGCGAAGCGACGACCGGCGCCGCCCTTGCGCTGCTCGCCTGCTCGTGGCTGCCGCTCGCGTTCGGCAATACGTCGATTGCGCTGCTGATCGTCGGCATCGTGCTGCTCGACGTCGGCGGACAGGCCGTGCACGTCGTCAATCAGAGCATGATTCTCGGCGCGCGGCCCGACGCGCATGCGCGGCTCGTCGGCTGCTACATGCTGTTCTATTCGGCCGGCAGCGGGCTCGGTGCGATTGCGGCGACGATGACGTATGCACGCGCCGGATGGACCGGCGTCTGCGCGCTCGGCGCGGCGGTGAGCATGGCCGCGCTCGGCGTATGGGCCGCGACGCTGCGGCGCGCGTGATGCGCGCGGGTCATGCGGATCGAATGGGAAAGCCGGCGCGCCCTCGGCGGGCGGCCGGCACGCGAACTGGCCGCGCACGCGCGCCGGTCGGGCGTTCGGTTCGGCGCGCGCGCTGCGCGCCGCAGGCGTTCAGCCCGCCGCCCGGATCGCCTCTTCGTAGACGCCGGCCACGCGCCGCGCGATCACCGCATTGTCGAAATGATCGCGCGCATAGCGCTTGCACGCGGCCTCGTCGGGCAGCGCGATCGCGCCCGACAGCGCACCGCCGAGCCCTTCGGCGATCGCATCCGCGCCCGTCGACGGCAGCACGAGATCGTTCGACAGCCCGGCGACCGCCTCCGGCAATCCGCCGACCGGCGTGACCAGCACCGGCGTGCCGGATGCCAGCGATTCGACGGTGATCAAGCCGAAGCCCTCGAGCGCGACCGTCGGCACGACGCTGACCGTCGCCGCGCGGTACAGCGCCGCGAGATGGTGGTCGGGCACGAAGCCGAGCAGCTTCACGTTGTCCTGCAGCCCGGCTGCGTCGATGCGCTGCTGCAGTTCCTCGCCGATCTTGCCCTTGCCGGCGATCAGCAGCAGGACGTCCGGGTGGCGGCGCTTGACGAGGCCGATCGCGTCGATCAGGTCCTCCAGCCCCATGCGCCGCACGAGCCGGCGCACGGCCAGCACGATCGGCCGGTCCTGCGGCAGTTGCAGCTTGTGCCGCGCCTCGGCCGGCGTAAGCGGCGTGTCGAACTGCGCGGTATCGACGCAGCCGGGAATCACGCGCACGCGCGACGGATCGATCCCGTAGCGGTTCGTCAGGATCTGGCCGAACGCCTGCGACAGCACGATCAGCCGCGACGAGCGCGTGTAGACGGCCTGTTCGAGATAGCGCTTCGCGCGCTGCCCGAGCGACGCGGCGCCCTCGACCTGGCTTTCGTCGGCCCACGGCCCCTGGAAGTGCGAGACCTGCGGAATCCCGCGCGTCACGTCGAGGCCCGGAAACGTGTACAGCGCGAAGTGCGACGAAATCACGTCCGGACGCGCGCTGCGGATCTCGTCGCGCAGCGCGCGCCGCGCGGCGAGCATCCGCCGCGCGAGCGGCTGCGACGCAGGCCCGAAGCCCTGGATCGCCCCGCCCGTGTCGTCGGCGACCTTCGGCGAGCCGGCGACGAGCCCGCGCACCTCGACGCCCGCCCCGGGCAGCGCGCCGACGAGCGAGTAGTACATCCGGTCGAGGCCGCCCGCGCGTTCGGGAAACCAGTGCATGCCGATCTGCAACGATTTGATCGGCCGGGAAGATTGGGACATCACGGTTGCTCCTGCGTGACCGCATGCTCGACCCGCTCGAAGGCGGACGGCTGCGTGGGTTGGCCGATGCGCCGGTAAAGCGCGACGTACTGGGCGCCCATGTGCGCCCAGCCGAAACGGGTCATCAGTTCGCGGGCCGCGTCGCCCATCGCGCGACAGGTGTCGCGCGACGCCGCGAGCGAGCCGATCGCCTGCGCGAGCGCGGCCGGATCGTCCGGATCCTCCAGCACGATCCCGCATTCGCGCGTGATGATTTCCGCGCCGCCCGCCGTGCGCGCGGTGACGACCGGCAGCCCGGCCGCCATCGCCTCCAGCAGCGACAGGCTCATCGCTTCGTAGCGCGACGGAAAGACATACGCGTCGACCGAGCGCATCAGCGTCGGCATGTTCTTCACGAGCCCGAGGAAATGCACGCGCGAATCGATGCCGAGCGCGCGCGCTTCGTCGGGATACGGGCTGCCGGGCAAGTAGCCGGCCACCGCGAGATGAACGTTGGGCGGCAGCTTCGTCAGCGCCTTCAGCACCGTGCCGAGGTTCTTGCGCGGCGTGCGCAGGTCGCCGACGAACAGCAGCAGGAACGCGTCGTCCGGCAGCTTGAACGCCGCACGGTCGGCCTGGGCGCCGGCGAACGCGCTGCCGTCGACGCCGTTGTAGATCACGCTGATCTTGCGGCTATCGATGCCGAGCCCGGCGATTTCGTCGGCCACCTTCTGCGACACGGCCGTGATCGCGCGCGAGCGCCGGTAGGCCCAGCGCTCGAGCGCGGTGTTCACGCGCGTATAGACGTACTGGTAGGCCGACCACAGCCCCTTCGTCAATCCGAACGGATAGTACGGACTCTTGAACCAGCCGCCGTGCACGAAGTGCGCGGTATTCACGTCGGCCTTGATCCACGAGATGAAGCCGTTCACGTGCAGCACGTCGTATTCGCCGCGGTGCGCGCGCAGCCACGCCGCGCTTTTCAGCGCGAACACCTGCTGCTTGACGAGATTCGACGGCCAGAAGCTGCCGACCTTCACCGGCACCCAGCGCACGCGCGGGTCGGCCAGCAGCTCGGGCGCGACGTGCGACGCGACCAGCGTGACCTCGTAGTTCTCGGCCAGCGCCGCGCGCGCGATTTCGTAATTGACGCGGCCCTGCCCGTCGTTATGTCGCACGACGTGCGTGACGATCGCGATTCTCAATGGTCGCCTCCCCGTGAACGCGCGGCGACCAGCAGGCGTTGCGCCTTCTGCCAGTGCGCCGCGGCAAGTATCGAAAAAATGGCCGTGAACATCAGCAGGCCGCCGGTGCCGATCAGCGAGTTCGTGAACACGAGCATCGCGAAAGTCGACAGGCACAGGCTCAGGCACGCGCCGACGAACTTGTCCTTGCGCAGCTTGAACGCCGCGCGCAATGTGCGGCCGAACAGCATCACGACGCCGGCGAGATACAGCAGCGTGCCGGGCCAGCCGAGCACGAACGGCACGTTCATCACGCCGCTGTCGAAGCTGCCGTACTTGCCGAGCTCGCCGCTGTCGCTCGACAGCTTCGTGGACGCGCCGGTCGCGCCCATCCCTTCGCCGGCGACGTCGGTGAACGCCGTCTGCGCGAAGGTCGCGTAGAACTTGTTGCGATCGTCGTAGCTGCGGTCGTCCTTCAGGTTCGCGATCGACTGCAGGCGCTGGCCGAGCCGGTCGGCCACCGGTCCGACCGTCAGGAGCGGCACGCACAGCCCGACCAGCACGACGCCGCTGATCAGGATCCGCATCCGCACGCGGTTGCTCGATTGCACGAGCTGGATCGCGAGCGCGATCACCCAGCCGCCCCAGGTCGAGCGCACGAGACACAGCGCGAACGACACGAAGCCCGCCGCGCCCGCGAACCAGCGGATCTTCTGCGGCGCGACCAGCACGAACACCAGCGCGCCCATCATCGCGAACGCGAACGGTCCGGACGAATTCATCGTGCTGAACACGCGCACGCCGTACGGCACCGGCTCGCCCTGCGAACCCATCTGCGAGCCGACCATCCACAGCACGTCCCACTGCGGCATCACGAAATACTGCACGACGCCGTACACGCCCATCACGAGCATGCCCCACATGAAGGTGGACAGCAGCACGTCGCGGTACTCCGGATAGTTGCGCGCGTTCACCATGATGTGAAAGCCGATCAGGATCGGGTACAGCCAGTTCGCGAGGTCGTAGGTCGCGGCCATCACGCCGCTCGACACGATCCCGACGAGATACGCATACACGAGCCCGAACAGGATCAGCAGCACCGGAATCCCGCGCCGCTGCGCGAGCACGCGGTAATGCCTGAGCAGCCCGAAGCCGGCGATCATCGTCACCGCGAGCGGCGCGACCTGGATCAGGCTCGTCGGCGTGAACGCGCCCTTCGACCAGTCGGCCAGGCGCCGGACCTCCGGGCTCAGGAACCACACCCACCACATGAAGCCGACATAGCGCGCCGGGCTCTTGAAATACAGCCAGATGCCGACCCCGATGGCCAGCACCGGGAACGCGAGCGTCAGCACCTTGCCCTGGTGGACGGCGATCAGCGCGGCGGTGAACGTCCACAGCCCGGCCTGCCCGGCCCAGTGCTTCGGCTCGGCGAACCGGCTGCGGGGGCGCGACGGCGCGCGTTCGGCGGCAATCGTACTCATCGATGCGCGCTCACTGCGACGAAGGACGCGAATCGGCGAGCGGCATCGCCACGCCGGCCGCCGCGGGTGTGCGGCGCCGGCGCAGCATGTCGCGCGTGATCCGCACGTGCTGCTCGGCGAACGCCTGCGTGGTCAGGTCGCGCTCGCGCAGACACGCGGCGGCCGCACGCGCGCAGTCGAGCGCCGCCACCGGGTCGGCGACGAAGCGATCGGCGGCCTGGCGCATCGCCTGCGCGTCGAACGCCGGCACATAGGCGGCCGTATCGTGCGGAAAGTAGTCGCTCAGGCCGCCCACGTCGGACACGATCATCGGCTTGCCGACGGCCGCCGCCTCGAGCATCACCGTGATGCCCGACGCGTGGAAATTCGGCCGCAGCGGCACGACGATCACGTCGGCCCACGCGTACAGCTCGTGCTGCTTCGCGAGCCCCGCCGCCGGGCCGATCTTCACGTTCGGCGCGTGCCACTCGCGCGGCACGCGGCGGCGCGTCGCGAGCCGCACGTCGTAGCGCGCGTCGCCGCCGAACGCGGCGAGGAACGTGCGCCAGTCGCGGTCGCGGTCGTTGCCGATCGCCGCGATCCGCAGCGGCCGGTTCGGTTTCCATTGCTGCGGCTCGACCGGCGGAAAGTCCTGCGTGTTCAGCCCGTAATAGACGAACTCGGCTTCGCGCCCGAGGTAGCGGCGGCACAGGTCGGCGTTGTCGCGAGCCAGCGTGGTCAGCGCGTCGGCGCGCGCGAGCAGCTTGCGGTACAGCCAGCGGCGCGGGCCGCCGAAGCTGTTCCATTTGTCGAACAGCCACACGCTCTGCGCGAGCAGCAGCGGGCGCTTGCCCTGCGCGCCGGCGAGCTTCAGGATCAGCGCGGCGGCCAGATGCTCCTGCTCGGTGTGGGTCCAGATCACGTCGGTATCGAGCAGCGCCGCGCGGTTGCGCCACGCATGCACGACGTCGAAGCCGAGCGCCGCCTTCAGCGCACGGCGCGCGACGCTCACGACGCGGTTCTCGCCGCCGTCCTGCGAATAGGTCAGCCGGAACTCGTCGGATTCGGCGTGGTGATAGCCGTACAGGCAGCCGATGTCGTCGCCTTTCCGGTAGGTACGCGGATCGGCGCCATAGAACAAATGGACGTGAACTTTCGTTGCATCCTTCATGGTCATGCGAGCCCTCCGGGCGTGGCCGCGCGCACTGCGCGCAGGCCGTTCAAGACGTCACCGGCGGCATCGCCGCGCGGTGGGGGGCGAGGTTCGTGCGGCGCGCATCGCGCGCGCCGCGGCGCACCGCGCGCCAGTGCGCGAGCACTCGGGCGCGCCGCGCGGTGGGCAACGACAGCAGCACGTGCGCGAAACCCGGATAGACGCGCGTGCCGATCAGCGTCCACCACCACCACGCGATCTCGCGCCGTACCGGCGGCAGATGCTCGCGCAGCGTCAGTTGCAGGTTGTACGCGCCGTTGCTGATCGCGTTCAGCGATGCCGCATCGCGACGGTCGTCGTCGAAGCGCTCGGCCGGGAAATGATCGACGGCGATCGCCGGGTCGTACAGCAGCGTCCAGCCCGCGCGCTGCACTGCCATGCTGAACGCCATGTCGTTGTGCACCTGCGCGCCGGCGCCGCGCAGCCGCGTGTCGAAGCGCAGCCGTTCGATCGCCGCGCGGCGGTAGCTCATGTTCGCGCCTTTCAGCATGTCGACTTCGCGTGCGCCGCCGACGCCGAGGTGATGATTGCCGACGATCTTGCCCGACAGCGTGAGCTGGCCGACCAGCTCGCGCGATTCGTCGAGCAGGCGGCCTTTTTCGTGCACCCAGTCGCGGCCGCCGACCGCGCCCACGCGCGGGTTGGACAGGAACGCGGCTTCGATGCGCGCGAGCCAGTCGGGGTGCGGCGCCGCATCGTCGTCGGTGATCGCGACGATGTCGCCGGTCGACGCGTCGAGCCCCTTGTTCAGCGCGGCGACCTGCCCCGCCACGTCGACCGGCACGATGCGCAGCGGCAGCGCGCCGCCGACCGCCGGATCGGCGAGCCGTTCGTGCGTGGCGTCGTCCTCCGGGCGCGCGACGACGATCACCTCGTCGGGCAGCCGCTGCTGCCGCTGCAGCGCCAGCAGGCAGCGCGCGAGGTCGGCGGGACGCCGGTAGGTCGGAACGAGCACGGAAATTTTCATCGAAGGTTCTCCATTCGGCCGGGCCGCTGCGGCGCGCGCCGGCCCGGTGTCGTGCAATGCGATCAAGCGCTCAGGTATTCGTGCACGGCCGCATAGCCGCGGCCGTAGCCGCGCGCCTTCGGCGGCACGCCATTGAAGATCCCGCCTTCCAGATCGACGCCCGCGGTGCGCAGGCGCTTGATCGCGTCGGCGATCTCGCCTTCCGTGTGCATGCCCGAGCGCAGCACCAGGAAGGTGGCGCCGGCCATGCGGCCGATGATGGTCGCGTCGGTCACCGCGAGCACCGGCGGCGAATCGATCAGCACGACGTCGTAGCGCTTGCCGAGGCCTTCGAGGTATTGCGGCAGGCGCGTCGACATCAGCAACTCCGACGGGTTCGGCGGGCGCGTGCCGGCCGCGATGAACGACAGGCCCTGCACCGGCGTCTCGCGGATCGCGTCCTCGAGCGAGGACTGGTCGCTCAGCAGCTCCGACAGCCCCGGCTGCGAGGTGAGGCCGAAGTAGCGGTCGAGCATCCCGCGGCGCATGTCGGCGTCGATCAGCAGCACGCGCTTGCCCGAATGGGCGAGCAGCACCGCGAGGTTGACCGTCAGGAAGCTCTTGCCGATGCCCGGCGTCGGGCCGGTCAGCACGATCACGCGGTTCTTCGCGTCCATCATCGCGAACTGCAACGCGGTGCGCAGGCTGCGCATGCTTTCGACGCTCAGGTCCTTCGGACGCAGGCTCGCGAGGATCGGCCGTGCACGACCGCCGCCCTTCTCGGCCGCGGCATCGAGCTTCACCTGCTCGGCGCTCTGCGGGACGAGCCCGTACAGCGGCAGGTTGAACGTGCGTTCGACGCGGTCCGGATCCTCGATGCCCTGGAACAGGTTGCGGCGCAGGAACACGACGCCGGTGCCGAGGATCAGCCCCAGGAACACGGCGGCCGACAGGATCAGCACCTTCTTCGGCTTGATCGGCGCGCCCGGACGGAGCGCCGAATCGACGAGGTGGATGTTGCCGCCCGTGCCGGCCTTCTGCACCGACAGCTCCTGCACGCGGTTCAGCAGCAGCACGTAGATGTCCTCGGCGACCTTCGCGTCGCGCTGGAGCTGGACCGCCTTCACTTCGGTCGCCGGCAGGCTGCGGAAGCGGTTGCTGAACTTGTCCTTCTCGCCCTGCAGCTCCGCGAGCTGCTGCTTCGCGGCGATCACCATCGGGTGCGAATCGGTGAAGCGCTGCGCGAGCGACGCGAGCTGCAGGCGTTGCGCGGCGATCTGCTGTTCGTACTGCACGCTGCCTTCGAGGTAGACCTTCGCCTCGTCGCTCGCGTTGATCGAGCCCGAGGTGCGCTGATACTGCGTCAACGCGGCTTCCGCGCGTTCGAGATCGGCCTTCAGGCGCGGCTCCTCGCCCTTCAGGAAGTCGAGCATCTTGGTCGCTTCGGCCTGCTTCGCGACCACGTGCTGGTTCAGGTACGACTGCGCGAGCGCGTTCGCGATCGCGGCGGTCTGATCCGGGTCCTTGCCTTCGAGCGAGATCTGCACGACACCCGTCTGCTTGCCCTGCTCGGACACCTGGATGCCCGTCTGGAAACCCGTGATCGCGTCGAGATCGTTGTAGCGGACCACCGTGAATTGCGTGCCGGGGCGCGCGACGAGCTTCTGTACGAGCAGCGTCACGCCGCCGCCCTGCGCCGGCTCGCCGACGCGACCCGCCAGCAGCCGCGTGCCGTTCTCGTCGACCAGCGAATAGGTGCCGTCCGGGCCGGCCGTCAGCGTCAGCTTCTTGCCTTCGAGCGCCGGCACGACGCTGATCGAGTCGACGTCGGCGAGCTCGCCGCCCCACGCATACGACTTCAGGCCGAGCCACGGCCGCGACGGCTGGCCTGGCGTCGCGAGGCGCGCGGCGAGGCTGCCGAGCACCGGCAGCGTCTTCGGCGCGACCGAGAAGTTCAGCTTGAACTGCTCGACGACCGGCGTGACGACGCCGCGGCTCTTGATGATCTCGATTTCCGCATCGGTCGGCGCCTGCTGCGGGCCGCTGTTGATCGACGCGCCCGTCTGCGTCTGCGTGAGCGCCTGCGACGTGTTGTCGTTGCCCTCGACCCGCACGTGCACGTCCGCCTGGTAGACCGGCTTCGCGATGAAGCAATAGAGGCCGGCGAGCGCGACGACCGTCACCGCGATGCCGAGCAGCAGCCAGATGTCGTCCATGATGACCTGGAGCAACTGGCCGAGAACGACGTCCTCTTCCTCGGTTTTCGCGGTCAGGTCCGCGTAGGAGTGTTTCGCTTGCGTGTTCACCATTCGTTCCCGCTTGAGTGGTGCCGGGGGGCGGACGCCGCCCCGGCGGGCTATCAGCGCGTGATTTGCCGCATGTAGAAGATCGTCTGGATCGTCGGCAGCACCTGCTGCAGCACGCGGTTGAACTGCACCGAGCCGGCCGTGCTGACGTAGACGACGTCGAGCGGTTGAAGCGGGAAGCGGCTCGACAGCATCAGCGCGTCGGGCTGCGTCATGTCGAGACGGAACACTTCGGGCTTCGTCGGGTTGTCGCGCATCCCGCGCATCACGTAGATCTTGCGCGGGTTCGCGTCGGTGTCGAGAATCCCGCCGCCGGCCGTCAGCGCGTCGGCGATGGTCAGCTTGCCCTTGAGCATCGGCACCGTGACCGGCGTCTTGACCTCGCCCATGATGAACACGCGGCTGTCGCTGCGGTCCGGCACGTTGACGATATCGCCCGGCTGCAGCATCACGTTCTGCTTCACCTCGCCGCGATCGAGCACGCCGTTCGCATCGAGCGTGTACAGCTTGCCGTCGCGCGTGAGCCGCACGCGCTGCAAATCGGCCTCGGCGGTCGAGCCGCCCGAGCGCGAGATCGCGTCGACCAGCGTGAGCGGCACGTCGCTCACCGCGAGCGGACCCGGCTGCTTCACCTCGCCCGTCACCTGCACCTTCTGGCTGCGGAACGACAGCACGCGCACGTCGAGCTGCGGATTCTTCACGTAGCGCGCCAGGCTGGACGCCATCTCGTCGCGGATCTGCGCGACCGTCTTGCCCGCCACGCGAATGCGGCCGACGAACGGGAAGAAGATCGTGCCGTCGGCGGCCACGGTCTGGCCGTACGGATCGGCCTGACCCGGCAGCGCGGTCGTATACGGCTGCTGCAGCGCGCCCGCGACCGATTGCGTCGTGTTGCCGCCGCTCGAGAACGACTGGCCCTGCGGCGTCGTCAGCTCCGGGTGATCCCACACGGTGACGCCGAGAATGTCCTGCGGGCCGACGCGATACGTGTACTGCGACGGATCGGTATAGCGCCCGGGCGGCAGCGGATGGTCGACCTGCGCTTTCTGCAGCTGATCCATCACCACTTTGGCGTCGATGTAATGAACCGGATAGGTCTCGGCCGCTTCCTGCCGGCCGTCGTCCTTCAGGTTCGACGAGTCGAGGTAGTTGCCGGGCGCGGTTGCGCAGGCCGACAGGAAGGTCGTCAGCGCGACGGCGAGCGCCAGCGGGCGCATGGGACGTTTCAGCATAGTTTTTGCAGCCATCCTTGAACCAGACGTTCGATCAATGAGTAGCTCTCGCGATAGTCGGCCTCGGGGCCGCCATGCGGGTCCGCGATCTCGGCGTCCTCCCACTTGCCCAGCAGGTGGACCTTGCCGCGCGCGAACGGATCGACCGATTCGACGGCCTTGATCTGATCGCGCTCGCTGACGAGAATCAGGTCGGCGTCGCGCACGATCCGGCGCGACAGCCGCCGCGAGCGATGGGTCGTCGCATCGACGCCCCGCTCGGCCAGCAGTTGCCGCATCACCGGATCGATGCCGTCGCCGTCGTTCGCGTTCACGCCGGCCGAATGGAACGTCGGGCGCGGGCCGCCGCGCGACGCGGCGTGCGACTTGAACAGCATTTCCGCCGCCGGGCTGCGGCAGACGTTCGCGTGGCAGACGATCAGGATGTTCCGGAACATGGCGTCTCGTAACGAGTGACGGAAAACGGGTTACGCGCCGGCGCGCGCGGCGCCCGGCACGCGGGCGGCGACGGCCTGGCGCGAGCCCGGCCGGCCGATCGGGTGGTACTCGATGCCCTGCTCGCTCATCGTCTCCGGCTCGTACAGGTTGCGGCCGTCGAAGATCACGGGGGCCTTCCACAGGCGGCCGAGCGCGACGAAGTCGGGGCTCTTGAACACCTTCCATTCGGTGACGATCACGAGCGCGTCGGCGTCTCGCGCGGCCTGCGCCTCGTCGTCGACGAAGGTGAGGCGCTCGAGCCAGCTCGGATGATCGGCGAGATCGAGCGCGATCACGCGGCGCGCTTCCTGCTGCGCGACCGGGTCGTAGGCCGCGACGCGCGCGCCGCGCGACAGCAGCTCGGCGATCAGCTCGCGGCTCGGCGCCTCGCGCATGTCGTCGGTGTTCGGCTTGAACGCGAGGCCCCACAACGCGAACGTGCGGCCGGTCAGGTCCTCGCCGAAACGCGCGACGATCTTGTCGGCGAGCACGCGCTTTTGCGTCGCGTTGACCGACGACACCGCCTTCAGGATCTGCAGCGACTGGCCGTGCTCGTCGGCGGTGCGGATCAGCGCCTCGACGTCCTTCGGGAAGCACGAGCCGCCGTAGCCGCAGCCGGCGTACAGGAAGTGGTAGCCGATGCGCGGATCGGAGCCGATCCCGCGGCGCACGGCCTCGATGTCCGCGCCGAAGCGGTCGGCGAGGTTCGCCAGTTCGTTCATGAACGAGATGCGCGTCGCGAGCATCGCGTTCGCCGCGTATTTCGTGAACTCGGCCGAACGCACGTCCATGTACAGCGTGCGCTCGTGATTGCGGTTGAACGGCGCGTAGAGCTTCTTCATCAGCTCGCGGGCGCGCTCGCCCGGCACGTCGTCGTCGCAGCCGATCACGATGCGGTCCGGCCGCGTGAAGTCGTCGACGGCCGCGCCTTCCTTCAGGAATTCCGGATTCGACACGACCGAGAACATCTGGTCGCCGCCGCGCTTCGCGAGCTCCTCGGCGACCGCCGCGCGCACGCGCTCGGCCGTGCCGACCGGCACCGTCGACTTGTCGACGATCACCTTGAAGCCGGTCATGTAGCGGCCGATGTTGCGCGCCGCCGCGAGCACGTATTGCAGGTCGGCCGAGCCGTCCTCGTCGGGCGGCGTGCCGACCGCGATGAACTGCACGTCGCCGTGCGCGACCGCGGCCTCGACGTCGGTCGAGAAGCGCAGGCGGCCGGCCGAGCGGTTGCGCGCGATCACTTCCTTCAGGCCCGGCTCGTGGATCGGCACGCCGCCGTCGTTCAGGATGTCGATCTTTGCCTGGTCGACGTCGAGACAGAACACGTCGTGCCCGATGTCGGCGAGACAGGCGCCGGTGACAAGCCCTACGTAACCGCTGCCGATGATAGTCAGATTCATGATGTGTCGGACCCCTTGACCAATGATTCGAAATTCGGAAAACCGGAATGCCTGCGTGACGCGGCGCGTCGGTGTCAGTACGCGTTGCTGCCGGTGAAGCCTTTCCACAGCGTCAGCACGACGATCTTGATGTCGAGCCAGAACGACCAGTTCTGCATGTAGTACAGGTCGAGCTTCACGCGGCCCATCATCTTCTCGATCTGGTCGGTTTCGCCGCGAAAGCCGTTGATCTGCGCCCACCCGGTGATGCCCGGCTTGATCCGGTAGCGGAACATGTAGCCCTTGACCAGATCCTTGTAGATGTCGTCGTGCGCGAGCGCATGCGGGCGCGGGCCCACCACCGACATCTCGCCCTTCAGCACGTTGATGAACTGCGGCAGCTCGTCGAGGCTCGTGCGCCGCAGGAACCGGCCGACCGGCGTCACGCGCGAGTCGTTCTTCGTTGCCTGCGTGACCTGCCCGGCCACTTCCTGATGCACCTTCATCGAGCGAAACTTGTAGATCTCGAACTCGTGCCCGTCGATGCCCTTGCGCTTCTGCCGAAAGAACACCGGCCCGCGCGAGGTCAGCTTGATCAGAACCGCGATCAGCACCATCACCGGCGCGAGCGCCGTGAGCGCCGCCAGCGCGAACAGCCGGTCGAACACGAACTTCGGCAGGATCCGCACGTCGGTGATCGGCGACGCCGCGAGGTTGATCGCCGGCACGCCGAGCACCTCGACCACTTCCTGGTTGAAGAACGACAGCGTGCGCACGTCCGGAATGAAGCGAATGTTCACGAAGTCGTGGCGGAACACCGTCACGATCTCGTGAATCCGACGCTCCTCCGTGATCGGCAGCGTGAGCCACAGCTCGCTGATCGCGCGGCTGCGCACCAGCCACACCAGCGATTCGAACTGCCGCTCGATACGCACGTCGTCGAGCGCGACTTCGCCCGGCGCCTCGCTTTCGTCGTACACGCACACCGGGTTGAAGCCGGCTTCCGGCCGCGCCCGCATCTGCGCGATCAGCCGCCGTGCCGCCGGCGTGCCGCCGACGATCGCGACCGCCTTCAGGTTGTAGCCGCCGCGGCGCAATTGCCGCAGCACCACGTGCACGCAGGCTTTCGAGCCCGCGAGCAGCGCCGTCGTCGCGAGCGCCCAGTAACCCAGCCACAGCCGCGACAGGTCGCCCGACTGGTGAAAGCTGAAACTCAGCAGGATGCCCGCGAGCTCCACGGCGAGCCACGCGAACGCAACGCGGACCACCAGCCCGACGAGACGCTTGCCGCGCCACGACTGGTAGATGCCGACGGCCGGAAAGAACACGACGACCAGCAGGCAGTCGAACAGCACCGTCGTGCGCTGCAGGTCGCTGAGCCCGATGCTGCCGTCGTGCAACGCGGCCGCGATCAGCGCACCCGTCACGACCATCGCGATATCGATGACTCTCGCCAGCACGCTCAACATGTCTGTTTCCTCTTCTTTGAACAGGCGTTTGCCGAACAGCGCCTTGCGCAGCCCTTGCCGCGCATTCGATTCAAACGTTGCATGACGCTATTGAAGCGACAAGAAAATTCCTCCTCAAGCGCACAAGTATTTCGAAAAATAATCGGAAATTCTTGCCGCGATCTTTTTTAATTAAATCGGCAGGTTTTCCCGAATCGGTCGGGAACGGAGATTTTTTCGGAATCTTTACGCTTCCCGGCCGCCCTTTGCGGGCGGTCGTGTCCGGCCGGCGCCCGGAATTATTTTTTATTTTTTTATTTCTGGCCGGTGCTATCGCGGAAAATTCTTCCGTACGCATGCCTGACGGATATCCGGCATTGGGTCCGGTTTTATTGTCGATTTACTTCATGCTACAACGACAGGCACCGACTTCAACCGTGGAGAGTGTCATCATGAATGCTCCGGCAGTGGCCGCCGAAACGCGCCCTTCTACTTCCGCCGCCCCCGCGGCCGGCACGCGTCTCGCCGTGCAGCCCGTGATTCTCGCCGGCGGTTCCGGCACGCGCCTGTGGCCGATGTCGCGCGAGCGTTTTCCGAAACAGCTGATCGGCCTGCTCGGCGATCACTCGCTGCTGCAGTCCACCGCGCTGCGCCTCGACGGCCTGACGGCCGATCATCCGCTCAACGACGACGTGCTGATCGTGTGCGGAGAAGATCACCGCTTCACGACCGCCGAGCAACTGCGCCTGACGGCCAAGCACGCGACGATCATGCTCGAACCGCTCGGTCGCGACACCGCGCCCGCGCTGACGCTCGCCGCGCTGCGGCTCGTCGCCGGCGGCAACGACGCGGTGATGACCGTGATGCCGGCCGACCATGCGGTCGCGGACGTGCCGCGCTTTCACGCGGCCGTCGCGGCCGGCGTGCACTGCGCCGCGCAAGGCAAGATCGCGACGATGGGCATCGTGCCGAAGCACGCGGAAACCGGCTACGGCTACATCCGCGTCGGCGCGCCGCTCGGCGACGCCGCAACCGGCCCCCTCGACGTACGCCGCCTCGACCGCTTCGTCGAGAAGCCGCACCTCGAACTCGCGCAGCAGTACGTCGCGTCGGGCGAATACTGGTGGAACAGCGGGATCTTCATCGTGCGCGCGTCGGTCTGGCTGAAGGCGATCCGGCAGCTCGAGCCCGCGATCTACGCGGCCTGCGAACAGGCCGTCGCGCAGGGCAAGGAAGACGGCGACTTCTTCCGCGTCGATCGCGACGCATTCGCCGCATCGCCGTCGAACTCGATCGACTACGCGGTGATGGAACCGCTCGCGAGCCAGCCGCAACTGTGCGAGAGCGTCGTCGTGCCGCTCGACGCGGGCTGGTCGGACGTCGGCTCGTGGGATGCGATCTGGCAGATCTCGCCGAAGGACGACACCGGCAACGTCGGCCGCGGCCACGTGCTGTTCGAAGGCGCCGAATCGACGTTCGCGCACTCGGAAAGCCGGCTCGTCGCCTGCGTCGGCACGCAGAACCTGGTCGTCGTCGAAACGCCCGACGCCGTGCTCGTCGCGGACAAATCGCGCGTGCAGGACGTGAAGAAGATCGTCGGGCACATCAAGGCGCGACAGGGCTCCGAAGCGACCGACCACCGCAAGGTGCATCGTCCGTGGGGCCACTACGACTCGGTCGACATGGGCGAGCGCTTCCAGGTGAAACGCATCGTCGTGAAGCCGGGCGCGCAACTGTCGCTGCAGATGCACCACCACCGCGCCGAGCACTGGATCGTCGTGCGCGGCACCGCGCGCATCACGCGCGGCGACGAAACGTTCCTGCTGTCCGAAAACGAATCGACGTACATTCCGCTCGGCGTATCGCACCGCCTGGAGAACCCGGGCAAGATGCCGCTCGAGCTGATCGAAGTGCAGTCGGGCGCGTATCTCGGCGAGGACGACATCGTCCGCTTCGACGATACCTACGGCAGACAGTAACGCGGCGCCGTCATGCACGAAAGGGCGCCGCCTCGACAGCGGCGCCCGGGCGAGGCAGACATGGAGACACCGAAGGAGACACCGGACTGGCGCGCGGGCGTCGTGGCGCACGACGGCCCGCGCGTGGCACGGAAACGGCGATCAGCCCACGCGGTACTCGTATTCGCGACGTTCCGACTGCACGGGATCGTTGCGGCTTTCCGACAACGCGCCCGCGCGACGCTCGGCGATGAAGCGCTTGATGTCCGACTCCGCGCGCGCCAGCGCCGACAAACCGGCCAGCACTTCGCCCTGCGGCTCGCGCGCCGGCGCGTCGCTCGCACCGTGGCGATCGATCCACTGGCGGGCCCAGTCGAGCGCGTACTGCTCGGCTTCCTCGGCGTCGGTGAAGCGCGGGCCGATCAGGCCCGAGCGCTCGACGCGCCGGTCGTCCTGCGAGATCTCGGCCCACGCGCGATACATCAGGTTCTGCACGGGCTGCGCGATCCCGCTGATCGTATAGCCGCGATACTCGTCGACCTGCGGCTCGGCCGCGGCGAAGCTCGCCGCCGACGCCCGCACATGGCGCAGCTCCGCGGCCGGCGCGCCGGGCACCGTGAACGACACGTCGGCGCGGCCGTCCACCTGGTCGTCCCGCATCGTGCTCAGCGACGCACCCTCGCCCGGCCAAACGTTTGCCTGCGCAACCGGCAATTGCCACGACTCGGGGTTCTGCCAGAACACGCCGCGCAGACGGTCGTTGTCGGGCACGGGCTCCGCGCGGCGGGCCGGCGCGACCGCGACGGGCGGCGGCGGGATATACGCGAACGTGCGCCCGCTGAACTGGGTCAGCACGTCGATCATCTTCAGCAGCGTGCCGTTCGCGAGCCACTCTTCGTAGCGGCGGCGGCACGTCGGCCCGGATGGATAGCGACCGGGCAGCTTTGACCAGGCTTCCCCGGTCGTCAGGATCCAGAGCACCGCGTTGGCGACGACGCGCGGTTCGGCGCGCGGACGCCCTCGACGGTTCAGCCGGATGGGTTCATCGGCGATCAGCGCTGAAAGGCGAAACCACTCTTCATCGTTAAGCTCATCGAAGAACATAGTCGATCTCTCCACGCAGCCAGGCCGGGGCTGCGATTGGCGGCGCCGTCGCGACACGTCGCGGGGCGGCCAGGTTGCACATTATGGTTATCCGGCGTTGTGCATACCGGGCGACACCGCACTTTCACGGTGCCGCGATTCCCGGCAATGGCGCACAAATCGCGGTCTCACTCCAATGTGGGAATTTTTGTGCACGAAGCATACCATCCCTAGGGTTTATCTCAATATGACAATGACTTAATGTTACGCACTGAAACAACCTGCCATGGGCGAGCAATCCATTTACGCTTGAATTTTTTTGCGAGATCTTTATGCCGGCGGCTGCAAAGGCCCGTCTGGCGGGGCTCTCCGGCGTCCGAAGAAAGCGATGAAACGGGCCGTTGCGGCCTGCTCCGACCCCACCCGCGACACTCCGCGGAATGACTTCCCGAAATCGGTAAATCAGGGAAAAATTCGTAACAAGATATTCACGAATCGGTAAATCATTCGATTTTCGGAGAATCGAATTATCTCCATGCACAATCTTTTTATTGTTTCTCTGCGAGTAATGAAAATACGCTGACGCGGCGCGCTCACTGTGTCCCCGCATGCAAATCCGTCACGGTTGTTACATTTTCGGGGCAACGGGCGAGCGGTCGCGCCGCGGCGTTGCGGCGCGACCGTTTCGGGTCGGAACGGAAAAGCGGCGCCGCCAGGCGCGGTGGGCGCCGGCTCAGCGCAGATCGCCGGCCAGCGCCGCGGCCACGTCCGCGTCGATGCGCTGCGGCGGCATCGCATAGGCCGGATGATCGCAGCCGATCGACAGCGCCGCGCCGCCCTTGAGCGCGGCGCGCATCGGCGCATCGAACTCGAAACGGACGAAGTGCACGGCCGACGTTTTCTGGGCGTTGTCGCGTTCGAGATCCTCGTCGGCGATCGCGTAGACGCTCGCGTGCCCGTCGACCCGCAGGTACACGCGATCCTCGACCCCGATCAGCCGCGCGAGCGCCGCGCGCCGTTCGACCTCGTGCTCGTACTCGATCTGCATCGTCGCCTTCAGGTTGGTGCCGTCGGGCACCAGCGGCAGATACGCGTCGAGCTCCGCTGCGATGCCGGCTTCGTCGAAGATCTTCTCGATGTGCAGCATCTCGTGGATCTGGTAGCGGATCGTCGTCTCGTCCTCGAACAGGAAACGCAGGTGATTGCCGAGCGCCACCGCGCGGCGGCGCTTGTACGCGACGAGCCGCGCGTGCTCGGCCTTGCGGATCTTCGCGTACGCTTCGAGCGTCAGCAGGGAGTCGCGGGTCAGCGTCATGGATGTCCTTGGGTATCGTCGGATGTCGTCGATGTGTTCGCAACGAAGCGGGTTCGGACGCGTCAGATGCCGTACGCGCGGCGCAGCAGCGTCAACGGATGCGCGAGCGGCGCTTGCGGCAGCCCCTTCTCGCCGATGCCCTGCACGATGTGATGGCCGGCGAGCGCGCAGTCGGACGACACGACGTCCGGCTGCGGCTCGGCCATCGCCTTGAACACGGGCGCGCCGATCCGCATCGCATCCGCATGAAACCCCTTCTTCACGCCGAACGTGCCCGCATGGCCGGAGCAGCGCTCGACCACGTTCACGCGCGTATCGGGCACGAGCGACAGCGCATCGGCCGTCTTGCGGCCGATGTTCTGCACGCGCGCATGGCACGGCACGTGATACGACACGGTGCCGAGGCCGGTCTTGAAATCGGTCTTCAGCAGTCCGTCGCGATGCCGCGCGATCACGTACTCGAACGGATCCCAGAACGCGTCGGCCACCGCGCGCACGGCCGCGTCGCCGGGGAACATCAGCGGCAGCTCGCTCTTGTACATCAGCACGCAGCTCGGGATCGCGGCGATCAGCGCATAGCCTTCGCGCGCGTAGCGTTCGAGCACCGGGACGTTGACCGCCTGCTTCGCGGCGACGCCGTCGAGATTGCCCTGCTCGAGCAACGGCATCCCGCAGCACGCTTCGCGCGTGACGAGCTCGTACGGGATCTCGTTGTGCGCGAGAATCGCGAGCAGGTCGTGGCCGATCCCCGGCTCGTTGAAATTCACGTAGCACGTCGCGTAGATCGCGACCTTGCCGGGCGTGCGTTCACCGTCGCGTACCGGCGGGCCATCCGAGCGCTTCGCGGCGCGGCGGAACTTGCGCGGCGCGAACTCCGGCAGCCATGCGTCGCGGTCGACGCCCAGCAGCGCTTCCAGCGCGTGGCGCGCAGGCGGCGTGCGGTTCACCGCGTTGACCGTCTGCGTGACGACCGGAATGCCCGCGAAATGGCCGAGCGCATCGGTATTCGACAGCACCTTGTCGCGCAGCGTCGCTTCGCCGCGCTTGTAACGCGCAGCCTTGCCGCGCAGCATCAGGTGCGGGAAATCGACGTTCCATGCGTGCGGCGGCACGTACGGGCATTTCGTCATGTAGCAGAGGTCGCACAGATAGCACTGGTCGACGACCTTGCCGAATGCAGCCTTCGGCACTTCGTCGATGTCGCCCGTCGGCGTGTCGTCGACGAGGTCGAACAGCGCCGGAAACGCGCCGCACAGCGACACGCAGCGCCGGCATCCGGCGCAGATGTCGAATACGCGCGTCATTTCCGCATCGATCGCGGCCTGATCGTAGAACGCTTCGGACTGCCAGTCGAGCGGATGCCGGGTCGGGGCTTCGAGACTGCCTTCCTTGTGGGGCATGGGGCGCTCCCGCGTGGCGCGCATGTGCGCAAGCGCACCGCCCGCGCGGTGCGGGCGGCGATGAACGAACCGCCGGCCGCGCGGCGCTGCCGTGCGACCCGCGACGGCCCGTCAGTCGACGAGACTGTCCAGCGCCTTCGTGTAGCGGTTCGCGTGGCTGCGTTCGGCCTTCGCGAGCGTCTCGAACCAATTCGCGATTTCGTCGAACCCTTCGTCGCGCGCGGTCTTCGCCATGCCCGGATACATGTCGGTGTATTCGTGCGTTTCGCCGGCGATCGCCGATTCGAGATTCAGCCGCGACGAACCGAACGGCAAACCCGTGGCGGGATCGCCGACGGCTTCCAGGTATTCGAGATGGCCGTGCGCATGGCCGGTTTCGCCTTCGGCCGTCGAGCGGAACAGCGCGGCGACGTCGTTCTGCCCCTCGACGTCGGCCTTCGAAGCGAAATACAGATAGCGCCGATTCGCCTGCGATTCGCCCGCGAATGCGGCCTTCAGGTTCTCTTCGGTTTTGCTGCCCTTGAGTTGAGCCATTTGCGCCTCCGTTCGAGTCGGCGCGGCCGCGTGCGACGCCGGGCCGATCAGATATGTGGGGAACGATGCGTGCGCCGGGCGCGCATCGTGCTCTTCAATCTAGGCGCTCGCGTTCGCATCCCCCAATAGGCTTTTTCAATGCGGGCGATAGCGTCGGGGGCGAACGCGGCGGATGGCCGCGAAGATGGGCGCTGCCGCGGCGCCGCGCGCGTCATGCGCGATGCGTCACGCATCCATCGCGCGCTTGAGCAGCAATTCGCGCTCGCGCTCGTTGCGCGTCAGTTCCGCCGCACGGCGGAACTCCCGCTTGGCCTCGTCGGCGCGGCCGAGCTTCGCGAGCAGATCGCCGCGCACGCTCGGCAGCCAGTGATAGCGCGCCAGCGCCGGATCGTCGCGCAGCACGTCGACGAGTTCGAGCGCCGCGGCCGGCCCGAACGCCATCCCCACCGCGACCGCGCGATTCAGCTCGACGACCGGCGACGGCGCCACTTCGGCGAGCGCGTCGTACAGCGCGACGATCTGTGCCCAGTCCGTGTCCGAAGCCTGCCGCGCGCGCGCGTGGCACGCGGCGAGCGCCGCCTGCAGTGCATACGGCCCGCGCACGCCGCCGAGCTTCGTCGCCCGCTCCAGCGCGGCGAGGCCGCGCCGGATCAGCAACGGATCCCAGCGGCTGCGGTCCTGGTCGAGCAGCAGCACAGGGCGGCCCTGCGCGTCGATGCGCGCATGCATGCGCGACGCCTGCAGCTCCATCAGCGCGACGAGCCCGAACACTTCGCTTTCGTCCGGCGCGAGCCCGGCCAGCACGCGGCCGAGCCGCAACGCCTCGTCGCATAGCGCCGGACGCATCCAGTCGTCGCCCGCCGTCGCCGCGTGGCCTTCGTTGAACACGAGATAGATCACTTCGAGCACCGACGCGAGCCGCGCGGGCCGCGCATCGGCGGCCGGCACCTCGAACGGCACGTGCGCCGCCGCGAGCGTGCGCTTCGCGCGCACGATCCGCTGCGCGATCGTCGGCTCGGGCGTCAGGAACGCGCGCGCGATCTCGCCCGTCGTCAGCCCGCCGAGCAGCCGCAGCGTCAGCGCGACGCGCGCGTCGGTCGACAGCACCGGGTGGCACGACGTGAAGATCAGCCGCAGCAGGTCGTCGCCGATGTCGTCGTCGCGCGCGTCGGCGAGTGCGTCCGCGATATCGGGGACGACATGCGCTTCGAGCGCGTCCATCTCGTGACCGAGCTGGTCGCGCTTCGCCGCATGAAGCGACTCCTGCCGGACCCGGTCGAGCGCGCGGCGCTTCACGGCCGTCATCAGCCAGGCGGCCGGGTTGTCGGGCACGCCGTCGACGGGCCAGTGCTCGAGCGCCGCGACGAGCGTGTCCTGCGCCAGCTCCTCGGCCACGCCGACGTCGCGCACCACGCGCGCGGCGCGCGCGATGATCTTCGGCGCCTCGATTCGCCAGACCGCTTCGATCGCACGATGAGTCGCCTCACGCGTCACGACGCCTGCCCCTGGGCGGACGCGTCCAGCGGCATGGCCATCAGTTCCCACGTGTGACCGTCCGGATCGGTGAATCCGTGGCCGTACATGTTCGGGTATTCGCGCGGCGCCTGCGGCGCGGCCCCGCCCGCCGCCAGCGCCTTCGCGACGATCGCGTCGACTTCGGCGCGGCTGTCGCACGACAGGCACGACAACACCTGGATGTGCGTCGCCGGATCGATGATGGTCTTGTCGGTGAAGGTCTGGAAGAACGGCCGCACGAGCAGCATCGCGAAGATCGCGTCGCTGATCCGGATGCAGGCGGCCTGATCGTTGGTATAGGCCGGCACGACCTCGAAGCCGAGCGCCTGGTAGAACGTCTTCGCGCGCGGCAGGTCGGCTACCGGCAGATTGATGAAAACCATCTTGTGCATGACGGGTGCTCCCTGTGAGGTTGGTTCAGGCGTGGCTACGGCCGACGTGGAGATCGCGGAACCGCTCGACCGCGTCGCTCGGCGTCAGGTCGTCGAGCTCGAACAGCGGCCGCACCTCGATCTCGCAATCGAGCTCGGCGCCGAACGGCGCGGGAAACCGGCGCGTCCATTCGAGCGCTTCGTCGCGCGAACGCACCTGGATCAGCGTATAGCCGGCGATCAGTTCCTTCGTTTCGGCGAACGGGCCGTCGATCACCGTGCCCTTGCCACCCGTGTAGCGCACGCGCCAGCCATGGGCGCTCGACCTCAGGCCGTTGGCGTCGAGCAGCACGCCGGCCTTCGCCAGTTCCTCGTGATAGACCGTCATGGCCTCGACCAGCCGGTTGTCCGGCAACGCGTCGGATTCGCTGACGGCGTTCGCCCGGATCATGATCATGAATCGCATCGTTTACTCCTCGTCGTCGGTGGAAAGCGGCGCCCGTTCCGCGGCGCCTTACCCGGACGACGGGCGGAAGACGGCCGGATCGACACGCGCCACGACAAATCAGGGTAAATACCGAGTCGCGACGCTCACAGGAAGCACGGGCCGACCGCGCGCACCTCGACCGTGCACCATTGCGCGGCCGGGCACTGGCGCGCGATCTCGATCGCTTCCTCGCGCGTGTCGACGTCGACGAGGAAGAAGCCTCCGATCATCTCCTTCGCCTCCGCGAACGGGCCATCGAGCAGGCGCGTCTCGCCGTCGCGCACCTGCACGCGCGTGCCGCGCTCGGACCGCTCCAGCGACTCGACGCCGCGCAGCACGCCGCGCGCCTTCAGCGACTCGGCGAAATCGACCATGCGCGCATAAAGCGCCTGACCTTCGTCGAGCGTGCGCTGGGCGCGCTGCTCGGTCGGTTCGACAATCAACAGCATGTAAGACATGGATTTCTCCTGTGGGGACGGGGCGCCGCGGCATGCGCCGGGCGAGCGGCATGCGACGGCCGATGCGAAAGCGTAACAGCCGCGGGGCGGCTTGCCGCATCGTTGGCCAACCGGCACTGGCCGGACGGCCATTTCGGTCGCAGCCTGACAGTTTGCCTTCAAGATGCGGTCCCGAACCGTCGGATTTTCATCCTGTGGACCGTCTCATGTCACGCCCGCTTCCCCTGTTCGCCGTTGCGCCGTTCGCGGCGTTGTCCGCCGTGCTCTGCGCACCGCTCTTCGCCCGGCCGGCCGTCGCCGCGCTGCCGGTCAGCAGCGGCTGCGGCGGCGCGACCACGGCGATTGCCGAGATCCGCCGCGCCGGCCGGCCGTCGCCGCTCGCCGGGCAAACGACGTCGATCGAAGCGGTCGTCACCGCGGCGTTCGGTGGCGCCGGCGGCCTGGGCGGCTTTTTCGTCCAGCAGGCCGACGCGCAGCGGCAACGGCGGCCGGGCGTGCCGGAGGGCCTGTTCGTCCACGCGCCGAACGCGCGCGCCGAGCCCGGCGATCTCGTGCATCTGACCGGCAAGGTCGACGAGCAATACGGCCGGACGCAGTTCACGCTGTCGGGCCGCGTGACCGTCTGCGCACGCGGGCAGACGGTCACGCCGGCCACGCTCGCGCTGCCGGTCGCGTCGCCCGCCGTCCTGGCCGCGCACGAAGCCATGCGCGTACGCCTGCCGCAAACGCTGACGGTCAGCGATACCTACGAACTCGGCCGCTACGGCAGCATCGTACTGAGCAACGGCCGGCTGCGCGTACCAACCCAGGTCGCATTGCCGGCCGACGCTGCCGCCCGGGCCGCAGCCAACGCGCTGAACCGCATCGTGCTCGACGACGGTTCGAGCCGCCGCGACCCGGCGACCGTCCGCTATCCGCCGCCCGCGCTGAGCGCCGCCAACACGCTGCGCGCGGGCTACACGGTACGCGGCGTCGAGGGCGTGCTCGAGTGGCGCTACGGCGCATGGCGGCTGCAACCGGTGGCCGGCACGGCGCCGGTGTTCGAGGCCGCCGCGAACCCGCGTACCGCGGCACCGGCCCGGCATCCCGACGCCGACGTGCGCGTCGTATCGTTCAACGTCTTCAACTATTTCAACGGCGACGGCCGCGGCGGCGGATTCGACGCGCCGGCCGGCCGCGGCGCGAAAACGCCTGCCGCGTTCGCGCGGCAGGAAGCGAAGATCGTCGCGGCGTTGCGCGCGCTGCGCGCCGACGTGATCGGGCTGATGGAAATCGCGAACAACGGCCACGGCGACGCGAGCGCCGTGACGCGTCTGGCCGCGCAACTCGGCGCCGGCTGGCGCACGGTCGATCCCGGCACCGCGCGGCTGGGCCGCGACGCGATCGCGGTCGCGCTGCTGTACGACAGCCGCACGGTCGAGCCGGTCGGGCGCGCCGCCACCGTCGCACTCGGCGGCCGGCACCGCCCGCCGCTCGCGCAGACGTTCCGGCGCATCGGCGGCACGCGCGCGTTCACGGTCGCGGTCAATCACCTGAAGTCGAAGAACTGCCCGCATGCGAGCGGCGCCGATCTCGACCAGTCCGACGGCCAGGGCTGCTGGAATGCGGCGCGTACCCAGGCGGCCGCGCGCGTCGCCGACTGGCTCGCCACGTCGCCGACGGGCGTCGCGGCCGACGGCGTGCTGCTGATCGGCGATCTGAACAGTTATGCGAAGGAAGACCCGGTTCGCAAGCTCGAAGCGCGCGGCTATGCGAACCTGGTTGCCCGCTTCGTCGGCGATGCTGCGTACAGCTACGTATTTCGCGGCGAAGCCGGCAATCTCGACCACGCACTTGCCACGCCGCCGCTCGCCGCGCGCGTGAAGGCCGTGCAGTTCTGGCACATCAACGCGGACGAACCGCTCGTCCTGCAACCCGTGCCCGATTACAAAACGTCCGCGCGACGGTCTGCTTATTACGCGCCCGACGCCTACCGCTCGTCCGACCACGATCCCGTCGTCATCGACGTCGCGCTGGACGGCAGCGGTGGGCGATCGGCACCGGGCACGAATCGTGCGCCTCGATCTGCCGTCGATTAGTGCAATTGCATCAGTACGCGACCTGCAACGGCACTATTTACCTGATGGCCCGGCAACGCCATATTTACCGGGCTTTCACTGCGATCCGCTGCTCGACACGCGGCGTCGGCCGAGACGCGAAATTTTTTCAACCGCCGCTCCGCCCCGCGTGACGGGGCGCTCGGGCGATCCCGCCGACGAATTGAAAATTTGTCTCGAAACTCAAACGGATCAAGTGAATCACACTAGTTGCTGCGATTCGTCTTATCTTCAAATTAGCCTGGAATCGAAGGAGGATAAACACCATGGCGCTTACCGACTCGATCGAACACAAGCTGGACCGCGGCCTGTCCGATATCCGCCGCACCGGCCGACGCGTTGGCCGTACGACCCGCTCCGCCGCCCGCGACCTGCAAGCCGACGTGAGCGACGATCTGCGCGGGCTGGTCGACGAACTGGAAGACTTGCTGAAAAACGACGGCGATGGCGATATCGCCGCCTTGCGCAAACGCATCCAGTCCCGGATCGACGAAGCGCGCGGCGCGCTCGACTACGCGTCGGGCAGCGCGGCCGCCCGGCTGCGCGATTCGGCCGAACGCATGTCGCAGGTCGTGCACGAGAATCCGTGGCAGACCGCCGGCGTCGTCGCGGGCCTCGCGTTCGTCGCGGGGCTGCTCCTTTCCCGCCGTTGAACGGGGCTGCCCGCACCGTCGCCCGCACCGTCCGCTCTCAATCAGACAACGAAGGAGAAACCGCCATGCAGAAATCCCTCGCCATGAAAGCCGCCGCTGCCGTGATGCTCGGCAGCCTCGCCCTCGCCGGCTGCACGACCACGTCCGACAAACCCGATAGCGCGGCGGCCAGCGCGTCGAAACGCCAGTCGATCGATGCCAGCGTGAATGCCACGCTGTCGCGCCTGTATTCGACGGTGCCGGGCTCGCGCGATCTGGTCTCGAAGGCACGCGGCGTCCTCGTGTTCCCGAACGTGCTGCAAGCCGGCTTCATCGTCGGCGCCCAGTCCGGCAACGGCGCGCTGCGCGTCGGCGGCAGTACCGTCGGCTACTACAACACGTCGTCGCTGTCGGTCGGCCTGCAGGCCGGCGCGCAGTCGAAGGCGGTCGTGTTCCTGTTCATGACGCAGGATGCGCTCGACTCGTTCCGCAAGTCGGACGGCTGGTCGGCCGGCGCCGACGCGTCGGTCGCGGTCGTGAAGGTGGGCGCGAACGGCGCGGTCGACACCACCACGGCCACCGCGCCGGTGGAAGTGCTGGTCCTGACCAACGCGGGCCTGATGGGCGACCTGTCGGTGAACGGCACGAAGGTCACCAAGCTCCACATCTGACGACGCGGCACGCGGCCTCGCGCCGCGTTCGCTTCCCGGCAGCGCCGCGGCCCCGGCCGCGGCGTTTTCGCATGTCTGTCAAGCAGCGGCTATGATGGCGGCACCTTTGCGGGCATACTCCGCGTGGGCCGCCCCGCAACGCGTTTGGCCGCGAACCCGTGACGTTCGCGAATCGATCGCGCACGGGGCAACGAAATTCAATCAAACCACGCATCAATCTGCGCGAATGTCACCCATGGATAGCGGACAAGATCACCAAAAATTCTTCTATTTCCTGCTGTTCGCGGTCACCGTCGGACTCTGCTGGATCCTCGCACCGTTCTTCGGCGCCGTGTTCTGGGGCACCATTCTCGCGATCCTGTTCCAGCCCGTGCAGCGCTGGCTGGCCGCGCGCTTCGGCAAGCGGCGCAACCTGGCCGCGCTCGTCACGTTGTCGTTGATCATCCTGATCGTGATCCTGCCGCTCGTGTTCGTGGCGGGCACGCTCGTGCAGGAAATCGCGTACGTGTACCAGGAAATCAAGACCGCGCAGCCGAACTATTCGCAGTACTTCCAGGACATCGTTCACGCACTGCCGTCGTCGGTCCAGCATCTGCTGCAGAAATACGGGCTGACCAACATCCCGGGCATCCAGAAGAAGCTGACCGACGGTGCCGCGCAGATCAGCCAGTTCGCGGCGACCCAGGCGCTCAGCATCGGCCAGAACACGTTCCAGTTCATCGTGAGCTTCGGCGTGATGCTGTACATGGTGTTCTTCCTGCTGCGCGACGGCGGCGAGATCGGCCGCCGCGTGCGCCGCGCGCTGCCGCTCGACGACGAGCACAAGAACCTGCTGCTCGCGAAATTCACGACGGTCGTGCGCGCGACCGTGAAGGGCAACATCGCGGTCGCGCTCGTGCAAGGCGCGCTCGGCGGCCTGATCTTCTGGATCCTCGGGATCGAGGGCGTCGTGCTGTGGGGCGCGCTGATGGCGTTCCTGTCGCTGCTGCCCGCGATCGGCGCGGGCCTCGTGTGGGTGCCGGCCGCGCTCTACCTGCTGATGATCGGCTCGGTCTGGAAGTGCGTGATCCTCGTCGTGTTCTGCGTCGGCGTGATCGGCCTCGTCGACAACCTGCTGCGCCCGATCCTCGTCGGCAAGGACACGAAGATGCCCGACTGGGTCGTGCTGATCTCGACGCTCGGCGGGATGGCGTTGTTCGGCATCAACGGCTTCGTGATCGGGCCGCTCGTCGCCGCGCTGTTCATGGCGAGCTGGGACATCTACGCGCGCGCCGAACAGGGCGAATGACGCGCGTCCGGCCGCCGGCGCGCCGCACGCGTGCGGACATCGCCGGTCAAGGATGACGGATATGGATCAAGACGGGCGCCACGGCGCCCGTTGCTTCATCCGCCGCGACCGTCATCACGCCGCCATACGGGCCGACGCGATGAACCCGGCCCGGCGCCAGCGGCACGCTTCGTTCGTCGCGCGCATCGCGCCACGTCACCCGCACCGCCGCGCCGCCGTCCGACGCGAGCGGCGCGCCGTTCGGCCCGACCAGCGCCACCTGCGCACCGGCCAGGCGCCGGCCATGCGCATCGAACCGCAGCGTGGCCGTTGCCGCGCCGCCGGCCGCGTCCCGCGCGTCGACCTGCACGCCCGCCGGGGCATCGAGCGTCACGTCGTAGAGATCGACGAGCGAACCGGCGAACCGCACGACGCCATCCGACGCAGGCTGTCCGGCCGCCATCGCGTTCGGCATGGCATTCGACATCGCGAACACGACACCGAGCCCGAACACCATCGTCCGCACGACGCCGGCACCCGCTGCCGTCGCCGATGCCGATCGCTTCGCGTTGTTGCGCATGTTCCCTCTCCTCTGCCGCGTGACCGAAAAAACGGGCGGCGTGACGCATCGGTCACGCCGCCCGTGTGCTGGCAATTACTGTAAGGAGAGCGGCCCGGACAATATATGGGACAAGTCCTAAACTGCAGCCGAATTGATCGAACTCAGCGCAGCCGACACGGCCCCGCGGCCCGATGCGACCGAAGTCGCACGCCCGTCACGCGTCCGGATCGACGCGCAGCACGAGCTTGCCGCGATGGTCGCCGTCGAACAGGCGGTTCAGCACGTCGGGCGCGTTTTCGAGACCGTCGGCCACGGTTTCCTCGGCCTTGAGCCGGCCGTCGCGCAGCCAGCCCGCGAGCGTCTGCACGGCTTCGCGGCTCTTGCGGTAATCGAGGATCAGGAAGCCGCGCATCGTCAGCCGCTTCGAGATCAGCACGCCGACGTCGTCGGCCGCGCGGCCGCTGTTGTAGTTCGAGATCACGCCGCACAGCGCGACGCGCCCGCCGATCACCATCCGCGACAGCACCGCGCGCATCACCTCGCCGCCGACGTTCTCGAAGTTCACGTGCACGCCGTCCGGCGTCGCCGCCTTCAGTTGCTGGCGGAAATCGTCGGCCTTGTAGTCGACGGCCGCGTCGAAGCCGAGCGTCTCGGTCAGGTAGCGGCACTTGTCCGCGCCGCCCGCGATGCCGACCACCCGTGCGCCGTGAATCTTGCCGATCTGCCCGGCGATCGAGCCGACCGAGCCGGCCGCCGCCGACACGACGAGCGTTTCGCCCGGCTGGACCGGCGCGATGTCGGTCAGCCCGTAGTACGCGGTCAGCCCGCTCATCCCGCACGCGCCGAGCAGCGTCGGCAGCGGCAGGCCCGACTGCGCGGGCAGCTTCACGAGCTGCGCGGCCTGCTCGGCCGGCACGACCGCATAGTCCTGCCAGCCGACGAGCCCCTGCACGAGCTCGCCTTCGGCGAAACCCGCATGGCGCGACGCGACCACGCGGCCGATACCGAGCGCGCGCATCACCTCGCCGATCGCGACGGGCGGCAGGTACTGCGGCACGTCGCTCATCCACACGCGGTTGGTCGGGTCCATCGACAGATACAGCACGCGCACGAGCACCTCGCCGTCGGCGAGCGCCGGCACCGGCGTCTCGACGAACGAGAAGTGTTCGCGGCCGACCCGCCCTTCGGGGCGCGTCTTCAGCAGCAGTTGGCGATTCACGGGTGTCGACATGATGTTCTCCTCCAATCGTCGTGGTTCGGGATGCGTGTCAGACCGCGCACATGCCGCCGTCGATCACGAGTTCGGCGGCCGTCACGAAGCGGCTCTCGTCGGATGCGAGATACACGGCCGCGTGGGCGACGTCGTCCGGATCGCCGAGCCGGCGCAGCGGAATGCCGCGCGCGAGCTTGCGCGTCGCGTCGCGTTCGCCGAGCGACTGGAACAGCGGCTCGACGATCCCCGTGCGGATGAACGCCGGGTGAATCGAATTGCAGCGCACGTCGATCTCGCGGCGCGCACAATCGATCGCGACCGACTTCGTCAGCGACGCGACCGCCGCCTTCGACGCGTTGTACGCGGTGAAGTCCGGCTCGACCTTGAACGCCGCGACCGACGAGATGTTGACGATCGACGCGGGATGGCTCTCGGCCAGGTACGACAGCGCATGCTTGCAGCCGAGCACGATGCTCTCGACGTTGATCGCCATCACGCGCCGCCATTCGTCCAGCTCGATTTGCGCGGGCGAACCGATCGAGCCGACGCCCGCGTTGTTGACGAGCACCGACAGCCCGCCCATCGCGTCGGTCGCCTGCGCGAGCAGCACCTGCCAGCGCGCTTCGTCGCGCACGTCCTGGGTCGCGGCGAACGCGACCGGCGCCGCACGGCCCGCATTGAGTTCCTGCGCGAACGCATCGAGCACCGCCGCTTCCGCGATGTCGGTCAGGAACACGCGCGCACCCTGCTCGACCATCCGGCGCGCGATCGCACGGCCGAGGCCGCCCGCGGCGCCCGTGATGTATGCGCACTTGCCGGCGAGGCGCGGAGAAACGATTGTCATGTGACCTGCTCCTGTCGTGAATCGTCGTCGCGCAACGCTGCCGCGACGGGGTTTGCGTGCATGGTCCAGCCGACCTGGGCCGGTCGCCGGTGCGCCGACGCGGCGACGCAACGCACGGTTTCCGCGAGTATATCGAGATGGCCGCGACGCAAGCCGGACCGGCCGCGCAGCTTGCCTGCGATAAAACGACAGCCAGCGTACGCGAATGCTGCCGATCGATGAAATGAATCTTCGTTATGCCCGGTCATAGGCATCGTTCATGACTTGCGCGTACGGTGCCCGTGCGCAAACAGCCGGATGCGGCCGCTCGGACGGATTGCGTCGGCCAGTCGATCAACGGGAGACGGACGTTGCGTTGCGCACGAAGAAGAATGCAATCGGGAAGACGAGCCGGCGTGGCATCGTGCCATGCGCCGGAAAACGCCGGACGAACGCCGGCGGCAAGAAGGCGGCGAGGAGGCGCCAGAGCGGCCGCCATCGGCGACCGTCAGAACCCGTCGCCCGACGGCGCGCGCACGAACGCGCAGAGCTGCGGCGAATGCGTGTCGATCATCCGCTGGAACGGTGCACGGTGCCCGTACGCGATGCCCGACACGAGCAGCAGGCAAACCGCCGCGACGCGCGGCGAAAACGCGCGCTGCCGCGCGCCGTCGTAGCCGCGCAGGAACACCAGCGCGACCAGCGCGCCGAGTATCCAGCCGACGACGACTTCCGGCACGGTGTGCGAATGATCGAACACGCGTGCGACGGCCGTGACCGCGCCGACGGCCAGCCCGACCGCGATGCCGGGCGCCTTGCCCGGCCGGAACGCCTGCCACAGCATCGACAGCGCGACCGTCCACACCGACGTCGACAGCATCGTATGGCCGCTGATCACGCGGAAATCGAATTGCGGCAGCTCGATGCCGCATCCCGCATAGAGGATTTTCGTGGCGCCGACGACGCCCATGCCGGCGGCCAGCAGCACGCCCCAGCGGGCGGCGAGACGCCAGTCGGTCAGCGCGAGCCATGCCGCGCAGGTCAGCGCGATCGGCAAGGTCAGCGCGGCATCGCCGATGTTGCTGATTTCACTCCACATGACGGACTTCGGGGACGATCGAAAGGCCGCAGTTTACCGCAAGCGCGCAGCGCACCTGTGTCAGCCTGTGACAGGCTGTATCAGCCCGCGACACCGGTAATCAACAGCAGGTTCGTGCTGGTGATCACGGCGAACAGCGCCCATGCGGCCACCTGCATCCCGCGGCCGATCGCATGTTCGCCCATCGTGCCGCGATCGCTGACCGAGCGGATCAGCGGCCACATCGCGAACGGCAACTGCAGGCTCAGCAGCACCTGGCTCCATACGAGCAGCTGCCCGACCGAGCCGTCGCCGAGCCACAGCACGCCGATCAGCGCCGGCACGAGCGCGAGCCCGCGCGTGATCAGCCGGCGCTGGTAGCACGGGATCTTCGTATGCAGGAAGCCGTCCATGATGACCTGGCCGGCGATCGTGCCGGTGAGCGTCGAGCTCTGCCCCGACGCGAGCAGCGCGATGCCGAACAACAGCGCGGCCGCGCCGCCCGCGATCGGCGTGATCAGCCGGTACGCCTGCTCGATGTCGGTCACGTTGTGCTGGCCGGTCGCATGAAATGCCGCACCCGCGACGACGAGGATCGCCGCATTGACGAGCATCGCGACGAACAGCGACACGCAGGTATCGATGCGCACGAGTGCGAGCGTGTCGCGGATCACGCCGCGCGCGCCACCGACGACGTGCCGCGTCTGCACGACCGACGAATGCAGATACAGGTTGTGCGGCATGATCGTCGCGCCGACGATGCCGAGCGCGAGCACGATCGCGTCCTTGCGATCGTGGCCGGGATCGCCCGGCACGAGCCCGCCGACCACCGCATGCCAGTCGGGCGGCGTGATCGCCACCTGCGCGACGAAGCAGAACGCCATCGTCGCGATCAGCCCGAGCACGATCGCCTCGATCTGCCGGAACCCCTTGCCCTGCAGGCCGAGCACGATCACCGTGTCGAGCGCGGTCAGCACGACGCCCCACGCGAGCGGCACGCCGAGCAGCAGCTTGAACGCGAGCGCGCAGCCGAGCACTTCCGCGATGTCGCACGCGATGATCGACACTTCGGCGGTGATCCACTGCACGACGCGGCCGACGCGCCCGTAGCGGTCGTAGCTGGCTTGCGCGAGATCCTTGCCCGCGACGAGGCCGAGCCGCGCCGCGAGCATCTGCAGGAAGATCGCCGCGAGGCTCGAGAACGCGACGACCCACAGCAACGCATAGCCGAACTGCGAGCCCGCCTGGATATCGGTCGCCCAGTTGCCGGGATCCATGTAGCCGATCGCGACCAGCAGGCCGGGGCCGAAAAAACGCCTGAGCTTGCGCCAGCGCGGCGCGGCGGCGTCGATCGTGATGCTGCCCTTTACTTCCGACGGGCAGAAAGGGGCGGTGGCGGTAGTGGGGAGGAAGGGCATGGAAACCGGGAATCGAGATCGCGACACGACGATTCTACGGGTATCCGGCCCGTTTTCCCGCGCTCGGCCGCGCATGCGTCGCAACCCGCCCCGTCGCCGTCGCAACATGCGGCGGCGCGGGCGTCATCTGAATCGGGCGACGCGGCGCCGTGCGCGAGGATTTTTTCCCGCTCGGCGACGCGAAATTCGGTCGGCGACATCAACAGGCGCTGGCGAAACAGCTTCGCGAGCCGCTCGCCGCTGCCGAACCCGGTGCGCCGCGCGACCTTGTCGGCCGGCAGCGTCGTATGGATCAGCATGTGGCACGCACGTTCGAGCCGCACGTGCTGGACGAACTCGGTCGGCGTCACGCCGATTTCCTTCTTGAAGCGCCGCAGGAAATTGCGCTCGCTCATCGCGGCCGCCTGCGCGGCGTTCGCGATCGAGACGCGGTTCACGCTCTGCGCGCGCAGCCGCTGCGCGGACATCCGGATCGACGGGCTCGCGCTCAGTTCGCGGAACGCCCACATCGACTGCACATAGCGCTGCTCGACCGGCCGCATCATGTTGCTGGCGATCTCCTGCGCGGCGCTGTCGCCGAGGTCGGCGCGGAACATGTCGAGCGCGGCGGCAAACACGTCGGTTTCGCCGGCCCGCGATTCGATCGTCGTGGCGGCCCGGCGCCCCGCCCGGCCCGGCCGCCCGTCGATCGACGACGACGGCCGCCGCGTCGCGGCGAGCGCGGGCAGATCCATCGCGTCGACGATCCAGCGCGCATGCCGGCGAATGTCGGTCAGGCGCCGTTGCAATGCGTCGTCCCAGTTGACGGCCGCCCGGTCGCCATGAAGATGAAAGAACGCGAGCGCACGGCGGCTGTGTTCGTCGCCGAGCGGATCGGCCGCGATTCTCACGCCGGACGACGACTGCAACAGTCCCCCGCTTTCGGATACGTACTTGAGCTGATAATCCGCGCCGTACCCATGCAGGCGATTCGCCAGGTTGAAGGCTTCGCCGAGACGCGCGGCCTGGGCCAACGAAAACCCCGTACTCAAATAGATAACGACCCACCGCTGATCTGCTGCATTCACTGGCCAAGCCCCCGACTTGTTCGACTTCTTCTAATACCGTCGAACTGTCAGGCTTATATTTGGTTTGAATGCGTGCGACAGGACGGCTATCCCGAAATATGAAGCGACGGCATCTTAGCCGAACGGGTAGTGCCTTTGGCGCGAAATGGCCGACGGGGACAGCATGATGGCGGATTACTACAGGCTGCCGTGCGCCGCCGGTAAGCCGGCACGGAATCGCGCATCCGATGCGGCCAACCATCGCGGCCGTCATGCATGACGACGTGCTGTTCGATGGCGTCGCGCAGCGGTCGAGCGGCCGCTCCCGTATCGGCGCGAACGGCGTCGACACGCATCGAACGCGCACGATCGGCGCGTATGCCGAGCCGTGCATCCGTTGCCTGCGCATCCTTTAGAATCGATCCGTCCTTCACCACGCCGCCCGCGCTCCGTGCCCGCCGATCACCGTCTCGACCTGAACCTGTTTCGCGTGCTCGACGCCGTCTACGTGCATGGCGGCATCGGCGCGGCCGCCCGCGCGCTGCATCTGACGCAGCCGGCCGTCACGCATGCGCTCAACCGGCTGCGCGCGCATTTCGACGATCCGCTGTTCGTGCGCCAGGGCAATCGGGTCGTGCCGACCGAGCGCACGCGGTCGATCATCGCGGACGTGCAGCGGCACCTGAAGGGCCTGCAAGGCACCGCGCGCGATCCGTCCGCCTTCGATCCCGCGACGCTCGACCTGAGCATCGCGGTCGGCATTCGCGACGTGCTCGAATCCATCGCATTGCCGCGCATCGTCGCCGCGTTCGCCGACGAAGCGCCGGGCCTGCGGCTCGTCAGCCGTCGCATCGCGGTGCCCGACATCGAACGCGAACTGGCGTCGGGCAATCTCGACGTCGTCGTCGATCGCCGCGTGCCGACCGGCGCGCGCATCGCCACCGAACACCTGCTCGACGATTCGCTCGTCGTCGCGATGCGCCGCGATCATCCGCTCGCGCGCGACCCGCTGCGACGCGGCGACTATTTCGCGGCGCAGCATATCGCCGTGTCGTCGCTCGGCGCGCCGCAATCGCTCGACGTCCTGCTCGGCAACGACGGGCGCTTGCGCGACATCCGGCTCACCTGCCAGCACTATTTCGCCGCCTGCCAGATCGCCGCGGCCGGCAATCTGCTCGTCACGCTGCCGCACACCTATGCGCGGCGCATGGCCGCGCTGCTGCCGATCGCCGTGCGGCCGCTGCCGCTGCGGCTCAAGCCGTTCCCGCTGCTCGCGTACTGGCACGAGTCGCGCGACACCGATCGCGCGCATCGGTGGGTGCGCGAGCGCATCGCCGCGCTCGTGCGCAGCAGCGCCGGTATCGCCGACACGTAGCGGTGCGGCACGCGAGCGCGACGGTATGCTGGCGGCTGCGCGCCGCCGCACGGCGCCCTCTTTCCTCGATCCGCTACCGGAGATTTGCCATGTCCCTCATCCACGCCGCCGCCGTCCTCGATGCCGACGCGCCCGACTACGTCGTCCAGTTGCAGGCCGGCACGCATGCGCTGACCGGCGACGAAGCGCCGCGCGAAGGCGGTCAGGATCGCGGGCCGGCGCCATACGCGTTCGTGCTGGCCGGGCTCGCGCAATGCACGGCCGCGACGCTGCGCATGTACATGCAGCGCAAGGCATGGCCGGCCGCGCGCATCACGGTGCGCACAGAGTTGCATGCCGATCGCGAAGGCGTGCAGTACGTGCGCCGCGTCGTGACGCTCGACGGCCCGCTCGACGACGCGCAACGCCAGCGTCTCGCGGAAATCTGCGAGAAGACGCCGGTCACGCAGTTCATCAAGCGCGGCACGCGGATCGACACGACGTTGAACTGACGCACGCGGCAGGCCGTATGGCCGGCCGCCTGAAAAACGAAACGGGCGGGCCGCGCATCCGGCGCGACCCGCCCGTTCGTCGATCCCGCCCGGCGCTTACAGTCCGAGCGCGGACAGGTCCAGCTTGCCGTCCTTCATCGGCGGGCACCAGAAATACGCGCCCGTCAGCGGCCGCGTGAAGCGGAACAGGCCGTCGACGATCCCGTCTTCCGCGCCGCTCATCCGGCGCATCTGCACGTCGAACGCGCGGAACGAGCAGCCGAACGCGACGAAATAGAGGCCCGCGCGGCGCGCGTCCGACCACGGCGACGAACGGCGCAGCATGAACGCCTCGGGCTCGAAGCTCTCTTGCGCGGTGCGCTTCACGTGCGCGAATTCGGGCGCGTCGTCGAGTTCCTCGTTGTCCGAACGGCGGCGCCCGATGATGTGATCCATCTCACCCGACGGAATGCGCTCCATCCGGTCGAAATCGTGCACCCACTGCTGCACCGCGACGAAGCTCGAACCGTCGAGCCCCGCGCCCTGCCCCGTCACGATCGCTGCGGCGATCGCGTCGTCGCCTTCCGGGTTCTCGGTGCCGTCCTCGTAGCCGGACAGGTCGCGATCGTTCGAATAGCGGAAGCCGTCGACGGCGTCCTGCAGGGCGAACGCCGGCGCGAGCGCGCGTTCGATCGCCCGCGCGCGCAGCACGATCTCGCCGCGATCGTCCGAGCGCAGCCAGACCCACACGTCGGCCGGCGTCGCCGGCAGCGTCCGGTCGTTCACCGCGAACGCCGGATAGTCGGTCAGGCCCGGCACCGGATGTCCGAGATAGGCAGCCAGCGCGTGCCCGAAGCCGACGACCGTGTCGCGTCCGTCGACGATCTCGCGCAGCGCGGCCAGCGCCGCGGCGATATTGCCGTCATTCGACATCGTGAAAGTGAGGTATCGCGCTGCCGTATCGATCGGAGCCAGGATGCCTTGCTGAACGTCGCTCATCGTTTCCTCGGGAAGGGTTCGGAGTGGATCCGGGCGGGCGCGCGTCGTCGCGCGCCGCGGACGCCGAAGTGTAATCGATGCGCCCGCCGCGGCCCGTGCCCGCCATCGCGCAACGTACGCGAAAAGGGGCCAAAACCCTGAATACTAACCGTATCGACGCTGCAACGCCGCATTCGTCAGACATTGCGGCGCGCGCGACACTCCTGATAAAATCGCTGCACGTCTTTTCGGCGTCCTTTCAACCGTTCACTTCAGGGAGGTGCAGATGTTCCGAATGCCAGCAACCTTCCCGAACGTGGTCTCACGGCGCAGTTGATCCAGCCCGCCGTCCGCGCCGGCTCCCGAGTTTTCCGCTGACCCGTCAGCCGCGCTTTTCCCGACAGCCCGTTTCGTTCCGCCCGCGTGTTTCGCGCGGTCCGGCTGTTGCGTTTTCGACGTTCTCCGAACCGGAAAGTCCCGTCGCGCGACGCGCCGGGCAACGATACATGACCAGAAAAACCTCCCATCTGGGCGGCCATGCATTCCAGGCCGTCTTCGGCTTCACCCTCCGTTACTGGCGCAAGCAGCCGGTGCGCATCGCCGCGGTCGCGAGCCTCGCGCTGCTCGCCGCGCTCGCCGACGTCCTCACGCCGCTGTTCGCCGGCCGCCTCGTCGACGCGCTGTCGAGCGGCCTGACCGACCGCGCCGCCGCGTGGCATTCGGCCCTCGTCGCGTTCGCCACGCTCGCCGGGCTCGGCATCGGCGCGACGGTGCTGCGTCAGGGCGTCTACCTGAACATCATCACGCTCACGCTGAAGATGATGAGCGAGATCGCCGCCGCGTCGTTCCACCGCGTGCAGCGCTTCTCGACCGACTGGCACGCGAACAGCTTCGCGGGCTCGACCGTGCGCAAGATCACGCGCGGCATCTGGGCGCTCGACCTGCTCAACGACACCGTGCTGATCGCGCTGCTGCCGTCGGTCGCGATGCTGGTCGGCGCGACCGTGCTGCTCGGCACGCACTGGCCCGTGATGGGGCTCGTCGTCGGCGCGGGGTCGCTGCTGTACATCGCGGTGACGGTCGCGGTGTCGCTCGGCATCGTCGCGCCGGCCGCCCGGCTCGGCAACCTGTGGGACACGCGCATGGGCGGCGCGCTCGCCGATGCGGTGAGCTGCAACGCGGTGGTCAAGGCGTTCGGCGCGGAAGCGCGCGAGGAAGCGCGGCTCGCGCGCGTGATCGGCAAGTGGCGGCAGCGCACGCGCCGCACGTGGGTGCGCGGCACGTTCAACGGCGGGTTGCAGGGCGCGATGCTCGTCGCGATGCAGGCCGCGATGATCGGCGTCGCCCTGCGGCTGTGGATGAACGACGAGGCGAGCGTCGGCGACATCGCGTTCGCGCTGACGATGTTCTTCATGCTGCAGGGTTACCTGCGCGACGTCGGCATGCACATCCGCAACCTGCAGCGCTCGGTGAACGACATGGAAGAACTCGTCGCGCTCGAACGCCAGCCGCTCGGCATCGACGATCGCCCCGGCGCGCCGGCCATCCGGATCGGGCAAGGCGAGATCCGCTTCGAGCACGTGACGTTCCGCTACGGCAACCATCCGGTGCCGCTGTACGACGATTTCTCGATGCGGATCGCGCCCGGCGAACGCGTGGGCCTCGTCGGCCATTCGGGATCGGGCAAGACGACGTTCATCAAGCTGATCCAGCGCCTGTACGACGTATCGGGCGGCCGCATCACGATCGACGGCCAGGACATCGCGCAGGTGCGGCAGGATTCGCTGCGCAGCCAGATCGCGATCGTCCAGCAGGAGCCCGTGCTGTTCCACCGCACGCTCGCGGAGAACATCGCGTATGCGCGCCCCGACGCGAGCCGCGCCGACATCGAACGCGCCGCGCGCCTGGCCAGCGCGCACGACTTCATCGCCGCGCTGCCGGACGGCTATGACACGCTCGTCGGCGAACGCGGGATCAAGCTGTCGGGCGGCGAGCGCCAGCGCGTCGCGATCGCGCGCGCGTTCCTCGCGGATGCGCCGATCCTGATCCTCGACGAAGCGACGTCGAGCCTCGACAGCGAAAGCGAGCTGCTGATCCAGCAGGCGATGGAGCGGCTGATGGTCGGCCGCACGACGCTCGTCGTCGCGCACCGGCTGTCGACCGTGCGCGCGCTCGACCGGCTGCTGGTGCTCGATCGCGGCAAGGTGATCGAGGAAGGCAACCACGACGCGCTGATCCGCATCGACGGCGGCATCTATCGCCGGCTGTTCGAGCGGCAGGCGCTGGAGCTGGCGAAGGGGCTCGCCGATTCGCCGCGACGCACGGCGGATCGCGATGCCGGGCCGCTGGGAGAGCCGGCCGAGGTTTGAGGCAGGCGCGTCGCGACCTGGCCCGGCGGCGCGGTCATCGCCGCCGGGCCTCGCGGCGGCAATCGGTTCCGGATCGAGGCCGTGCCATGCGCACGGCCTTTTTTCGTGTCCGCGGCGTTGGCTCGGCGGCGCCGGACCGCGCGCCGCGCGTGTCCGCCGCCGGGATCACTTATCATGTCGGCCAGGCAATTCGCGACGAAAGGCAGACCATGTTTACAGGCATTGTTCAGGGCGTCGGCACCATCGACGCCATCAAGGATCACGGCGAGCTGAGGACCTTCAGCATCGCATTCCCCGAGCGGTTCACCGACGATATCGAGATCGGCGCGAGCGTGTCGGTCGATGGCGTGTGCCTGACGGTGACGACCATCCATTCGCCGGTGCTGATCGACTTCGACGTCATGCTGCCGAGCCTGCGAATCACCACGCTGGCCGAGCTCGCGACCGGCGCGCGGGTCAACGTCGAGCGGGCCGCGAAGGACGGCGCGGAGATCGGTGGGCATCCGCTGTCCGGCCATGTCGATTTCACGGGGACCATCGTGCACATCGCATCGTCCGAGCACAACCGGATGATCCGCATCGGCGTACCTGCCGAGTTCAAGCGCTATGTGTTCGCGAAGGGCTACATCGCGATCAACGGCTGCAGCCTCACCGTGTCGGACGTCAATCGCGACGAAGGCTGGTTCGACGTCTGGCTGATTCCCGAAACGCGCCGCGCGACCACGTTCGATGCGAAGGGCGTCAACGACACGGTCAACATCGAGATCGAGCGCAGCACCCAGGTCGTCGTCGATACGATCCGGGAATCGGTCAAGGAAACGCTCGGCGAATTGAACGGCGTCGTCACCGCGCTGCTGGCGGAAAAAGGCATCGATATCGAGGAACTGCTGGCGCGCAACGTCGCGCGGCTGCCGAAGCAGTAACGGCCGATTGCCCTAGGTGATCCGCTGGATCACCGAGTAGCGGCTGCCGTCGGAAAACACTTCGATCCACGGTTCCGATTCCTCGAACGTCCAGAGGACGAAATCGAGATCGATCGGCTCGTCCCCGTCATCGGGCCACGGCATGTTCCATCCGCCCGCGACGGCCACCACCCCGCCCGTGTAAAGCGGGCATTGCACCATCCACTCGCGCACGTAGTCATGCGCGGCGGCGCCCTTGAAGTTGTCGTTGAATCCCCAGTCGCGCTGCCAGCCGTGCGCGTCGAGATAGGCGTCGATCGCCGCGGAGCCGAAGCGGAACACCGCATCGACCGGCGGCAACGACGTTGCGTCGGATCGGCGCAGCGGGCGATCCGAGCGGACGGGCTGCGTGGAAATCTCCACGCGGCCGCCTGCGCCGCTTTCGTCGAGATACACGTTCAGCCAGGCGCCGTCGCGCTCGACGGAAATGCACAACGCGCCGGCATCGATCCCATGCCAGTAGCCGGCAACGGGTTCGCCGTCGGCCGCGAATCGGTACGCATGGCATGGCCGGGCCATGCGCGCCGCTTCGGTCAGAAAGTCGTCCAGCGTCATCCGATGCCTCCGTTGTTCGAGCGTTCCCGGTATCGTATCGCGCCGCCGCGAGCGAACGACGTCGACCGCGGTCGCACCTCACTCCGCCGCCACCCGCGCCCCCTTCCCCACCGCCACGCGCTGCGCGCGATAAATCCCCGCGGGTCCGGAGAACAGATACGCGACGACGCAGGCGACGATCGCATACACGCCGATATCCGCGCCGAACAATTCGATCGCCATGATCGTCGACGCGATCGGCGTGTTCGCCGCGCCCGCGAACACCGCGACGAAGCCGAGCCCCGCGAGCACCGGCACCGGCAGCGCCAGCACCTGGCCGAGCGCATTGCCGAGCGTCGCGCCGATGTAGAACAGCGGCGTCACCTCGCCGCCCTTGAATCCCGACGCGAGCGTGACCACGGTGAACGCGAACTTGCCCGCGAAATCGTAAAGCGGCAGCGGGCCGCGAAACGCGGCCTCGATCGTCGGGATGCCGAGGCCGAGATACTGCGGCACGTTCAGCACGGTCGCGGCCACGGCGACCAGCAGGCCGCCGAGCACCGGCTGCAGCGGCGCATGGCGGATCGCGCGGCGAAACCACGCGGTCAGCGCATGCGTCGCGAACGCGAACAGCCGTCCGACCACGCCGAACGCGATGCCCGCGACGACCGTCACGGCCAGCCCCGTCGCCGATACGGCCGGCACGAACGGAATCGCATAGGCCGTGTGATGGACGCCCCACGCACGGCACACGGCGTCCGCGACGATCGCCGACGCGACGCAGGCCAGCAGCGCGTCGTATCGCACGCGCCCGATCGCGAGCACCTCGAGCCCGAACACGGCGCCCGCGAGCGGCGTGCCGAACACCGACGCGAAGCCGGCCGCGATGCCGCCCATCAGCAGCACGCGGCGATGCTCGCGATCGAGACGAAACAGGTGCGTGACGCGATCGGCGAGCGCGCCGCCCATCTGCACGGCCGTGCCCTCGCGGCCGGCCGACCCGCCGAACAGGTGCGTGACGACGGTCGCGACGAGCACGAGCGGCGCCATCCGCTTCGGCACGAGCGCCTTCGGGTCGTGAATCTCGTCGATCAGCAGGTTGTTGCCGCGCGCGACCGACTGGCCGAAGCGATGGTAGATCCAGCCGGTGGCGAAACCGGCGGCCGGCAGCCCCCACAACAGCCACGGATGCGCGACGCGCGTGCCGGTCGCCCAGTCGAGCGCGATCAGGAACACGGCGGAAGCCGTACCGGCCAGCGCGCCGAGCAGCGCGGAAAGCGCGAGCCAGCGGCACACATAGCGCAGGGTCGCGAAAAGATCGGCAGAAGTCGTGAAAAACATGATTTCCAGATTCGACGGAACATCGAAACCTGGGCGGCAGAACGCCGGATGGACGGCCTGCGACCTCCTGACGACCCAGGAACACGCAGGCATCATCAGCCGGGCAAACCGGCGGTTGAGGGCCGCACCGCGCGCGCCACGCGCCGCGAACGACCGCAGGGAGGCATGCCATCTCCGCAGGCCGCGATTGTACGCGACGCCGCGCCGCGCACGCAACGCAGACGCCGGCGCGCCGCGAAACGACGGCGCCTGGCCGGTGCGCCGTCAGTCGCGCGGCGCGAGCGCGAGCCGCGCGATCAACTGCGGCGCGATCTGATCGAGCGGCAGGATCGCCGACGCCGCGCCGATCGCCGCGGCCGCCTTCGGCATCCCGTACACGGCGCTGGTCGCTTCGTCCTGCGCGATCGTATAGCAGCCCTTCGCGCGCATCGCCTTCAGGCCGAGCGCGCCGTCGCGTCCCATGCCCGTCAGCAGCACGCCCAGCGCATCGCCCTGCCAGCCGTCCGCGACGCTGTTGAAGAACACGTCGATCGACGGCCGGTACGGCGTTTCGGCCGGATGCCGCGTATAGCCGAGCACGCCGCGCGGCGACAGCGTCAGATGGTCGTTGGTCGCCGCGAGCAGCACCTCGCCCGCTTCCGGCACGCTGCCCTGTCGCGCGACGCGCACCGGCAGCCGCGTATAGCCGTCGAGCCATTCGGCCATGCCGTACGCGAATGCCTGGTCGACGTGCTGGACGATCACGATCGCGGCCGGAAAGTCGGCCGGCAGCGCGCGCAGCAGCGCGGTGAGCGCGGTCGGCCCGCCCGCCGACGCACCGATTGCAACGAGCGTCGGCTGTCCGCGCGCGGGCGCCGGCCCCGGCGGCACGAGCGCCGCGGTGCGGCTTTCGAGCAGCCGGCCGATCTGGTCGATCTTCGCGAGCAGCGCCTGCGGCGACGCATCGGTCGACAGCCCGAGCGCGAGCGTCGGCGTGTCGACCGCGTCGAGCGCGCCGGCGCCCATCGCCTCGTACACCGACGACGTGTTCGCGCTGACGCTCGCCGTCACGATCAGGATCGCGCACGGCGCGCGCGCCATGATCCGGCGCGTCGCGGCGACGCCGTCGACCTTCGGCATCACGAGATCCATCAGCACGACGTCGGGCGGATGCGCGACGCAGAAATCCACGGCCTCGTCGCCATCGGTCGCCACCCACAGCACGCGATGGTCCGCGCGCAGCGCGATCACGCGGCGCAGCGCCTCCACGGCCAGCGGCAGATCGTTGACGATGCCGATGTTCATCGGTGCGCGCCCCCGATCAGGTCGTGCACGGCATCGAGCAGCGCCTCGTCGTGGAAGCTGCTCTTCGCGAGATAGTAATCGGCGCCGGCATCGAGCCCGCGCCGGCGATCCTCGTCGCGATCCTTGTACGACACGATCATCACCGGCACGCGCTTGAGCATCGGGTCGCTCTTGATCAGCGTGACGAGTTCGATGCCGTCCATGCGCGGCATGTCGACGTCGGTCACGACGAGATCGAACGCATCGCTGCGCACCGCATTCCACCCTTCCATCCCGTCGACCGCGACCGTCACGTCGTAGCCGCGCTTTTCCAGCAGCTTGCGTTCGAGCTCGCGCACCGTCAGCGAATCGTCGACGACGAGCACGCGGCGACGCCGGTCGGCGAGCGCGAGTTGCGGATCGCGCGTGAGCCGTGCGAGCTGGCCGCCGCGCACGAGCTTGTCGACCGAGCGGATCAGGTCCTCGACGTCGACGATCAGCACCGGGTCGCCGTTCTCGAGCAACGCGCCGGCCGCGATGTTCTGGATCTTGTTCAGGCGGCTGTCGAGCGGCTGCACCACGAGCATCCGTTCGCCGAGGAAGCGGTCGACCGCGACGCCGTACAGCTCGGGTTCGCCGCCGACGACCACGACCGCGGTGGTGGCGCGCGCGACATCGGGCTCGCCCGCGTCGAGCAACTGGTGCGCGGCGACGAGACCCGCGCGCCGGCCGTCGAACGGAAAATGCGGCTGCCCTTCGAGCACGTCGATGTCGTCGTGCGCGAGTTCGAGCGTGCGGCGCACGTGCGCGAGCGGAAACGCATACGGCTCGCCGCCGACCTCGACGAGCAGGCTGCGGATCACCGACAGCGTGAGCGGCAACTGCAGCACGAAGCGCATGCCGGCGCCCGGCTCGTTGAAGATCCGCACCGCGCCGCGCACGCCGCGCACCATCTCCTGCACCGCGTCGAGGCCGACGCCGCGCCCCGATACGTCGGTCACCGCATCGCGCATCGAGAAGCCCGGCAGCAGCAGGAATTCGAGCAGTTCGGGATCGGACAGCCGCGCGGCCGTCTCGTCGTCGGTCAGGCGCTGGCGCACGACGGCCGCGCGCAGCGCATCCATGTCGACGCCCGGCCCGTCGTCGATCACGCTGACGAGCAGCGAGCCCGCGCTGTGGCGCGCCTCGAGCGTGACGCTCGCCTCGGCCGGCTTGCCGCGCGCTTGACGCGCGTCGGGCGAATCGACGCCGTGGTCGATCGCGTTGCGCAACAGGTGGCCGAGCGGCGCGTCGAGCAGGTCGAGGATGTCGCGATCGACCTGCGTGCCTTCGCCGACGATCGAGAAACGCACCTGCTTGCCGAGCGAGCGCGCGAGATCGCGGACGATGCGCGGATAGGCGCGCGTCGCGTCGCCGAACGGCCGCATCCGGCATTGCAGCGCCTCGTCGTACAGTTGCTCGGCGATATGCGTGCTGCGCCGCTCGAAGCGGTCGAATTCGTCCATGCGCTCGGCGAGCGAGCGCTGCAGGTCGTTGAGCATGTGTCGCACTTCGTTCATCGACGCGAGCATGCCGGCGTCGAGATCGTCGGCGTACTGCTCGTACATCAGGTCGAGCGAACGGGCCGCGTCGCGCTGCGCGCGCTTCACGCGCAGCATCGATTCGGCGAACGGCTTGAGCCAGCGCGATTCGACCAGCGATTCGCCGGACAGGCTCAACAACCGGTTCAGCGTATCGGCGCGCACGCGGCGCATCGCACCGGCGCCCGCCACGCGGCCGGCCTGAACCGGATCGGGCGGCGTGCCCGACACGGCGAGCGGCGGCATCGCGGCACTTGCCCCGACCGGCTCGTTCGCGGCGCCGTCGTGTTCGCGATACGGCACCAACGACGGCGGCACCGGCGGCGGCACGGCGGCCGGCGCCTGCATCGTCTGCGCGCCGTCGGCGCCCGTCAGCGCCGCCGCGAACCCGTCGATCTCAGTCTGCGACACGGGCTGCCCCTGCGGATCGCCGACGCGCACCAGCAAATCGACGCCGGCCAGCAGCACGTCGACGTGCGTGGCCGTCAGCGCGATCGTGCCGGCCTGCGCGGCGACGAAGCATTCCTCCATCCGCCCGGCGATCTCGACGCCGAGCGGCACGCCGACGATGCGCGCGGCACCCTTCAGCGAATGCGCGGCGCGCATGCACGCTTCGAGCGCGACGGAATCGGGCTCGCCCGATTCGAGCGCGAGCAGCCGCTCCGACAGCGCCTGGGTCTGCGTGCGCGTCTCCTCGCGATACAGCTCGAGCAGCGACAGGTGGCTCAGGTCGTCATCGCCGCTCATCGCATGCTCCGTGTCACGGCGTCGAACAGACGATCGTCGTCGAGCAGCCCCACCGACTTGCCGCGCCACGACAGCACGCCGCGCGACAGGCCGGCGCTCGCGCGCCCGACCGTGGCAGGCACCGGCACCCAGTCGGAGGCGCCGAAGCGCAGCACGCCCTCGACCTCGTCGACCGGAAACACGACCGGTTCGCCCTGGTGCGCGGCCACCAGCAGCCGCGTGAAACGGCCGTCGTCGCCACTGCCGCTGCCGGTCTTGCCGGCATCGAGGCCGAGCAGCGCACCGATCGAGATCGCGATGCGCAGCGTGCCGCGGATGTTGACCACCCCGCGCACGGCCGAATGGCGGCGATGCGGCAGGGAATGGATCGGGCGCGTGCCGGCGATCTCGCGCAGCACGCCGATCGGCAGCGCGAGCCATTCGTCGGCCACCCGGAACGCGAGCGCCGCATGGCGCGTATCGCCGTCGTCGTCGCGCGCATGCGCGGTGCCGAACGCGCTCATCCGGCGCGTGACGTCCGTCATCTCGGCGACGTCGAGCGGACGCTCGAGCAGCTTCGCCGCGTGACTGGCGTAGACCGGGCAGTTCAGGCAGCGCAGGCAGTCGTTCAGCCGCTCGCACGAGCGGTCGCCGCGCGTGCCGATCCGGTTCCAGCAATCGTCGACGTCGAGCGTCGCGTCGTCAGTGGCAGCGGCGGCGCGGTTCATGAATTCCTCTGGTCATCGCGGTGTCGGTCCCATTCCCGTCGTCGTGTCAGCCGGCCGAACGCCGGGCGCGTTCGAGCAGCCATTGCGCGCCCGCACGATCGCCGCCGACGTCGAGCAGCGTCGCGAGATGCGTCAGCGCCTCGTGATGCGTGGGGCGCAGGTACAACGCCTTCCGGTAGAAGTCGCTCGCCTCCGCGGCGCGCCCACGCGCATCCGCGATCAGTCCGTTCAGGTAGAACGCGTCGGCATGCGGGCCGACGCGCGCCGAGAACTGCGCGAGCACGCGCTCGGCCTCGTCGAACGCGCCCGCGTTCGCGAGGGCCTGGGCATCCTCCAGCGTCGGCGCATCCTCCAGCGTCGGCGCGTCGTCGATCGTCGGGGCGATGCCGTCGTAGGCCGGCGCGGCCGCCACGGCGGTTGCGACGGCAAGCTCGGCCCGTGCGTCGATTGCGGCCGTCGGCACGGCCGGCGCCGCCGCGAACGGCTGACGCCCGTCGCCGAGCCAGGCGGGCGGCTCGACGGCCGCCGGGTGCAGTGCGGCGAGCGGTGCGACCGTGACGCGCTCCGCGCGCCGGTACGGCGTCGCCGCGGACAGCGGTGCAACCGGCCGGGCCGCGCATGCATCGGCCGCCGCCGCGCCGGCCGACTCGCGATGAAACGCGAACGCCAGCGGCACGCGCGCCGAGCGCATCCCGTGCCGCATCGCGACGCCCGTCTCCGCCGGCCCGACGAACAGCATGCCGTCATCGGCGAGACGCGCGTCGAGCGAGCGGATCACGCGATCCTGCGCATCGCGGTCGAAATAGATCAGCACGTTGCGGCAGAACACGAAGTCGTAGCGAATGCCGTTGTCGGCCACCGGTTCGACGAGGTTCGCGTGACTGAACTGCACGCACGCGCGCACGCGCTCGTCGAGGAGCCAGCCGTCGCGGGTCGGCGTGAAATACCGCGTACGAAACTCCGTCGCCGTTCCGCGAAACGCATTGCGTCCGTAACAGCCGAGCCGCGCCTGCTCGATCGCGCGCGCGCTCAGGTCGATCGCGTCGATCGCGAAGCTGGCCGGCTCGAGCCCCGCATCCAGCAATGCCATCGCCGCCGAATACGGCTCCTCGCCCGTCGAGCACGGCGCGCTCAGCACGCGGATCACGCGGCCGGGCATCGCGGCGAGCCGTTCGGCGGCCTGCCGCGCGAGCGTGGCGAAGGCTTCGCGGTCGCGGAAGAACCACGTCTCCGGGACGACGAACAGCTCGATCAGCGCGCGCCGTTCGTCAGCCGACGCGTTGAGGTGCTGCCAGTACGCGTCGAGCGCTTCCGGCGTCACGGTCGCCCGCGCGGCCGACGGCACGCGCTCGCCGTCCGCCTGCACCGCATGCACGCGATCCGTCAGCGCCCGCATCAGGAAATCGTTGCCGAGCGAATCGGGGTCGATGCCGGTCTCGCGCAGCAGCCAGCCGCGAAATCGCGATTCGGACGCGTTCATGCGGATTCCTCCCCGTGGCCCGACAGGCCGTCGAACAGATACAGGCGGGCAACGTCGTCGATCAGGTCGGACACGGAGATCTGCTGCACGACGCCGTCGGGCGTGTTCGCGACTTGCCCGAGCCAGCGCGTGCGCGCGGTGGAGACGCCGCTGGCGCGGAACGCCGCGCGGTCGATCCGCATCGTCTGCGTCGCACGCTCGACGATCAGGCCGATCGTGCGCTCGCCACCGGCGTGACCGGCGCGATGGCGGACCATCACGAGCCGCGTCGAGCGCAGCGCCTGCGCGCGCCGCCCGAGCGCCAGCATCGGTACGTCGATCACCGGCACCGGCTGGCCGCCGCGCATCAGCAGCCCGGCGATCCAGTCGGGCGCGCCGGGCACCGCCTTCGTGACGGCGAGCGGCAGCACCTCTTCGATGCCGGCCGCGTCGAGCGCATAACGCTCGCCGTCGAGCTCGAACATCAGGAACAGCGCGTGGGCGCCGTGCTGCGGATCGGCGCGCGTCACGCGTCGACCTTGAAGCGCGACACGCTGGTGCGCAACTGGTTCGCGACGAGCGTCAGGTCGTCGATCGCCTGCGACGACTGGCGCAGCGACTCGGCCGTCTGCTGCGCGGCTTCCGACAGCTGCGACAGCGCCTGCGTGATCTGCTCGGCGCCGTTCGCCTGCGTCTGCATCCCTTCGTTGACCATCTGGAAGCGCGGCGCGAGCGTCTGCACCTCGGCGATGATCTGCGACAGCTGCCCGCCGACCTGCTGCACGTCGAGCATCCCGCGGCGCACTTCCTCGGAGAACTTGTCCATCCCCATCACGCCCGCCGACACCGCCGACTGGATCTCCTTCACCGTCTGCTCGATGTCGTAGGTCGCCACCGCCGTCTGATCGGCCAGGCGGCGGATCTCGGTCGCGACGACCGCGAAGCCGCGGCCGTATTCGCCGGCCTTCTCGGCCTCGATCGCCGCGTTCAGCGACAGCAGGTTGGTCTGGTCGGCCACCTTGGTGATCGTCGCGACCACCTGGTTGATGTTCAGCGCCTTCTCGTTGAGGATCGCGAGCTTCGCGTTCACCGAGCCGGCCGCATCCATCACGCTGCGCATCGTCTCGCCCATCCGCGTGAGCCCGCTCTGGCTCACGCCCGCGAGCGTCGCCGACTGCTCGGCCACGCCGGCCACCTCGTTCATCGTGCGCAGCAGGTCGCGCGACGTCGCGAAGATCTCGCGCGAGGTCGCGCCGATCTCGGTCGTCGTCGCCGCGGTTTCGTTCGCGGTGGCCTGCTGCTCGCGCGACGTCGCGGCGATCTCGGCCACCGACGTCGTCACCTGCATCGACGACTGCTGCGCGCGCGAGACCAGCTCGGTCAACTCGTCGGCCATCCGGTTGAAGCCCGTCTCGAGCGTGCCGAATTCGTCGCGCCGGCGCAGGTCGAGGCGACGCGTCAGGTTGCCGGTGCGCATCACGTCGTGCACCTCGACGAGCCGCGCCATCGGTACGGTGACCGAACGGTACAGCCCGTAGCCGAGCCCGAGCGCGGACAGCAGCACGAACGCGAGCGCGGTCGCGAGCACGATCTCGGTGTCCTGCACCGATTCGCGGATCAGCTTCGCGGATTGCTCGGCGAACTTGCGGTTCTCCTGCACCAGCACGTTCGCGTTGCGCACGACCTCGGTCCACGCGGGCAGCACCTTCGCGTAGGCGGCGACCGCCTCGTCTCGCGACGCGCGGCTCTTCCGCATCGCGTCGTTCAGCAGCGGCACGTAGTGATCGTAGGCGCCGCGGAACGCCGCGAAGCGCTGGCGGTCGTCGTCGCGGAACGTCGTGTTCTGGTAGTCCACCGACAGCGACTCGATGTCCTTCAGCACGTCGGGGATCCTGGCGAGATCGCGCTGCACGGTTTCGGGTTCGGTATCGACGAAGGTCGCCTGCTGCAGCAGCGTGAACGATTCGTTGACCGAGCCGCGCAGCGTCGACGCGAGGTAGACGCCGGGCAGCGAGTCGCGCTCGATGCTGACGGCTTCGGCGTTGATCGCGCGCAGTCGCTCGTACGACACGCCGGCTGTCACCAGCATCAGCACGAACAGCACGCCGAAGCTGAGCAGGATGCGATTGCCGAGCGTCAGCCGGGCGGCGCCGATCGTCGGATGCAGGCTTTCATTGGTCGTGCGGGGCGTCACGGTGGCCATGTTCGTTATGGGCTTTCTAAATTCAGCGTTGAAAAAATCCGCGCCCGCCTGCGCGCCGGATGGCGCGCCACGAGCGCATCGGGGTCTCGCGGGCGGCGCGGCGCCGGCAGGCCGCGCCGCGAAATCACCGCTCCGCTTGCGCCGGCAGCCGAAGCGCGACCATGAAGCCGCGCGCCGTATTGCGCATCAGGATCTGGCCGCGATGCCGAGCCGCCGTCGCGCGGACGAACGCGAGGCCGAGGCCGAAACCGCTGCGCGCCGCGCCATGCGCGGATTCGAGCTGCACGAACGACTCGGTCGCGGCCGTGCGCTGTTCCGGCGCGATGCCGGCGCCGGCATCCTCGACGCCGATCAGCCAGGCGCCGTCGTCGCCGCTCAGCGTGCACTGTACGTCCATCCCGGCCGGGCCGTACTTCAGCCCGTTGTCGATCAGGTTCGCGACCGCGCGCGTCAGCATCATGCGGTCGCCCATCGTCACGCACTCGGTATCGGGCACGTGCGCGATCACCCGGCAGCCGAGCCCGGCCGCCTTCTCCCACAGCTGGTCGACGGCGTCGAGCACGATCTCGTTGAGACTCACGACCTCGGGCGCGCGGCGCTCGGACTGCGCGCGGGTCAGGTGGATGAAGCCGTCGGCGAGCGCGAGCGCGCGCCGCGCGTGGCCGGCGATGCGCTCCATGATCGCCGGCATGTCGCCGTGTTCGGCCCGGTAGACGTCGAGCAGCGCGAGGATCGACGTCTGCGGCGAGCGCATGTCGTGCGACAGGAAATCGAGCGCCTCGTCGCGCTGCCGCGACATCAGGTACGAATTCGAGTGATAGCGGATGCGCGCGGTCAGCTCCATCGCGTCGGGCAGCTTCACCAGATAGTCGTTCGCGCCGGCGATGAACGCCTCGCGCTTGACGATCGGCTCCTCCTTCGCGGACAGCACGATGATCGGCACGCGTGCGGTGCCGGCGTCCGCGCGCCACGCGCGCACGAGATCGAGGCCGTCGATCTCCGGCATCACGAGATCCTGCAGGATGACCGTCGGCTTCACGTCGCGCGCGACCGCCATCGCCCGATGTGCATCGGTGCACACGTGCAGGTCGATGTCGTGCTCGCTGCGCAACGCGCGACGGATCACCTCGCCGACGAACGGCTGGTCGTCGACCAGGAGGACCGATAACCCCGATTCGAGGCAATCCGAGGCATTATCACTGCTCGATTCTTTCATAAATACAGTTTCAAACGCCGAATCTCCAATCGATTCTTTCATAGGAGTTGTTTATCCGACTTGGACACTATCTTATATTGGCAGTTGTAAAACCCGCCTGATTTCGCCGATTTGGCCTGTCGGCACTGCCTTGCAGGGCTTCGGACGCCGCTTGTTTCCCCGTCGACGACCGCATTACCTCCGCATTCTTTCTCTCAATAAACATAACCGGCTGATTCTAAATGAAATTAGAACACAGCATCTATCTCCTTCCGGTTTAGTTTTGCCAAATATGCAGAAAGAGACGGAAACAGATAAATCAGATCATTTCCGGATTCGAAAGACGATAACGTTTGCGGGACCGCGCCGACGAGGTTTGCATGCGCTGCAAGGCTCGGCGTCGGTCATATTGAGGGCCGGATTCGGATGCACCGAATCGGCAGGTGGGACGGGACAAATCGCGCGACGGGTCGCTCGACCCGCGCGCGTTTCAGGGCCGGCAGAACGCCGACCCGTGCGATTCGCGAGCTGGCCGCCCTAGCCGCGCGCGTGCTGCGCGGACACTTCCTGCAGGTCGAGGTCGCGTTCGAGCGTGTGCAGCATCTCGTCGTGGATGCGCCCGGACCGGTGCAGGCGCAACAGTTCGGCGCGCCCGGCCCGGATCGCGGCCAGCACCACGTCGTAGTGCGCGGCGCGTACTTCCGCCGGGTACGCGGGCTCGTTCTTCGAGCGTTCGGTCAGCTCGGCGCGATACGTGTATTGCTCGAGCAGGCGCGGATGGATCACGATGCCGTTCTCGTCGCGCACGAGCGGCTGGATCGCCGCGAGTTGCGCGGCCTCGACGTACGCCCACGTCTGCGGCTCGCTCAGATGGTGCGCGGCGCGCTCGTCGCGCTGCGGCATGCGCAGCAGCCGGATCAGCGGCCCGATCGTCGTGCCCTGCAGCAGCACCGTGACGAGAATCACCGCGAACGATGCGACCAGGATCACGTCGCGGCCGGGCAGCGCCTCGGGCAGCGACAACGCGATCGCCAGCGTCACCACGCCGCGCATGCCGGCCCAGCTCATGACCGTCGCGGCCTTCCAGTCGGGCGCCGGCCCGCGCCGCGCGAGGCCGCGCACCGGCCACTTCAGCGCCTCGACCGCGTAGATCCACACGAAGCGCGACACGATCACCGCCGCCAGCACCGCGAGCACGGGCTCCACCATCGTGCCGAGCACCTGCTCGAAGCCGCCGAGCCGATGGATCGCGCCGCGCAGCGACAGCCCGATCAGCACGAACACCATCGCCTCGAGCAGGAACACGATGACCTGCCAGAACGCGGTGCCGCGCGTGCGCACGGCCGCCGAGAACACCTCGTGCTGATGCCAGCCGACGATCATGCCGGCCGTCACCGTCGCGATCACGCCCGACACCTCGACCATTTCGCCGGCGATGTACGCGATCCATCCGGCGATCACCGCGACGGTGATCACGAGGTAGTCGTCGTCGAGCAGCTTCAGGAACCACACGACGAGCTTGCCGATCACGAAGCCGACCACCACGCCGCCGAGCCCGAGCTCCGCGAAGCGCACGACCGCGTGCTCGAGGCTGAACGCGCCGGTGAGCGCGGCCGCGACCGCGAAGCGGAACAGCACGAGGCCGGCCGCGTCGTTCAGCAGGCTCTCGCCTTCGAGCAGCACCATCAGCCGGCGCGGCAGCGCGACGCGTTCGAGCACGGCCTTCGCGGCGACCGCGTCGGGCGGCGACACGATCGCGCCGAGCGCGAAGCACGCGGCCCACGGCAGCGCCGGCAACACCCAGTGCACGGCGAAGCCGACGGCGAACGTCGTGAACACGACCGCGCCGATCGCCAGCATCAGAATGCCGCCGACGTTGCGCTTGAATTCTTCCCACACGGAGAAGTACGCACCGTCCATCAACAGCGGCGGCAGGAACACCAGCAGCACCAGTTCGGGATCGAGGTTGATCGGCGGCAGACCGGGGATGAACGCGATGCCGATGCCGCCGATCAGCAGCGCGGCCGCGGGCGGCAGCCGCAGCCGCTTGGCGATGCATTCGAGCGCGACGATCGCGAGGAATGACAATAGAACCAGCTTGAATGCCGAGACGGGGGACATGAATCGACCTCGTGAAGAATGAATTCGCGCTTTCCGGCGTCGTACCCCGGTCGGCAGTTTCGCGCGATTACATCACGAGGCGAGGCCCGTAGTCGAGCCTGTTTCCGGCGGCCGCGCAGGGTACGCGGGGGACGCGCGCGGCGCCGTGCCGCCCCGCGCGCCGCCATGAAAAACGGCACGCGGGCCGGCCCGATCGCCCGCCCGCGTGCCGTCGCGGCGCCACGCCGCCTGACGCGCGTTACCGACGCCGCACCACCATCAGCCGCGGCTCGGTCATGTCCTCGATCGCGTAGCGGACGCCTTCGCGGCCGAGGCCCGAATCCTTCACGCCGCCGTACGGCATGTTGTCGACGCGGAACGACGGCACGTCGTTGATCACGACGCCGCCGACCTCCAGTTCGTCCCACGCGCGCTGCGCATGCGTGAGCGAATCGGTGAACACGCCGGCCTGCAGCCCGAAGTCGCTGTCGTTCACGCGTGCGAGCGCGTCGTCGAAGCGGTCGAACTTCTCGAGGATCGCGATCGGGCCGAACGCCTCCTTTCGGTACAGGTCCTGCTCGCGCCCGACGTTTTCCAGCAGCGTCGCCTCGAACATCGCGCCGTCGACCTTGCCGCCCGCGACGATCTTCGCCCCCGCCGCGACGGCCGCGTCCATCCAGCCCGACAGCCGGCGCGACTCGGATTCGGAGATCATCGGGCCGACGAACGTCGACGGATCCTTCGGATCGCCCATCTTCAGCGAACGCGTCTTCGCGATCAGCTTCTCGCGCAACGCGTCGTAAAGGTCGGCATGCACGAGGATCCGCTGCACGCCGATGCAGCTCTGGCCCGACTGGTAGTACGCGCCGAACGCGAGCCGCTCGACCACGTAGTCGAGCCGCTCGCGCTGGTCGGCATCGACGATCGCGGCCGCGTTGCCGCCGAGCTCCAGCACGACTTTCTTCTTGCCGGCCTTCTCCTTCAGCGCCCAGCCGACGGCTGGCGACCCGGTGAACGACAGCAGCTTGAAGCGCTCGTCGGTCGTGAACAGGTCGGCGCCGTCGCGATGCGCGGGCAGCACCGAGAACGCGCCCTTCGGCAGGTCGGTTTCCGCGAGCACCTCGCCGATGATCAGCGCGCCGATCGGCGTGCGGCTCGCCGGCTTCAGCACGAACGGACAGCCGGCCGCGAGCGCGGGCGCAACCTTGTGCGCGGCGAGGTTCAACGGGAAGTTGAACGGCGAGATGAACGAGCACGGGCCGATCGGCACGCGCTTCGTGTAGCCCGTATAGCCCTGCGCACGCGCGGAGATCTCGAGGTTGACGATCTCGCCGTCGATGCGCACCGATTCCTCGGCCGCGACGCGGAACGTATCGATCAGCCGCGTGACTTCGCCCTTCGAGTCGTTGATCGGCTTGCCGGCCTCGATGCACAGCGCCTCGGCCAGCTCGTCGAAACGTTCGCGAAACCGCCCGACGCAATGATCGAGCACGGCCTGCCGCCGGTAGGCGGGCATCTCGCGCATCGGCTTCGTGGCGTCGACTGCCGCGGCGATCGCCGCATCGATCGCCTTCGCGTCGGCCAGCGCGACGCGCGTGGCGACCTTGCCGCTGAACTTGTCGGTCACCTCCAGATCGGTGTTCGCGTAGACGGCTTCGTTGGCGAGGTAGTACGGATAGGTTTCCTTCAACATGGAACGACTCCTTCCTGTGAACGGGGCATTCAGAGTTGCGCCGACAGGCGCTTGATCTCGCGGTTCAGCACGCGCTCGTTGTCGGAGTAGTCGATCGGCACGTCGATCACGTGCACGCCCGGCGACGAGAAGCACTCGCGCAGCAACGGCTCGAGATCGTCGGCCGATTCGACGCGATGCCCGTGCGCGCCGTAGCTCTGCGCGTACGACACGAAGTCGGGATTCTTCAGCGTCATCGCGAAATCGGGGAAATTCATGTTCTCCTGCTTCCAGCGGATCATCCCGAACGCATCGTCGCGCAGGATCATCACGACGATGTCGAGCTTCAGCCGCACGGCCGTTTCGAGCTCCTGCGAATTCATCATGAAGCCGCCGTCGCCGCACACGGCGATCACCTTGCGCTGCGGATGCACGATCTTCGTCGCGATCGCCGACGGCAGGCCCGCGCCCATCGACGCGAGCGCGTTGTCGAGCAGCAGCGAATTCGGTTCGTGCGCACGCCAGTAGCGCGCGAACCAGATCTTGTACATCCCGTTGTCGAGGCAGACGATGCCGTCGAGCGGCAGCGCGTTGTACAGGTCGTTCACGATCCGCACCGGATACATCGGGAACCGCGGGTCGTGCTGGCCCTTTTCCAGGTGCGCGTCGAAATGCGTCTTGATCATCGCGAAGCGCTCGAAATCCCAATGCGGCTGCGGCCTCACCGCTTCCTTCATCTGCCACACCGCGTTCGCGATGTCGCCGACCACCTCGATCTGCGGAAAATAGACGGGGTCGACCTGCGCGCCGAGGAAGTTCACGTGGATCACGGTCTTGTCGTCGGTGCGCATGAAGAACGGCGGCTTCTCGATCACGTCGTGGCCGACGTTGATGATGCAATCCGCATGCTCGATCGCGCGATGCACGAAGTCGCCGTCGGACAGCGTCGCGTTGCCGAGCCACAGCGGGTGCGTCTCGTCGATCACGCCCTTGCCCATCTGCGTCGTGAAGAACGGGATGCCCGTCTTGTCGACGAATTCGAGCAGCATCTTGCAGGTGGTCTTGCGGTTGCCGCCCGCGCCGATCATCAGCAGCGGATGGCGCGCGGCCTGGATCGCGTCGACCGCGTGCGCGACCGCCTTCTCCTCCGCCACCGGCCGCCGGCTGTAGCTGCGCGGAATCGGCTTGCCGTCGCCCTCTTCGTGCGCGATGTCTTCGGGCAGTTCGAGGTGCGCGGCGCCCGGACGCTCTTCCTCCGCGCGGCGGAACGCTTCGCGCACGGCCGACGGGATGTTGCCGATCGACACGATTTGCCGCGTGAACTTCGTGAGCGGCTGCATCATGTCGACCACGTCGACGATCTGGAAATGGCCCTGCTTGCTGGACTTGATCGGCTTCTGCCCGGTGATCATCAGCATCGGCATCCCGCCGAGTTGCGCATACGCGGCGGCCGTCACGAAGTTCGTCGCGCCCGGCCCGAGCGTCGCGAGACACACGCCGGTGCGGCCCGTGAGGCGGCCGTAGGTGGCAGCCATGAACCCGGCCGCCTGCTCGTGCCGGGTCAGCACAAGCTTGATCTTCGATCGCCGCAGCGATTCGAGCAGATCGAGGTTTTCTTCGCCTGGAATGCCGAACACGTACTCGACGCCTTCGGCTTCCAGCGCCTTCACGAACAGATCCGATGCTTTCATGGGGACTCTCGGTTATGCCGCCTGCCCGGCCTACGGACACGCGGCGTTCAGGACGCGCGCCGGCCTACGGCACGCGGACGCCTTACCTACTGGACACAGACCACGGCACTGCTCGCCGCGCAAGACGCAATACCGGATGCGTGCTGCGCGGCGGCGCCTCCGGATGCCGGAGGACGAACGGACCCGCCTGCGCGGCAAGTACGCGCGGGCGGCAAAGACGTTTTTGATTGTAGACGGATTCCCGAAATTCCGGCTTCGGCCGGATGGCCGACTGCGGCAGCGGAAAGATCGGCCTGATGGCCGGGAAACGTCCAGCGGCGCCCCGGCCGGGCTGTAATGGGAACGATGTTCAACTCGACAGACATGTGAACCATGGTTGACACATCGCAATTCATGCCTTACAGTTCCCCGGCATTCAGCATCCGGACCACCGACGTCTTCGACACCTGGTTTGCCGGTCTGCCCGATCGCATCGCCAAGCGCCGCATCCAGGCGCGCATCGACCGCCTGTCGATGGGCAATCCCGGCGACTGGAAATCCGCCGGCGCGCCCATCGTCGACATGCGCATCGATCATGGGCCCGGCTACCGCGTCTACTCCGTCAGGCGCGCGACGATCTGGGTCATCCTGCTTTGCGGCGGCGATAAATCGACACAACAGGCCGACATACGCGCTGCGCATGCAATGCTCGCGCACCTCGACATGGAGTGATCGATGGACAAGATCAAGACGCGGCCGTGGGATTCGGCCGAACACCTGAAAACCGAAGACGACATGGCCGACTACTTCGACGCGTGCCTGCAGGAAGCCGGCGACGATCCGGCCTTCATCGCGCACGCGCTCGGCGTGATCGCCCGCGCACGCGGCATGTCGCAGGTCGCGCGCGATGCGGGCCTGTCGCGCGAAGGGCTGTACAAGGCGCTGTCGCACGACGGCAATCCGAGCTTCGGCACGATCCTGAAAGTCATCAAGGCGCTCGGCCTGCAATTGCACGGCGCCAAGGCTGCCGCCTGACCCGGCGGCGCACGGCATCGCGCCGCCGGCGCAACGTCCGTGCCCGCCTCGATGCCGCCACCCGGCCGCCCGGCGCGGCGCGGTGCGAGCGACATCCGATCCGCCCCGAGCCGATCAGCCCGCCGGCCTGCGTGCCGTCGATGCATCCGATCGTCCGTCCGGATGGCATATCGGACGCGTAAAGGCATCGAACGCCCCCATACTCGTCGGAACGACACAAACCGTTGGGCACCCATCGGCGACGCCTGTCGTCACGCGTCGACCTCCATTGATTTCCAATCAGGTAGGTCTCCTGTTGTTCATCTCACGCGACAACGCTTCGGCGCGCGCATCGCCGAAGTCATTTCATTCTCATTGACGTATTACGCTAAACGTAATACCCTAACCGTAATGATCGATTCGTTCCGATGCAAAGACACGCAGTTGCTTTTCGCAGGAGAAACGCCCAAGCGCTTCCGCGCGATCGAAACGGTTGCCACCCGGAAACTGCAAATGATTGCCGCAGCGAAGGAACTGCGCGATCTGCGGGCGCCGCCCGGCAACAGGCTCGAAGCGTTGCAGGGCGATCGGGAAGGTCAGCACAGCATCCGCATCAACGAGCGATGGCGGATTTGTTTCGAATGGAGCGACGACGGCCCCGTCCAGGTCGAGATCGTCGACTATCACTGACTGGAGCTTCGCATGCTCAAGAACGGAATGCGCCCGATTCATCCGGGCGAAATCCTGCGGGAAGAATTCCTCGTTCCGCTGGAATTGAGCGTCAACGCGCTGGCGCTCGCGTTGAACGTGCCGGCAACGCGGTTGCACGAAATCGTCAAGGAACGGCGCGGAATCACGGCCGATACGGCCTACCGGCTCGGGCGCTACTTCGATACGTCGCCGGAATTCTGGCTGAACCTGCAAGCCACGTACGATCTCAAGACGCTGCCGACGCGTAGCGAGATCGACCGCAAGGTCGAACCGCGCGAACGCACGCACGCGTAGGCACGCAGTCCGCCGTTCGTTCGCGTGGCCGCGTCAATGCAGCCAGCCGGCCGCCCAGCGCGGCGCGAGCGACACCAGATACAACCCGAGCCCGATCAGCCCGCCGACCAGCGTGCCGTTGATGCGGATGTACTGGAGATCCTTGCCGATGTTCAGCTCGATCTGCCGCGACATCTCGCGCGCATCCCAGTTGCGCACCGTGTCGCGAATGTGACGCATCAGGAAATCGGCGAAATCGGGCGCCATCTCGTGCACGGCCTTCTCGACGTGCTCGTTCAGCGACGCACGCAGCGCCGGGCTCTCGGCGAGCCGCGCGCCGAGCCAGCCGCCGAGCGTCGCGGCCTGCCGGTGCAGCGCCGAATCGGGGCGCGCGAGATCGGCCTTCAGCCACGCGCGCAACTGGTCCCACAAGTCGCGCACGTACTCGTTGAACGCATCGCCGTCGCGAATATAGCGCTTGATCTCCTCGCCCTTCGCGATGAACGCGGGGTCGTGCTTCAGCCGCTCGGTCAACCGCACGACCGTCCGGTCGAAGCGTTGCCGCAACTCGTGCTCGGGGTCGGCGGCGACGCCTTCGAGCACGCGGCTCACCGCGCTCGCGAGCATTCGCGCGCCGTTCTCGCCGAACCACTGCGTCGGCATGATCTTCTCGACCTTCGGGTATTGCGTCTTCAGCCATTCGACGATGAAGCCCGCGATCACCTCGCGGTTCTCTTCCTTGTCGAGCACGTCGACCACCTGTTCGATCGCGTCGTCGAGCAGCGCCTGGTGGCGGCCGTCCTTCGTCAGCGTGTCGAGGATCGCGCCGGCCGATTGCGACAGGTCGACCCGGTCGATCACCGCGCGGAACGCATCGTGGACGAACGACTGGATCCGCGCGTCGTCGGTCATGTCGAGCGCGAAGCTCGTCAGCTTCGTCACGTAGCCGCCGAGCGCGTCGGTATTCGCCGGCTCGCCGAGCCACGCGCCGAGCTTCTGCGCGGGATCGTGCTGGCGAATCTGCGCGGCGAGCGCGTCGGGGCCGAGAAATTTCTCGCGCACGAACACCGCGAGGTTGTCGGCGATCTTGTCCTTGTTCTTCGGGATGATCTCGGTGTGGCGCGACACGAACGGGATCGGCACGCGGCGGAACAACGCGACGACCGCGAACCAGTCGGCGAGCGCGCCGACCATCGCGGCTTCGGCCACCGCCTTGAAGCCGTCGACCCACGGGCCGCGCGGCAGCAGGATGGTGGCGACGAACACCGCGACGGCCGCCAGCAGCAGCCACAGCGCACGGCGCTTGCTTCGTTTCAGTTCGAGGGCTTTGTCTGGCGTCATGGAGGACGGGCGAATCGGCGATGCCGCTAATATCCCCGATTTCGCCGCAACCGACAAACCCGCCCGCCGGCGTCGGCACGCGCGGCGCACGCGTGCCGCGCGCCGCCGCTACATGAACGTCTTCAGATTGACCGTCGGATCGGCCAGCTTCGCCGGATCGGGCACCGCGCCCGCCGCGATCAACCGCCGCGACGCGCCGATGTCGCGCCCGAGGTTCGCCGCGGCCACCGCGACGATCCTGCCGTCTTCGCCGAGCCCGAACACCGTGAACGCCCCGCTCGCCGGATCGCCGCGCACGACGATCGTGCGTTCGCTGCCGAACAGCCCGAGCATCTGCAGGTTGCAGTCGTACTGATCGGACCACAGCCACGGCAGCTCCGCATAGCGCTCGTCGGCGCCGAGCAGGTTCGCGGCCGCGACGGCCGGCTGGTTTTCCGCCACCTGCCACGATTCGATCCGCACGTGGCGCCCGAGCAGCGGATTGAAGTGCATCGTCACCTCGCCCGCCGCGAAGATCGCGGCATCGGCCGTGCGACAACCTGCATCGACGCGTATCCCGTTGTCGACGTCGAGCCCGGCCGCCTGTGCCAGCTCGACGTTGGGCACGACACCGATGCCGACCACGACGACGTCGGCCGGCACGTCGCCGCGATCGGTCTCGACGACGGCGCCGCCGCCCGGCGCGCGGCGGATCGCGCGCGGCAGCGTCGCCATCTGGAAAGCCACACCGCGCGCGTCATGCAATTGCCGCGCATACGCGCCGACGGCTTCCGGCAACGCACGCTGCAGCAAGCGCGCGGCCGGATCGATCACCGTCACGTCGCAGCCGAGCTGGCGTGCGGCCGCCGCGACCTCGAGGCCGATGAAGCCGCCGCCGAGCACCGCCACGCGGCGTCCGGGCGCAAGTTGCGCACGCAACGCGCGCGCATCCGCCACGGTACGCACGTAATGCGGCACGATGCCTTCGTCGACCGGGCCGCCGAACGTCCGCACGCGCGAGCCCGTCGCGAGCACGAGCTTCGCGTACGGCAACGCCGCACCGTCGTCGAGCCGCACGCGCCGTGCGTCCCGCTCGATCGCTTCGACGCGTGCGCCGAGCCGCAGTTCGATGCGCTGCGCGTCGTACCACGCGGCATCGCGAATGAACGCACGCTGCTCGCCGCCGTCGCTCAGCAACGCATCCTTCGACAGCGCCGGCCGGTCGTACGGCAACTCGCGCTCCGCGCCGATCATCACGATGCGCGCGGCCGCGTCGCGTTCGCGCAGCGCCTCGGCCGTACGCCGCGCCGCGTGGCCGGCGCCGACGATCACGAACGGATCAGCCGACATTGACTTCCACCTGCCCGTCGACGATCCGGATCGGATAGGTCCGCACCGGCTCGGTGATCGGCGCGCATTTCGGCGCGCCGGTGCGAATGTCGATCAGCCCCTGGTGCAGCGGGCATTCGACGCAGCCGTCCTCCACATAGCCTTCGGACAGCCGCGCATGCCCGTGCGTGCAGAGGTCGTGCATCGCGAACAGTTCGTCGCCGATCCGGAACACGGCGATCGGCTTCTGGCCGGCGACGCGCGCCGCCGGTTCGTCCTCGGAGAATTCGTCGAAAGCGCCGAGCGGATGCCACTCGGCCAGCGTTGCTTCGGTCATGTCGATTCCTTGCTTCGTCAGATCGGTCGGATCGGTCAGATCGGCGTCGCGAGCAGCGTCTGCACGCGCGACGTGTCGTAGATCACGCGCTTGGTCTTGTAGCGCAACCCGTCGGGCGTGCGGACCACCGTGTCGTAGTACTTGCCGGCCTGGTACACGTTCGATTCGCCGTTGCTGCGGGTCTGCACGACCACGTAGTTGCTCTCGGTGTCGATTTCGCCGTCGCGTTCGGCGACGATCGTCAGGCCCGACGTCATGTGCCGGTACGTGTGCGCTTCGTAGATGTTCGCGTGCCGCAGCGACACCACGCGATCGCGCAGCATCCGCTGGTTCGTGCAGTGCACGATCCCGACCGGCAGCCCGAGATCGGCGTTCTCCTTCGGCACGATTTCGTACGTGCAATCCTCGGTGAACATTTCCGGCCAGCGTTCGAGCCGGTCGTTGTCGAGATGTCCGATGTAGCGGTTCTGGAGCATGTAAATCTCGAACCACGTCTTCATGTCTTCCGTCATTTTTCGCTCCCGCCTCAATAGCCCATCAGCTTCTGGTAGCCGACCCAGAACTTGCGGATCAGGCTCTCGGTGATCACCGTGTCCTGCTGGTCCGGATTGCCGCGCGACATCTCGATCACCGACGTCGCGTCGGCGTCGCGCACCGTGCCGCGCTGCACGAGCTCGGTCGCTTCCGTGTCCTCCATCGAGATATAGCCGGCCGGCCCGACCAGGTTCGCCTGCTTGATGCGCAGCGCGCGCAGCTCGGGCGTGTCGTCCGCATAACCGAAGAAGTGGAAGATCAGCTCGAAGTTGTCCGGCCCCTTCGGCAGGATCTGGCGCGCGACCAGCGTGTTGTGGATCTGCTGGATCACGAGCTGCGGGAAGATCGGCTGGATATGGTTCGTGCAGTCCTCGTCGTATTCCGACACGAGATCGAGAATCGATTCGTCCTCCAGATGAAAACCCTCGTCGAACGAACGGATGTTCTGCTGCTTGTACGCGGCCGACGTATCGTCGCCCGTCTTCGTCACCGTGATGATGCTGTGCAGCCCGTGGTTCGCGTCCGGAATCGAGCGCGCCTTCATGCCGACGCGGAAGATGTTGAAGGTCGTATGGAACAGGTGCAGCATGCTCGCGTGATACGGATCCTTCACGTTCTCCATGTACAGCTTCCAGTTCGACTTCGAATACTGGCGCGTGCAGCCGAGATACTCGATCGGCTTGTGGAAGATCCGGTCGATCCACGGGCGCATCTGCTCGCCGAGATACTCGGGCAGCGGCGCGACTTCGTCGCTGAAGGTCGCGAACACGAGCCCGCGATAGCTGTCGACGCGCAGCTTGCGCAGCCCGTGCTGCTTCGGGTCGAAGTCGGCCGGCATCCCGGTCATGCCCTTCTGGCCGCGCCGGAACGGCACGCCGAGCAGGTTGCCCTGGCTGTCGAAGCTCCACTGGTGATAGACGCACGTGTGCGAACTCGCGTTGCCGCGCGACTTGCGGCACACCTGCGCGCCGCGGTGCGCGCAGCGGTTCACCCACGCGGACAGCGCGCCGTCCTCGGTGCGCGTGACGACCACCGGCGTATCGCCGACGAACGTGCTCTTGAAGTCGCCGGCGTTCGGGATTTCCGCTTCGAGTGCGACGAAATTCCACGTCGGCCCGCGGAAGATGCGTTCCTGCTCGCGTTCGTAGACCGCCTGCGAGCTGAACACCTTGTACGGCACGCGCGAGCCGTCGTCGTGCGGGAAGGTCACGTCGGACGCGTCGCCGCGCGCGGCGAAAACGACGGGCGATTCTGTCTGCTCCATGTCGGACTCCTTGTCGATCCGTTGCGTTGAATGCATGGAGCCGATTTTTGAAAAGCTAATATTCGGCGTCTATCCGGAAAGTGCGATTGCGGCGGCGCAATATCCACTTTCGGCGGATTTCTGCGCTAGCATGACGGCACACGCGACCCGGCGCACGAGCGCGGCCCATTCGTCGGATCGAAGCGCGCGTCGTCCATACCAAGGCTGAGGCCCATGTCCCCAACGTCGTTCGAGCCGCTCGCGCTGCGTGCGCACCGGCTGTTCGAATCCCGCGATCTCGACGAGACGCGCGAGCGGATCTCGCGTGTGATGCAGCCGCACGCGCTGCTGCCGAACGGCCGCGTGCACGGCGCGTCGCACATGGATTTCGTCAAGCTGGGCGGCCTCGGGATCGGCACGATCGCGTTCGGCGACGCGATGCGTGTGCAGGTCGACGCCGTCGACGGCTACTACCTGCTGATGTTCTGCCTGTCCGGCCACGCGGAAGTGCGCGCGATGGGACGGCAGCTCGGCGTCGACGGGCAGACCGGCGTGCTGTGCGCGCCCGGCGAGCGCTTCGACGCGACGCTGTCGGCCGATTGCGAGCAGTTCGTGCTGCGCATCGACGCGGCGACCGTCGGTTCGCTGACCGGCGATCCGCGCGCGACGCTCGACCCCGTGCTGCACATCAGCGACGCCGCGCTCGCCGCGTGGCGCCAGCAACTGATGCTCGTCGCGCGGTCGCCCGAGCTGCTCGAACGCGCGAACGCGAACCCGCGAGTCGCGTCGCAGCTCGAGCATCTGCTGATCGACCTGCTGATCGAAGGTCATCCGCCGTCCGCGCTGCAGGCGTCGCATCGCGACCCGGCGCCGGGCTTCGTGCGGCGCGCGCAGGAATTCGTCGATGCGCACTACGCGCAGCCGCTGCAGCTCGCCGATATCGTCCAGGCCGCCAACGTGCCCGAACGAACGCTGCGCGACGCGTTCCTGCAATTCCGCGGGATGAGCCCGATGCAATACCTGCGCGCGACGCGGCTCGCGCACGCGCGCGAACTGCTGCGCGGCGCGGCGTCCGACCGGCGGATCGCCGATATCGCGCTCGATTGCGGATTTACGCACCTCGGCCGGTTCGCCATCGCGTATCGGGAGAAGTTCGGCGAATCGCCGTCGGACACGCTCGACGGGAAGCGGTAGCCCGGACGCGCGGGCTTGTCGATCTTCCCGATCTGCCTGCCCGGCCCGGCCGATTTCCCCGATTTCCCCGATTTCCCCGATTTCCCCGATTTCCCCGATCTCCCCGATCTCCCCGGCCTTCCCGACCTTCCCGACCTTCCCGACCTTCCCGGCGTGCCCGACTTTCCCGGCATGCCCGACCTTCCCGGCATGCCCGACCTTCCCGGCATGCCCGACCTCCCCGGCATGCCCGACCTCCGATTTGCCTGCCGGCTCGCCCGCGGTAGCCGCGTGCCGACGCCTGACCTCGCACCGCGTCCGCCCGGCTCCGCCGGACCTGACCGTTAGTTGCAGTCGAGAGGCGAGCGGCTTCGCTATGCGGCCGGCACGATCATCTCCCGCGCAATCGCGCAGAACGCGGCCGTCGCCGCGCTTTCGCCGTGCAGCCGGCGGCTCATGATGATCGGCGACGTCGCGCCCGGCTCCGGCAGCCGCCGATAGACGACGCCCTTCACGCGCACGCCCTCCACGCTCTCCGGCACCAGCGACACGCCCACCTGCGCGGCGACGAGCCCGAGCGCCGTCTGCAGTTCGCGCACTTCGTGCACGGCCGCCGGCACGACCGCCCCGTCGCGCAGCGCCGACAACTGCTGATCGGCGAAGCTCGGCCGCGGCGTGCTCGGATAGACGATCATCGTCTCGCTCGCGAGATCCGCGAGCGTCAGCGGCCGGGCCGGATCGGCGAGCCGATGCCCGACCGGCAGCGCCGCGATCAGCTTCTCCTCGATCAGCGCCTCGCGCACCAGCTGGTCGTCGTCGAAGCGCAGACGGCCGAACCCCACGTCGATCCGCCCGCCCTTCAGCGCGCCCAGTTGTTCGAGCGTGAACATTTCGATCAGCGACAGCTCGACGTCCGGCTGCGCCTCGCGAAACGCACGAATCACGTCCGGCAGCGCGCCGTACAGCGTCGACGGCACGAAGCCGATCACGATCCGCTCCGACAGTTGCGCGAGCCGCCGCGTCAGCGGCCCGAGCTCGTCGGCCTGGTCGACCAGACGTTTCGCCTGCGCATAGAACACGCGTCCGGCATCGGTCAGTTTCAGCGGCCGCGCGCCGCGCTCGAACAGCGGCAAGCCGATCTCGTCCTCGATCGCCTGGAGCTGGCGGCTCAGCGGCGGCTGCGTCATGTGCAGCCGCTCCGCGGCCCGTGTGATGTTCATTTCCTCGGCGACGGCGATGAAGTACCGGAGCTGACGCAATTCCATTTCATGCCTCAAAGGTATGGAAGTAGTCGGAAAGAGTGTTGGACGACGCGGGGCGGGAATTCCTACCATGTGCACCAACAGGAGGAATCGCATGATAGCAACCGCCGCCACCATCGAGCGCATCGACACGTTGCTGGTCGATGTGCCGACGATCCGGCCCCACAAATTGTCGGTCGCCACGATGAATTGCCAGACGCTCGTCCTGGTCCGAATTCGATGCACGGACGGTATCGAAGGCGTCGGCGAGGCGACGACCATCGGCGGCCTCGCCTATGGCGAGGAAAGCCCCGAAAGCATCAAGGTCAACCTCGACACCTATTTCGCGCCGCTGCTGCAAGGCATGGACGCGACGCGCCCCGGCGCCGCGATGGCGCGAGTGCGCAAGCTGTTCCAGGGCAACCGCTTCGCGAAGTGCGCGATCGAGACCGCGCTGTTCGATGCGCAGGCGCGGCGTCTGGGCGTGCCGCTGTCCGAGCTGTTCGGCGGGCGCCGGACCGATGCGGTCGATGTCGCGTGGACGCTCGCGAGCGGCGACACGCAGCGCGACATCGCGGAAGCCGAAGCGATGCTCGACGCCCGCCGCCATCGCGCGTTCAAGCTGAAGATCGGCGCGAACGCGGTCGCCGACGACGTGGCGCACGTGGTCGCGATCAAGCGCGCGCTCGGCGAGCGCGGCGACGTGCGGGTCGACGTGAACCAGGCCTGGAGCGAAACCGATGCGATCTGGGCCGGCGCGCGGCTCGCCGACGCCGGCGTGAGCCTCGTCGAGCAGCCGATCGCCGCGACCAACCGCGCGGGGCTGAAACGCCTCACGCAGCTCGCGCAGGTGCCGATCATGGCCGACGAGGCGCTGCACGGCCCCGTCGACGCGTTCGCGCTCGCGCAGGACCGCGCGGCCGACGTGTTCGCGGTGAAGATCGCGCAATCGGGCGGCCTGCAGGGCGCGGCGAGCGTCGCGTCGATCGCCGCGGCGGCCGGCATCGAACTGTACGGCGGCACGATGCTCGAAGGCGCGGCCGGCACGATGGCGTCCGCGCAACTGTTCAGCACGTTCGACTCGCTGAAATGGGGCACCGAACTGTTCGGCCCGCTGCTGCTCACCGAGGAGATTCTCGTCGAGCCGCTGCGCTACCAGGACTTCAAGCTGCACCTGCCGGCGGCGCCCGGCCTCGGCCTCGCCTTCGACTGGGCCCGCATCGAACGGATGCGGCGCGACGCCCGCTGATCCCCACACGACAACCGAAACCGGAGACACAGATGAACAAGCAAGCCATCGACGCACTGCTGAAGACCTTCGACGACGCCGCCGAGAAGCCCGGCAACCCGCGCGTGCGCGCGATCGTCAACCGGATCGTGAAGGACATCTGCTACACGATCGAGGACTTCGACGTGCAGCCGAGCGAATTCTGGACGGCCCTGAACTTCCTGAACGAAGCCGGCCGCGAATTCGGGCTGATCGCCGCGGGCCTCGGCCTCGAACGCTTCCTCGACGTGCGGATGGACGAAGCCGAGGAAAAGGCCGGCATCCACGGCGGCACGCCGCGCACGATCGAAGGGCCGCTGTATGTCGCCGGCGCGCCGGAATCGGTCGGCCACGCACGGCTCGACGACGGCACCGATCCGGGCCAGACGCTGATCATGCGCGGCCGGGTGCTCGGCCAGGACGGCGCGCCGCTCGCGAACGCGCTGGTCGAGGTGTGGCATGCGAACCACCTGGGCAATTACTCGTATTTCGACCCGTCGCAGCCCGCGTTCAATCTGCGCCGCTCGATCCGCACCGATGCCGAAGGCCGTTACAGCTTCCGCAGCGTGCTGCCGGTCGGCTACAGCGTGCCGCCGGGCAGCAAGACCGAGCAACTGCTCGACCAGCTCGGCCGCCACGGCCATCGTCCGGCGCACATTCACTTCTTCGTTTCCGCGGACGGGTATCGTAAGCTGACGACGCAGATCAACATCGATGGCGATCCGCATCTGTGGGACGACTTCGCGTTCGCGACGCGCGACGGGCTGATCCCGCCGGTCAGGCAGGCGGAGGGTGCGGAAGGCAAGCCGTACGGCGTCGACGGGCAGTTCGCGCTGATCGACTTCGATTTCTCGCTGCTCAAGGACAAGCAGGACGTGCCGGGGAGCGAAGTCGAGCGGCCCCGCGCGCAGGCATGAGCGCCCGTCCCGTTCGACGAATCGACAACGCAAGGAGTGCAGGATGCTGTTTCATGTGGAAATGACCGTTCGCCTGCCGGCGGACATGGATCCGGTCAAGGCGGCCACGCTGAAGGCGGAAGAAAAGGCGATGTGCCAGCGGTTGATGAACGAGGGCGTGTGGCGACATCTGTGGCGGATCGCCGGGCAGTATGCGAACGTCAGTATTTTCGACGTCGACAGCGTGCAGCAACTGCACGACGTGCTGAGTCAGTTGCCGCTGTTTCCGTATATGGAGATGGAGGTGCGGGCGCTGTGCCGGCATCCTTCGTCGGTGCGGGAAGACGATCGGTAAGCAACGATGCATCGCGGCCGTGACCGACGGCCGCGAGAGGCACGACCCGGGCGGCCGGCGATGTCGCGCAGGCCGCCCGGGTCGTTTTGCATTCGGCGACGGTTACCCGTATCACCGCGCGTCGACGTGCGCAGCCCCTCTCACGCGGCCAGATGCGCGGCGAACCCCACCGTCCCCGGCGCGATCTCCTCTTTCAACGTCAGCGCCGGAATCTCGTAGTCGCCCGCGTTCTGCCGGCGAAACGGAATCGGCGGCGTGGTCCACAGATCGTCGAGACGCTGGCCGAGCGCCGTACACGTTGTGTCGAAGCGCGCGGCGTTCATCTTGCCCGTCCGATAGATCACGAACGGCGGCAGCACGTCGAACCCCGGGTAATACAGCACGCCGTGCTGGATCGGGAACAGCAAGTCGTCGATCGGCCCGTTGATGCCGCGCGGGCTGTAGTGCGGCTCCCATCCGCCCGTCGTGACGACGATCATCGCCCGCTTGCCTGCCAGCGAACCTTCGCCGTAGCGATCGCCCCAGTGCGTATCGGAATGCTCGCCGACGCCGTACGCGAAACCGTACGCGTACACGCGCTCGAACCAGCCCTTCATGATCGCCGGCATCGAGAACCACCACAGCGGAAACTGCAGGATCACCGCGTCGGCCCACTTCAGCTTGTCCTGCTCGCGCGCGATGTCTTCTCTTTGCGTGCCCGCCTCGAACGCGCGCTTCGAATCGAGCGACGGATCGAACCGCGCGTCATGCGTGCGATCGGTCACGTCATTCGCATCGAGTACCGCCTTCCAGTTCATCGCATACAGGTCGCTCACCTGCACCGTGTGGCCGGCCGCTTCGAGATGGCCGACGGTGAAGTCGCGCAGCGCGCCGTTCAGCGAACGCGGCTCGGGATGGGCATACACGATCAGCACATTCATGTTAGTCACTCCGTGGATTGAATGACTGCAGGATGCCGCCTTCGACGGTATATTTGAAATGAATTCCCGATATTCCAGCTATAGCCATGAATAATCTCAGAAGGCTCGACCTGAACCTGCTCGTCACGCTGGACGTGCTGCTCGCCGAGCACAACGTCACGCGCGCGGCCGAGCGGCTGAACATGTCGCAGCCGTCGGTCAGCGTGCAGTTGCAGAAACTGCGCGACCTGTTCGGCGATCCGCTGCTGCTGCCGGGGCCGCGCGGGATGCGGCCGACTGCACGTGCGCAAGCGCTGCGCGAGCCGTTGCGCGACGCGCTCGAAGGGCTCGAGCGCACGGTGCTCCCGGCCGCGCCGTTCGATCCCGCGACCGCGACGAACACGTGGCGGGTGGCCGCGACCGACTACGGCGAATCGACGATCGTGCTGCCCGCGCTGCACACGCTGCGTTCGACCGCGCCCGGCACGCGGCTGGCCGTCATCGAGCTCGTGCCGCCGCGCATCGAGCAGGACACCGAACGAAACGGCGTCGACCTCGCGTTCCATACGACCGAAGGGTCGCCGCCCGGCATGCGGCGCCTGCCGCTGTTCGTCGAACGCTACGTGCTGATCGGCCGTGCCGGCCACCCGAAGCTGAAGCGGCGCCCCACGCTCGCGCAGTTCGGCACGCTCGAGCACGTGATCGTGTCGCCCGACGGCGGCGGCTTTTTCGGCGTGACCGACGAAGCGCTCGTGAAGGTCGGCGCCGCGCGGCGCGTCGTGCTGTCGGTGCCGCACTTCCTGTTCGTGATGTCGGCCGTCGCGAGCACCGACCTCGTCGCGATGCTGCCCGAGCGGCTGGTGCGCGACGTGCCCGCGCTGCGCGTGGTGGACGCACCGGTCGAGGTGCCCGGCTATGAGATGTCGATGCTGTGGCACGAGCGCATGCATCGCGATCCGGCGCATCGATGGCTGCGGGAAACGATCGCGGCGGCGGTGTAGATCGTTCGTCCGATCGACGCGATTCGCCCGCGTCGATCGCCGACGCACGGAATCCTCCACTCGGGGCTTGAAACCGCATCGAACACTGTATATATTTACAGTGCTTTTGCACCATTTGACCCGAATTCCGTCATCCACAGACGAACGGACTTTTGTGAGGCGACCATGTTCCAGGCTTCCGCATTCGATCCCGAACAACCCGGCTTCAATCCCGTCCACTTCGAGCGCGCCGCGCAGCGGGCGGTCGTCGATCTGCAGCGTGTCGTCGGCGGCCCCGCGCAGCGGGCGCTCGGCCTGCGCCGCCGCACCCACCCGGCGGCCGTGCGCACGATGAGCTGGCAGGCGCTGCTGAACGTCGAAGAGCTGGCGTTCTCGAATCCCGGCTTCCTGAACCGCAACGATCCGGCCGTCGTCGACGCGTTCATCCGGCTGCGCGACAGCCGGCTGGTCGCCGCGGACGTCGAGGAGCCGGTCGACTGGCGCCGCGACGACGACGATCTGCCGGCCGTCTATCTGATCGTCAAGGCGATGCTCGAAGCGGAGGAGGAAGAGCGGGCCGAAGCGGCCTGAGCCGCACCAGTCGATCGCGGTCACGGTCCGCGGGGCGTGCCGCCACATTGCATGGTGGCGCGGTCGGCGCTGCGGCCCACTGCAGTCCTGCACTTGCGAGTCGCCGCATCGGGCGGCAAGCCGCGAACCGTCGCGCAGGCTGATCGCCGCCACGCGACGTACGCCGGAACGGCCGTCGCAGTGGCAACCCGTTACAGCCGCGCCGCCAGCCGCGCACCCTGATCGATTGCGCGCTTCGCGTCGAGTTCGGCCGCTAGTTCCGCGCCGCCGATCAGGTGTACCGAGCGGCCGGCCGCCTGCAACGGCGCGAGCAATGCACGTTGCGGCTCCTGCCCCGTGCAGAGCACGATCGTGTCGGCTTCGATCAGTTCGTGATCGGTGCGCTGCTCGCCGTACGACACATGCAGCCCGCGCGCATCGATCCGCTCGTAGTTCACGCCGCCGATCATCTTCACCTGCTTCATCTTCAGCGTCGCGCGGTGAATCCAGCCGGTCGTCTTGCCGAGCCCCTTGCCGAGCGGGGCGGCCTTGCGCTGCAGCAGCGTCACTTCACGCGCCGGCGCCGACACCTGTGCACGCGTCACGCCGCCGCGCGTCGCGGCCGGGTCGGTCACGCCCCACTCCGCTTTCCATTCGTCGAGATCGAGCGTCGGCGACTCGCCGTCCTGCACCAGATATTCGGCGACATCGAAGCCGATCCCGCCCGCGCCCACCACCGCGACCCGCCGGCCCACCGGCTGCCTGCCCGCGAGCACGTCGATATAGCTGAGCACGTTCGGCCCGTCCTGCCCCGGAATCTTCGGGTCGCGCGGCGCGACGCCGGTCGCCAGCACGATCTCGTCGTAACCGCCCGCGATCAGATCGCTCGCGTCGACGCGGCGGTTCAGGTGCAGCTTCACGCCGGTGAGTTCGACCTGCCGGCCGAAGTAGCGCAGCGCTTCATGAAACTCCTCCTTGCCCGGAATCCGCTTCGCCATGTTGAACTGGCCGCCGATCTCGGCCGCGCCGTCGAACAGGTCGACCCGATGGCCGCGCTGCGCGAGCACCGTCGAGCAGGCGAGCCCGGCCGGCCCCGCGCCGACCACCGCGATCCGCTTCGGCTGCGGCGCGGGCGTGTATTTCAGCTCGGTCTCGTGGCACGCGCGCGGGTTCAGCAGGCACGATGCGATCTGGTTCTTGAACGCGTGATCGAGGCATGCCTGATTGCAGCCGATGCAGGTATTGATCTCGTCGGCACGGCCCTGCGCGGCCTTGACGACGAACTCGGCATCCGCGAGCAGCGGGCGCGCCATCGACACCATGTCCGCGCAGCCGTCCGCGAGAATCTGCTCGGCCACTTCGGGCCGGTTGATCCGGTTGGTCGTCACGAGCGGAATGCCGACCTCGCCCTTCATCTTCTTCGTCACCCACGCGAACGCGCCGCGCGGCACCGACGTCGCGATCGTCGGCACGCGCGCCTCGTGCCAGCCGATCCCCGTGTTGATGAGGGTCGCGCCCGCGCGCTCGACCGCCTTCGCGAGCTGCACGGTTTCGCTCCAGTCGCTGCCGTCCGGAATCAGGTCGAGCATCGACAGCCGGTAGATCAGGATGAAGTCGCGGCCGACCGCTTCGCGCGTGCGCTCGACGATCTCGATCGGCAAGCGCATGCGGTTCTCGTACGAGCCGCCCCACTGGTCGGTGCGCTTGTTCGTGTGCATCGAGATGAACTGGTTGATCAGGTAACCCTCGGAGCCCATGATCTCGACGCCGTCGTACCCGGCTTCGCGTGCCAGCGTCGCGCAGCGCACGAACGCGCGGATCTGCCGCTCGACGCCGCGCGCGCTCAGTTCGTGCGGCGCGAACGGCGAGATCGGCGATTTGATCTTCGACGGCGCGACCGCGAACGGGTGATAACCGTAGCGACCCGTATGCAGGATCTGCAGCGCGATCTTGCCGTCCTCCGCATGCACCGCGCCGGTGACCTCGCGATGCCGGCGCGCGGCGGCCGACGTCGTCAGCATGCCGCCGAACGGCTTGGTCCAGCCGGCCACGTTCGGTGCGAAGCCGCCCGTCACGATCAGGCCGACTCCGCCGCGCGCACGCTCGGCGAAATATTCGGCGAGGCGCGGCAGCGTCTTGCGGCTGTCTTCGAGGCCCGTATGCATCGAGCCCATCAGTACGCGATTCTTCAGCGTCGTGAAGCCGAGATCGAGCGGTGCGAGCAGGTGGGGAAAGGGAGTCGTCATGATGATCCGGCCAATAAGCGATGCCTGTCATCGTAGGCGCGCGCCGCCTTGAACGTGAGGGGCCAAACAGCCATAATGCTTGTCATTTCCGGCCAAATCGACATGACTTCCCCGTCTCGCAAGGATCGCCTCGGGCTGCGCCGGCCGACCATTCCGGTCGCCTATACGCGCCTGCTGCTGCAGGCGCTGGCCGCACGCGGCGTCGACCTGGCCGCCGTGCGTGCCGGCACGGGCCTGCGCGACGCCGTGCTGGCCGAGCCGGACGCCCGCGTCGCGCCGTCGCAATGGGGGCGGCTCGTGCTCAACGCGATCGAAATCGGCGGCGATCCGGGTATCGGGCTCGCATTCGGGCTGCTGCTGAAGCCGACCGTGCACGGCTTTCTCGGCTACGCGACGCTGACCGCGCGGGACATCCGCGAAGCGCTGTCGGTCACGCAGCGCTACTTCCGGATGCGCAATCGCCAATACCGGCTGACCTATGCGGAGGACGCACGCGGCGCGACGCTCGAACTGCATGGCGTGCAGGCGAACCCCGTGCTGCAGCACCACGTGATGTTCGAATTCGTGCTCACGGGGCTCGCGCAGAACATCTCGCAGTGGTCCGGCCGCGTGTCACCGCCAATCACGCTGCAATTCACGTGGCCGGAGCCTGCGTATTTCGCGCGCTATCGCGATACGTTGCCGCCGGTGGCATTCGGCTGCGCGGCCAATGCGTTGTGGATCGCACGCGACGCGCTCGACTGGCCGCTGCCGCTCGCCGACGAAGTCGCGCACCGGCAGGCGCTCGTGCAGGTCGAGCGCGAATATGCGCAGGTGCGGCAGGAGGAAGGCGATCTGGTCGAGCGCGTGCGGGCGGAACTGGCGCGCGCGGCCGGCGATTATCCGGGGCCGGACACGCTCGCCGATGCGCTGCTCGTGTCGACGCGCACGCTGCGGCGCCGCCTCGAGGAAGCCGGATCGAGCTATCGGCGATTGCTCGACGAAGCACGGTTTCGCGACGCCAAGCAGTTGCTCGCCGCGTCGGATCTCGATCTGAAAACGATCGCCGAACGGCTGCAATTCACCGACCCGGCGAATTTCACGCGCGCGTTCCGGCGCTGGGCCGGACAGACGCCGAGCGCGTATCGGGAGGCGGCGGCGACGGCACGCGACTGATGCGAAACACGCGCGCAGCGGGTCAGCCGCCGATATGAATCCGCGCGCCGCCGTCCCCCTCTCCCGCTTCGATCCGCACGTCGCCCGTAGCCGCGGCGATCGCGTCGTACACATCGTCGCTCACGCACACCACCGGCACCGCGATCGCATACAGCTCGGCGGCCACGATCGCGCCGATCGAGATGATCAGGTCGCGCTCCTTCAACACGATCGCGACCGGCCCCGTGCCGTTGCGCACCGCTTCCGCGAGCACGCTGCTGCTCGAGCTCGAACCCTTCGCGTGCGGCATCACCATCACCTTGCCGGCCAGGCTCGCGCCGGCCTGCGGATGCCCGCGATCGACGATCCGGCCCGCGCCCGAGTCGTAGCCGCCCCAGAAGCTCAGCGGCTTGTCGAGGACGAACGGGCGCGCGCACGCGCTGCCCGGCACGAGCGTGTCGCCCGTCAAGCATTGTCCCGTCGCTTCAGTCATCGAATCGCACCTTGCCTTCGTATGCGGACCGCACGCATTCGCGCATGCTGCCGTACGCGACCGTCACGCCGATGTTCGCGGGCGCATACGACGCCCATTTCCCCGAGTTGGTCATCACCAGCCCCGACAACTGCTTCATCACCGGCGTGATGTACGTGCAGGTATCGACGACGATCTGGACGCCGCGCGCGGCGAATTTCTCCGCGAGACCGGCTTGCTCCAGCTCCCACAAAATGAAGCGGCTCGTGTTCACGTAGAAATCGCAGGCCGGCTGGCCGTCGAACGCGTCGAGCAACGTGTCGAGCGTGCGGAATTCGGCCAGCGAAAAATGCGGCGTACCGAGCGCGACCGCGACGAGCGCGTCGCCGGCCGCGCCGTGATTCAGCGTGCGGCGAATCTCGTCGAGATCGGCCATCGTGATGTCGACCGTGCGTTGCGCCGCCTGCCCGTGCAACGCGGCATCGAGCGTCGGCGCCTCGGGCGTCACGCCGACCGCATGGAACAGCGCGACGGCCCCGCTCGACGCGGCGGCCGCGCCAAGCGCCTTGAGCTCGTCCTCGGTGGTGTCCGCCGGCAGCCCGACGATCGCCGGCACGATCGCGCCCGCGATCTTGCCGACCGCCAAACCGAGCGCGGCGAAATAGATGTCGCGCGACGGCAGGCGGCTGAAGTCCGGTGCATTGAACACGATCCCCGCGGCGCGGTTCGCGTCGACATGCAGCCCCGCATACGGCGCACGCCCGGTGATCGCGGCAGCCAGATCGAGAAAATCGCCGTAGCGGCTCGTGCGCGCGCCGAGCACCGAGTTCGCGAACACGATCGCATTCGATTCGGCCCACGCGATCTGCTCGCCCATCGCGGGACGATTCTTCAGTTGATACGGCGCGCACGTGAAGCTCGATTCGCAGCCGAGCAGCACATGCGCATCCATCAGGCGCTGCGCATCGCGCTGGATCGTGCGGTCGCCGTGATACAGCTCGGGATGGATCAGGTCGAGCGACCCGACGTTCAGCGTGGTCGGCACCGCGACCTTCGCGCCCGTCTCGACGAAATAGTCGACGAAGTCGAGGCTCGTCCGGCCGTGATACAGACAGCCGTCGATGTGCGCGGACGTAATGTCGATCAGGTGCGGCGCGGACATCACCTGCGCCGTGCGCGCGACGATGCGCATCGCGCGGGCGACGCCGTCGCCGAAATCCCCGCGCAACATCGCGTCGTCGCGGTCACTCAACTGCAGCATCGGTGGCTCCTCGTGACTCGTACCGGCGGCGCCGGCCCTGAAATCGGTCAGAGGACTCTACAACTGGAAATAAAAACTGTCCAGATCACCCGAAAACCGGACACCATTAAAACCAATCTTCACGACTCGACGCTTCCGATCGCACCAATGGCTCGGATTTCGCACCAGTCGCTCGCCACACCGAACCGCCAGCCGCGCCTAGCGTTCCGCCGTCAGGCTGAACAGCTCATTGCGCAACGCCTTCGCGCGATCGCGGCCGAACTGCGCGTCGAATTCGTCCTGTGCGGCCTGCCACGCGACTTTCGCCTGCGCGAACGTGCGCTCGCCGAGCTTCGTGAGATGGAGCGCATGGGCACGCGCATCGTGCTCGGACGCAGCCGTCGCAACGAAGCCGTCGCGCTGCAACGGCTTCAGCGCGCGCAGCAAGGTCGTGCGATCCATCACGAGCGTATCGGCGAGGTCGCTCATCACCAGGCCGGGCCGATGCGTAAGGTTCGCCATGATCGAGAACTGCGCGGGCGTGACGCCAACGGGGGCCAGATGGCGCTCGTACAACTGCGTGACGAAGCGCGCCGCCTGGCGCAACGCGAGGCAGTTGCAGGTCTGGGCAATCGAGATGTCGTTCATGTTTCGCAATCTATATGTGCATATGCATAAAGTCAATGTACACTCCGTCGTAACAGCGGCCGGCGGCCGGCCATCGCGTCAAGGAGACGGACATGGACTACATCGACAAGCTGCGGATCTTCCGGTCGGTGGTGGAGATGCGCAGCTTCACGCGCGCCGCGGACATGCACGGCCTTGCGCGGCCGGTCGTGTCGCGCGCGGTCGCGGATCTGGAGGCTCGCTTCGGCAGCCGGCTGCTGCACCGGACCACGCGCCAGGTGTCGCTGACCGAAACGGCCGAGCGGATCTACGAGCGTTGCGCGGCCGTACTCGACGAGCTCGACGCGCTGGAAGCGCAAGCGCAGACGCACACGCGCGAGCCCGAGGGGCTGCTGCGCCTCGTCGCGCATACGACGGCCGCGCTGAACCGCCTCGTGCCGCTGATCGCCGGCTTCAAGACCGCGCATCCGAACGTGCGCCTCGACGTCACGCTGACCGAGCGCCCGGTCGATCTGGTCGGCGAAGGCTACGACATCGGCATCGTCGTGCCGTACATGCTGACGAGCGAATCGACCGTCGTGCGGCTGATCGAGCGCATTCCGGTCGTGATCGTCGCGACGCCCGCGTATCTGCACGCGCATGCGCGCCCCGAGACGCCGGCCGACCTCGCCCTTCATCCGTTCGTGCCGATCTCGCCGTCGCTGCGCCGCCCCGCGCTGTCGTTCCGCGTCGACGGCGACACGCTCACCGTGCCGTTCCGTTTCGACATCTCGTCGAACAGCCCCGTGTTCAACCGCGAAATGGTGATGCACGACTTCGGCATCGGCATCGTCCCGAAAACGCTCGTCGAGGCCGAACTCGCGTCGGGCGCGCTCGTGCAGTTGCTGGAAGGCGCCGATCTCGTCGATGCGTTCGTCGACATCAAGCTCGCCTACGCGAACCGCGCGCTGCTGCCCGCGAAGGTGAAGGCGTTCATCGACTACACGGCCGCGTATTGCGACCGCGAAGGCTGGAGCGTGCCCGCGGCGGCTTGACCCGGCGCGCGAACGCGCGTTGCCGACGCCGATTGGTACAGCCACGACACCAATCTGATCCCGCCGCGCCGCTCGCTTCGCGCCGCCCCGCCACCTAACATGTGCACATGCACAAGACCACGCTCACCGACGACGATTGCTTCGCAGTCCGGCAAGCCGCCCGACGAATTTCGCAGTTCTACGAGCGTTACCTGTCGCGGGCGGGCGTCACGCCGTCGCAATACAGCATCCTCGCGCTGCTGCGCGATCGGCCCGGCCTGACGATGGCGACGTTGTCGAACGTGCTGGTGATCGAACGCACCGCGCTGCTGCGCGCGCTCAAGCCGCTCGTCGGCGCGGCGCTGGTGACGGGGCGCATCGAGCCGCCCTGCCGTGGCCAGACGTTCGCGCTGACCGCGGACGGCGAAACGAAGGTGGCCGATGCGCACGTGCACTGGCTCGCCGCACAGGAAGCGTTCGAGCGGTGCTTCGGGCCGACGCAGGCGGCCCGCCTGAGAGACGAATTGTTCCGGATCACGCACAACCTGCCGGAACGCTGACCCCTTCCCCGATCGACGCCGGGCCGTCGGTCGTTTTGAACAGTGCATATACATAGGTGAATCGATGGATACGACCCAAGCCGCTGCCTCGTCCCGCGAAGCAGCCACAACCGAGCGGCCCGCGAAGCAGCAACGCCGCGTGCCGTGGATGCGCATCGCGGTGGGCGCCGTCGTCGTCGTGGTCGCGGCCGCCGCGCTCGACTGGCTGTTCGTGCTGCGCTTCCAGGAAAGCACCGACGACGCGTATGTCGGCGGCGACGTGACGGTGCTCGCGCCGAAGGTCAACGGCTTCGTCGACAAGATTCTCGTGACCGACAACCAGCGCGTGAAGGCTGGCGACGTGCTCGTGCAGCTCGATGCGCGCGACTACGACGCGAAGCTCGCGCAGGCCGGCGCCGAAGTCGACAGCGCGCGCGCCGCCGTGACCGAACTCGAAGCGAAGCAGCAACTGCAATTCGCGGTGATCGGCCAGCACGCGGCGGACAAGAACGCGTCGTCGGCCGAACTGACGCGCGCCGCGTCGGACCGCGTGCGCTATCGCGAGCTCGTGAAGTCGGACGCCGTATCGAACCAGATCGTCGAACGCGCGGATGCCGATTACTCGAAGGCCGGCGCGGCCGTCGAACGCAGCGACGCCGCGCTGCTCGCCTCGAAGCGGCAGCTCGACGTGCTCGGCGCACAGCTCGCCGATGCGCGGGCCCGTGTAAACACCGCGCTCGCCGCACAGCGCGTCGCGGCACTCAACGTCGAATACACGACGATCCGCTCGCCGGTCGACGGCTACGTCGGCAACCGCACGGGCCGCGTCGGGATGCTCGCGAACGTCGGCGTGCCGCTGCTGACGGTCGTGCCGGCGTCCGGCCTGTGGGTCGACGCGAACTTCAAGGAAGACCAGTTGCGCAAGATGCGCGCGGGCGATCGCGTCGACGTCGCGCTCGACGCGTCGAGCACGCGCCTGCATGGCCGCGTCGACAGCCTGGCGCCGGCGACCGGCGCGACCTTCAGCGTACTGCCGCCCGAGAACGCGACCGGCAACTTCACGAAGATCGTCCAGCGCGTGCCCGTGCGCGTGCATCTCGATCCGCAGCCCGGCATCGAGCAGGTGCTGCGCCCCGGCCTGTCCGCGGTCGTGACCGTGCATACCGACCACAAGCACTGAGCGGGAGCCGACGATGACCACCGCGTTTTCCGGCGACCCCGCGTCGCAACCGACCAGACAGCGCGTGTTCGCGTTCGCGCTGATGTGCGTCGGCTTCTTCATGGCGACCCTCGACATCCAGATCGTCGCGTCGTCGCTGCGCGACATCGGCGGCGGGCTGTCCGCGAGCCAGGACGAATTGTCGTGGGTGCAGACCGCGTACCTGATCGCCGAGATCATCGTGATCCCGATGTCGGGCTGGCTGTCGAAGGTGATGTCGACGCGCTGGCTGTTCGTCGCATCGGCCGTCGGTTTCACGATCACCAGCATGCTGTGCGGGCTCGCGTGGGACATCAACTCGATGATCCTGTTCCGCGGGATGCAGGGCGCGCTCGGCGCCGCGATGATCCCGACCGTGTTCACCACCGCGTTCGTGCTGTTTCCCGGCAAGCAGCGACTGATCGCGTCGACGACCATCGGCGCGCTCGCATCGCTCGCGCCGGCGATCGGCCCGGTGATCGGCGGCTGGATCACCGACCAATGGTCGTGGCACTGGCTGTTCTACCTGAACCTCGTGCCGGGCATCGCGGTGGCCGCGCTCGTGCCGCGCTACGTGCATATCGACGAGCCCGACCTCAGCCTGATCAAGCGCGGCGACTATCTCGGCATCGCGCTGATGTCCGGCTTCCTCGGCTGCCTCGAATACGTACTCGAAGAAGGCCCGCGCAAGAACTGGTTCGGCGACGATGCGATCGTCATCTGCGCGTGGATCTCCGGCATCTGCGGCTTCCTGTTCATCGTGCACGCGCTGACCGCCGACGATCCGATCGTCGACCTGCGCGCGCTCGCCGTGCGCAACTTCGGGATCGGCAGCCTGCTGTCGTTCGTGACCGGTATCGGGATCTTCGTGACCGTGTTCCTGACGCCGCTGTTCCTCGCGCAGGTGCGCGCGTTCAGCTCGCTGCAGATCGGCATCGCGCTGCTGTCGGTCGGCGCGTTCCAATTGATCGCGCTGTGCGCGTATGCGTTCGCCGCGCGCTATTTCAGCATGCGTGCGCTGCTCGTGTTCGGGTTGATCTGCTTCGGCCTCGGCTGCTACCTGTACACGCCGATCACGCACGACTGGGGCTGGCGGGAATTGCTGCTGCCGCAGGCGCTGCGCGGCATCGGCCAGCAGTTCAGCGTACCGCCGATCGTGACGATGGCGCTCGGCTCGCTGCCGCAGTCTCGACTGAAATCGGCGAGCGGGTTGTTCAACCTGATGCGTAACCTCGGCGGCGCGATCGGCATCGCGGTGAGCGCGACGATGCTCAACGACCGGCTGAATTTTCATTATCTGCGGCTGAACGAGCACGTGAGCGCCGGCGAACCGCAGGTCGCATCGCTGCTCGATCGCCAGGCCGCGTACTGGGGATCGGTGGCCGGCAATACGTTGAATACCGCGCAGGCCGGCCTCGCGAACCTGCATCGGCTGATCTATCGCGAAGCGCTGACGCTCACCTATGCGGACGCGTACTACGCACTGTCGCTGTGCTTCGTCGTCGCGCTGCTTGCCGTCGTGTTTTCCAAACCCATTACGTTGAATGCGCCGCCGCCGGACGCGCACTGAGGCCAAAGGATCATCATGAAGAAGCTACTCGTCGCGCTGGCCGTCAGCGCATTCGCCGCCGGGTGTGCGGTGCAGCCCGCGCAACATCCGGCGTTGAACGAATCGGTTCGGACGCTTGCGCCGACCGCATGGGATACCGACGTGCCGCGCGCGGACATCGACGCCGCCGCCTGGTGGGCGCAATTCCACGACCCCGTGCTCGATCGGTTGATCGCGACCGTGCTCGACGGCAATCTCGATCTGCAAGCCGCTGCCGAACGCGTGAAGCAGGCACAGGCGCTGACCGTGCAGAAGCGCGCGGTGCTGCTGCCCGAACTCGACGCGACCGCCCATGCGGCCGACGCGCGACAGAACACGCCGCCGCCGCTCGGCTATGTGCGGCAGGCGGGTGCGGGGCTCGCGCTGAGCTGGTCGCCCGACGTGTTCGGCGGCGAACGGCTCGATTTGCTGGCCGCACAGGCCGAGCTGGTTGGGCAGAAGCATGCAGAAGACGCGATGCGGCTCGCGCTCGCGGCCGATGCGGCATCCGCGTATGTCGATCTGCGCTGGGCGCAGCAGGAATTGAAGATCCTGCAGGACAACGCAAAGATCCGGCAGCATGCGCTCGAACTCACGCGCAAGCGACAGGCGTTCGGGCTGTCGACGGAACTCGACGTGACCCGTGCGCAGAACCAGCTCGATGCGCTCGAAGCCAGGATTCCGCCGACGCAGGCGCAGATATCGCATCAGCTCAATCTGATCGCCGTGTATTCGGGGCGGACGCCGGAATCGGTCGATCGGCTCGTGTTGGCGCAGGCCGGCGAGATTCCAGCGCCGCCGGTCGGTGTGCCGGGGACGTTGCCGTCGCAGGCGTTGCTGCGGCGGCCCGATGTGCTGACTGCCTACGCTCAAGTCGAGCGGCGGGCGGCACAAGTGGGCGTGGCGAAGGCCGAGCGCTATCCGAAGTTTTCGTTGAACCTGACGGACGGGATTCTGGCGGCTTCGTATCTCGGGTTGCCGACGTTGACCGATAACCTGTTCAGCGCGGCGCTGAGTGCGACGAGCCCGATCTTCAACGCGGGACGGATTACCGCCGATATCTCGCAGAGCGAAAGCCGGATGCGTGAGTCGGAACTCGGGTTACGGCAGACGATGCTGCAAGCGTTGCGGGAAGTCGAGGATGCGCGCGCGAATCTCGTCAGTTCCGATGAGGCGACGCGGAGGCTGGGTAGCGCATTGGCGGCTTCCGATAAAGCGCTTGGGTTGGCGAATCAGCTTTACAAGGGCGGCGCGACGGATTTTCTCGATGTGCTGTCGGCGCAGGAGGTTTATCTGCGCGACTCGGATTCGCTCAATCAGGTCAAGCGCGAGCACGCGCTCGCGGCGGTGGCGTTGTATCGGTCGCTTGGGGGTGGGTGGAGCAGGAATGAGGGGGCGGGTGGGACGGAGGTCGAGGCGGTGGCGAAGAATTGAGCGCGATCGTGAGCTGGGACCGGGCGGCGGAACCGGTCGGGCTGTTCGACGCGATGCGGTAAGGTATCGCCTTCGCGAAGGCATATGCCGGGGGAGCAGCGCTCTAGCTGGATCAGGAAAAAATGAACGCGTGGCGCGCAACACCGTGACGACCTACAACCGACTCGTGAAACCCGAAGATCGAGTGCTCTGAGCCATGAAAGACGACACCTGGGAACGTTTCGAAGCCTTCGCCCGTAAGGAGCTTGGCCGGCCGCTGTTCGGCGGCAAGCTGAACCTTCAGCCGCAATCACGGCTTGAGGAGGATCTCGGCGTCACCGGCCTCGACGGGATCGAATTTATCGACAAGTGGGCCGAGACATTCAACGTCGACGCCGAGGGGTTCCCGTACCGGCGATACTTCGGCCCCGAAGGTCAGGAACTGCTGTCGTCACTCATTGGGCTATTCGTGAAGCGGCTCCGACCGCCAAAGCGCTACCCGCTGACGCTTGGCATGCTGGCCGAGGCGACGCGACGCGGAAAATGGGACACGGATGCGATCGAGGGAGCTGCAAGAGAGGAATCGTAATTGGCCGCGCCGGTCAGCTGTTCTGACCGGCCTTTTCCATTGGCGGAAATATAACTACGCCACGCGAGATTTCTACACCTACCCATTTATCGCACTGGGCCTGTGCGTTCATCGCACCCGGCTTCAACAGGAGCCTGTATCGCGCATTAGCGTAGAGACGAAGATTGCCAGTCTGCGCTGCAGGCTCCTTGTGGGTACGGAGATCGGCGACTGCGGGCTTGCGCGCCGACAGGCTCCGGGTGGGCCAATGCGGCACGCTTGACAGATTAGCAGCGGCGGGAAAAGTGTCGTTGGGTGTTTTGCGCGCGCCGTCGCTGCGCGATCATTCGGTGGCCGGCCAACGGTACCCGATCACTTCATGCAACGGGTACGCAAGCTCGCGAACCTCTTCCAATTGATTGCCGCCGAACAGATGCACGTGTTCGGCATCGTGGCGCAGGTAGAAACCAACGTGCCCTTTCCAGCTCGTCGGATCATCGCGCGTCAGGATCGCGATGCAGCCGTAGACCGGGCGCTCCAGCGGTTTGCCCCATTCCAGCCACGAGCGTGCGAGCGCCGAGCCTGTACCGCGGAATCCGGCGTGCACCATGCACCAGTTCACGAACGACGAGCACCAGGAAATCTTGTCGTCGTAGCCGGCCAGGTTCGTCTGGTTGTTGTACTCGACGATGCGCGGGTTGATGCTGCCCGGCGGATGGCGGCGGATGCCGAGTTCGGCCAGCGCGACGGGCATCCAGGGCGGGTGGGCATCGGCGGCTTTCACTTTGCTCTCAGGGTTCGATAGGGTCACGTCGTTCTCGGGCACGTGTCGGTGTCGTTTCGCGCAATCTTCGCACGAATGGGGCGAATCCACAGCGCCCTTTGCAGGTTGCGATTTTCGTCGAGTGCACCCGTATCATGTCGGCAGCGCCATCGACTCCGCCAACCGCCATGCGCATCACGCCTCTGCCGCCCCTTCAGTGCCTCATCGCGTTCGAAGCCGCCGTGCGGCACGCGAGTTTCACGAAAGCCGCCGCCGAACTGCACCTGACCCAAAGCGCGATCAGCCGCCAGATCCAGCAGCTCGAGGAATTCCTCGGCCGCTCGCTGTTCGTTCGCGAACATCGTTCGCTGCGGCTGACGATCGCCGGCGAGCAATACGCGGCGCAAGTCCACCATCTGCTCACGCAATGCGCACAGGCCACGCACGACGTGATGAAACCGTACGGCGATCTCGAACTGACGATCGCGTGCTCGTCCGGCGTCGCGCTGCTCTGGCTCACGCCGCGGCTACCGAACTTTCGCGCCACGTATCCCAACATCAAGCTGCGCCTGATCGTGCGCGACGGCCTTGCCTCGATGTCGCCCGCGGAATTCGACGTGGGCGTCTACTACGTGCGCCAGCAGGCGCCGGCCGAATACACCGCACGCCGGCTGTTCGACGAAGAAGTGTTCCCCGTCTGCGCGCCCGGCTATCTGGCCGGCCGCACGCTCGACGCCGCCGATCTCGCGAACGAAACGCTGCTGCGCCTCGAAGACGGCCAGCGCCAATGGATGTCGTGGTCCGAATGGTTCGACTTGAACGACGTCGACCGGCAGAAGGCGCAGCCGCAGGACATCACGATCAACTCCTATCCGCAGATCGTGCAGATGACGATACTCGGTCAAGGCGTGTCGCTTGGCTGGCGCTACATGATCGACGCATGCATCGACGCCGGCCTGCTCGTACGCGTGACGGACGCGTCCGCGAGCCACGGCGGCGGCTATTACGTGATCTCGCCGAACGACCGCGCGCAGAACCAGGCCGCCCGCCTGTTCACCCGCTGGCTGTTCGAACAGGCGGAGCAGCAGATCGCGTCCTGAATACCGGGCGCGACGCATGCGTGCAGCGCATGCCTGCATGCGAATCTTTCGTTTCAGAAAAAAATCCGGCGTTCCTTAGCATGGGATTCGTGCGGGGCAACCGTCCCGTCTTCTGACCAAGGAAGAGACCATGCAAGGAACGCTTTCTCCGCGCGCCGCGCCTGCCGTCGATGCGGCGGTGCAACAGCGCCGCCGCGCCATCGTCGCGACCGTGATCGGCAACGGTCTCGAATGGTTCGACTTCACCGTCTACAGCTTCTTCGCGGTGATCATCGCGAAGCTGTTCTTCCCGACCGGCAACGAACTGACGTCCGTGCTGCTCACCGTCGCGACCTTCGGCGTGGGCTTCTTCATGCGGCCGGTGGGCGGCATCGTGCTCGGCGTCTATGCCGACAAGGCAGGCCGCAAGGCCGCGCTGTCGCTGACGATCCTGCTGATGGCGGCCGGCACCGCGCTGATCGGGATCGCGCCCACCTACGAACAGGCCGGCATCGCCGCGCCGCTGTTGATCGTCGTCGCGCGGCTGCTCCAAGGCTTCTCGGCCGGCGGCGAGATGGGCGGCGCCACCGCGTTCCTCACCGAATACGCGCCGCCGGAGAAACGCGCGTATTACTCGAGCTGGATCCAGTCGAGCATCGGCTTCGCGGTGCTGCTGGGTGCGGCGACCGGCACGTTCGTCACGACCTCGCTCGACACGCAGGCGCTGCATAGCTGGGGCTGGCGGCTGCCGTTCCTGCTCGGGATCGTCGTCGGGCCGGTCGGTTACTTCATTCGCAGACATATCGACGAGACGCCCGCGTTCAGCGCCGTCGAATCGCAGGCGAAGGAAAGCTCGCCGCTGAAGGAAGTGCTGCACACGTATCCGCGCGAGACGTTCGCGAGTTTCTCGATGGTCATTCTGTGGACCGTCTGCACCTACGTGCTGCTGTTCTACATGCCGACCTATTCCGTGCGCACGCTGCATCTGCCGCAATCGACCGGCTTCACGGCCGGCATGGTCGGCGGGCTGATGATCATGTGCTGCTCGCCGATCGTCGGGCGACTCGCCGACGCGTGGGGACGGCGCGTATTCCTGTCCGGCTCGGCGCTCGCGATACTCGTGCTGGCGTGGCCGATGTTCTCGTGGATCAACCACGCGCCCGGGTTCACGTCGTTGATCGTGTTCCAGGCCGTGTTCGGCGTGCTGATCGCGGCCTATACGGGGCCGATCCTCGCGGCGTTCGCGGAGCTGTTTCCGACCAAGGTGCTGTCGACCGGGCTATCCGTTGCGTACAACTTCGCGGTGACGATCTTCGGCGGGTTCGCACCGTTCCTGATCACGTGGCTCATCGCCCGCACCGGCAGCAACATGGCGCCCGCGTTCTACGTGATGCTCGCGGCAGCCGTCAGCTTCGTCGGCACGCGCTTCGTGAGGGATGCGAAGCGTGCGGCCGCAACGACTCGATAAGGATTTTTTCCCATGACCATTACCGTGCTTCAAGGCGGCAACGTGCTCGACCTCGAACGAGGCGTGTTGCTCGAACATCATCATGTCGTGATCGAAGGCGAGCGGATCGTCGAAGTCACCGATCGACCGGTGGATTTGCCGAATGCGCAGGTGATCGACGTGCGCGGCAAGACCGTGATGCCCGGGTTCATCGATTGCCATGTGCATGTGCTGGCGTCGAATGCGAACCTGGGCGCGAATGCGACGCAGCCGAATATTCTCGCGGCGATTCGGTCGCTGCCGATTCTCGATGCGATGTTGTCGCGGGGGTTCACCAGTGTGCGGGATGCCGGGGGCGCGGATTGGAGCCTGATGCAGGCGGTCGAGACGGGGCTGATTCCGGGGCCGCGGATTTTCCCGTCGGGGAAGGCGCTGTCGCAGACCGGCGGGCATGGGGACTTTCGGCCCCGGGGGGATTTGCTGGAGCCTTGTTCGTGCTGCTTTCGAACGGGGGCGATTGCGCGGGTGGTCGACGGCGTTGAAGGTGTGCGGCTCGCGGTGCGTGAAGAAATTCAAAAAGGCGCGACGCAGATCAAGATCATGGCTTCTGGTGGCGTGGCTTCGCCGACCGATCCGATTGCGAATACGCAGTATTCGGAGGATGAGATCCGGGCGATCGTCGACGAGGCCGAGGCCGCGAATACTTATGTGATGGCGCATGCGTATACGGGGCGGGCGATTGCGCGGGCCGTGCGATGCGGCGTGCGGACGATCGAGCACGGGAATCTCGTGGATGAAGCGGCTGCGATGCTCATGCATGAACGGGGGGCGTTTGTGGTGCCGACGCTGGTGACTTATGACGCGCTGGCTAAACATGGGGCTGAGTTTGGGATGCCGGCGGACTCCATCGCGAAAGTGGCTTCCGTGCAGCAGAAAGGACGCGAGTCGCTCGAGATCTATGCAAAGGCCGGCGTGAAGATGGGGTTCGGGTCGGACCTGCTCGGCGAGATGCATGCGTTTCAGTCTGGAGAGTTTCGGATTCGGGCGGAGGTGCTCGGGAATCTGGAAGCGCTCAGGTCGGCGACGACCGTGGCGGCGGAGATCGTCAATATGACGGGGGAGCTTGGGGTGGTTGCGACGGGGGCGATCGCTGATCTTGTCGTGCTCGATGGCAATCCGCTCGAGGATATCGGGGTCGTGGCCGATGAAGGCGCGCGGATCGAGTATGTGTTGCAGCGGGGAACGGTTGTGAAGCGGCGGGCTGGCGCGCGGTGATGTGACGCCGTTCGTTCGGCTATTTCGGCAGGCGCGGCGCGGCCTCCCGGGCCTTGCGTCGTGACAGTTGTTGAAAGTCGCTGGACGTGTGAATCGCGGCGTTCGCGGCAATGGCCGGGGCTGTGTCGCCCCGGCGGTCAATCGCATTCGAGAAACGCCTGCGTTCCACTCGCTAGAGCCGCATCAAGCAGCCCTTGCAAGCGTTATAGCGGCGGCGGTACCCAGTCGGGATCGTGGTACGGCTGCTCTCGCAGCGCCAACTGGCCGTAGTCCGGCGTGATCGTAATCGTACGGTTGGCATCGCAGACCCGCAGGTACACGCGGTCGCCCGGCTTGAATCCGAAGATCTTGAAATTGATATCGATCGCCTTCATCCACGGCAGGTACGGCCAGCCTCGCTTGGGAAGGTCCGGGTAGTTGCGAAGGACCAGCTCAAACGTCTTCTGCATGTTGACGGGTTTGTTCTTTCTACGACGTGGCTTAGTATTGGTGTCAGCCATTTCCGACTCCTGTGGCGAGTTGGTGGTGGTCAGCGGGTCGTATGGGTTGCCGCCCATGCGGCCCGCGCTTCTTTGATGCCTTGGGTTTCCCCTTTTTCTCCCCTCTTCGCTGAGTCTTGTTGGGCAAGACAGCTTTCTTTCGACCACCGAGGCAGAGGGGCTGCGTTCAACTTTCGATGGCGAGAAGCAAGGCTTCACGACCAGTGTAGTCGGGCTGGCATCTCAGAAATGGGGAATTGAGAGGGATTGGCCGTTAGGCATAGAAGCCCGCGACTCGCTTCTTTGGCGACCGTTGGTCGACTTTTTCTCTATCCGGTCGAGAGCCTATCCGAATCTTTGTGTGTGAGGCATAAACTGATGGCCAAGGAGCCACCTTATGCCACGCAAACGCAAGGAAGAAGTGACGATTGAGCCGGGCAAGGGCTTGAACCTGGACCCGGAACTCATCAAGCAACTGGTGCCCGGGACGCTGGATCGGGCGACGATCCATGAGCAGCTCGCGGCGCTCAAGAAGGCAATCTTCGAGCGCGCGCTGGGCGGCGAACTGACCCACCACCTCGGCTACGAGAAGGGCGAAGCCAAGCCGGTTGGCCGCACGAACCATCGCAACGGCACCAGCCGCAAGCGCATCACGACCGACGACGACCTGCTCGACGTCGAGATTCCGCGCGACCGCGAAGGCACCTTCGATCCGGTGCTGATCGCCAAGGGCGAGCGACGCTTCACCGGCTTCGACGACAAGATCATCGCGATGTACGCACGCGGCATGAGCGTGCGGGAGATTCAGGGTTTCCTGCTGGAGATGTACGGCATCGAGGTATCGCCGGACTTCATCAGCACGGTGACCGATGCCGTGATCGATGAGGTGCGCGAATGGCAGCAGCGGCCGCTCGAGCCGATGTACCCGGTCGTGTTCTTCGACGCCTTGCGAGTCAAGATCCGCGACGAAGGCATTGTGCGCAACAATGCGATCTACCTGGCGCTGGGCGTGCGGCGCGACGGCACACGTGATGTGCTGGGCCTTTGGATCGAGCAGACCGAGGGGGCCAAGTTCTGGCTGCGGGTGGTGAACGACCTGAAGCTGCGCGGCGTGCAGGACATCCTGATCGCCGTGGTCGACGGCTTGAAGGGCTTCCCGGAAGCGATCAACACGGTGTTCCCGGAAACGACGGTCCAGACCTGCATCGTGCATCTGATCCGGAACTCGCTGGACTTTGCCAGCTGGAAGGACAGGAAATCCGTTGCAGCGGCGCTCAAGGAGGTCTACCGGGCGCCGTCGGAGGAAGCCGCCGCCGTGGCGCTGGACGCGTTCGATACGAGCCCGTGGGGTACGAAATACCCCCCGATTGCCGCCCTCTGGCGCCGGGCCTGGGATCAGGTGATTCCGTTTTATGCCTTAGCGCCCGACATCCGGAAAACTGTATATACGACCAACGCGATCGAGTCGTTGCACATGCAGCTTCGAAAGATCATCAAGGCGCGCGGCCACTTCCCGTCGGACGAGGCCGCACTCAAACTGATCTGGCTGGCGCTGCGCAACGTTGTGGCCAAGTGGACCGGTTCCCGGCACGATTGGAAGAGCGCCATGACTCAGTTCGCGCTGCTTTACCCGGAACGATTCAACATTGGAATCTGAATCTCAACCCGCCTCACACACGAAATTCCGGATACCTCCCCGGTCGACGATTTTTATCGAGCATATCGAATTTCCTGCAACTTCAATCACAGCATCAATCTCCGTCGCTCCGTTCAAGTTGAATAACGTGCAAAAATTTAAGCTTCGACGTGTTGACCTCGGACGACCACCAGTAATTAGGAACTAGGTGCCAGCACCGAAACGCCAGTGGTGTCCGACTGCGTCGACAACGAACGTGAGGCCATCACTCCAAAGTTGGCGATCAACTAATAAAAATTCTATCAATTCAAAAAATCAAACAACCACATGAAGCTGACATCCCGCAAGAATGCGACCCGGATACGACGCCATTATAACTAAGCAGAAAACAATTTAACTACTCGATTCAATTCTATAGACGGCGCGCCCTGCTCAATATGCTTCAAGATAGGCATATATTCAGAACTCACACGATATTGCTTGAGCGTTGCCTTCAAAGGATCAACAAACTCTTCGATCACGCGGTTCTTAAGCAGCACAGGAAGATACGTTCCAGTGAAAAGTTTTCCGCGAATAAACTCCTGCTTTTGCGGATAAAAATTTCCCTTCACATAAAATAGCCTAAAGAAGCGAATTATATCGTTACGCACCTTATCGGCCTGATGAGACGATACCTCCTTTTCTCGTGCTAGCAGGTGCGAAATACCGACAGTATCGGACCCCTCACCAAACGTACCCTCATAAAATTGAGGGCGCACTCCCTTCCGAGGCTCAAGTGACTTGAAAGTCGACCCCAAAAAACGCGTCTCCGAATTTATCGCACACTCCCAGAAGAAATCATAGCGCTCGAAATAACAGTCTCGAAACACTTGACCACGAAAATCGAAAATCGGCTTAACCGCAGAATTACTCCCAACATTAACAAGAGACAACCCCTGAATTTCACCATCCTTTTCAAAAAAATCCCTCATCAAACCACTACACATCTCCGCATCAAATTTTACTTTCCCCTCTCGCCTCAAACTAAGGACAAGACTGAACACAGCGGAACAAGCGCGCAAATTCCTGTACCGAGAACGCGGATCGAGTGACGGGAGATCGTTACGCAAACGCTCAATCGTCTCAATTGAAAAAAGCATCAACTCATCATCGAATGTCAAATGCGAACAGACCGTATGCATAAAATCACCATCGAATCGCAAATAATCAGCCGCCACCTCGACAAAATCAGAACTTAACGCACCAAAATCCCGCGCCGAAAAATATTTTACGATGTAAAGAGATTTGAAATATTCGTTAAAAAAATCATACCTAAAATAAAGTTTATTGTTAGCATGAATAAGCAATGGATGTCCTTTGAGCCGCTCCACGGTATCATCAACCACCTCTTCTGTTTGATGAGGCAATCGACCGAGCAACGCCTTAACATCATATATAGAGACGTGACCATCCTTTGCAACTGAAAGCTGCACAAAAAACTCAATTTGACTCTCTACACGCAGGCTATGTAATTTGGATATTTCCCGCAAACAAACATTGGCAACCAAAAAATCATTTGGGATGTCGGGATTCAATAGAGTCCCAATATCCGCATCACCAAGTGGCGCATCGCTAAATTCGTTCTTTTGCCTTATTAAATAAACAATTAAATCCAGAACGTAGGGTATGTAAACTTCTTCCGTGAGCGACGGTGATTTAAGAGCAAACTTACCGGCAATAGAAAGCGCCCTTGAAACCTTTGCCTCAGTATCCAATGATTTTCGAAAAAACTCATCTGCCATCGAACGATTAAAGGGCTGAAGATCAATTTTTTTGACCGGCCCAACATCCAGCAGTGAATCCCAGAAGTAATCGCGACAAGTAATGATAATTTTGGCACGCTGAAGATCAGTCGAGTAAATCGTGGAGATTGATCGAATGAAACTTACCGCATCGAATTTTGCACCGAGTTTTGCAATGACCTCATCAAGTCCATCAAGAACAATTACAAGGCTCCCGTTATCAACAGAAAGTGACAACAAGTCTTTACTAAGTCTCTCCGTATCCCCCGCCTGGCTAATCGACTGCGCATGATAAAAATCATATATATCGTCAATTTTTTGACGAGATCGGATAATAGATTCCAGCTCACCAATAATCTCATGAGAGTCAATAAATAAAATACCAGTTTCCGGACTATCCGAATGTATTTCGTCTAAAAACTGCTTAACGAGAGTTGTCTTCCCTATACCGCCATGACCTTTAATGACCACTAGCGGCTCAGAGATAGATCCATACCAAGATTTAAGCTGAAGAAGCGCGGACCCGGAGTTGTCTGCCTGACTGCTTTCAGTGAGAGATTCGATGTACACTGGCAAATTATAGGGAACAAATCCCTGAATTTGCTCTTTGTATAGGAATTGACGACCAAAATCATCTATAAAAAATACATTGGGCGTACCAAAAACCGCCTTCAAATTCTCTTTGCGCCGATCGCTTTCCTTGAGGGCCACAGGCTTTTCCGTAAGAACGACGAGAGGAATACATTATTTATGAGCCCTCTACCACTTAAATGAATCAGCGTTTTATTCTGACTCGCCGCCTCATGGACGTATAGGAAATATCTCCCCCCCCCGAGCTCCTCCGTTAACTTATAGAGTTCAAATATTATCTTCTCGGACCAGTCTCTATGTTTAACAGGGAAACCCACATCGAGAGAGAAACTTGAATTCTTACTAATGTAAGCCTGAACGGTCTTTGCAATACTTCGCTCAGGCGGGGTGACTTGCACTGCGGGCTCAAAATCCACCGCCTTGATTGAATTTGATGAAATATCATTTACTCGACTTAATTGCCCCTGTCTTTTCGATGAGATCAGTCGGAAATTATGAATTGTATAAGCACACAAATCCGCAGCATTCCGAGCTGCCATTTTCTGATCTCTCTCTTTTTCTTCTGGATTTGCATTTTTTTTGAACCCCCAATCGCAAATCGCTTTGACGATCAACCAGTTAACCTTGCATTCTGTCGCTCTTCGCAGGGCCATAAGGAGACCACTCCCCTCCATTTCCCCGCCGATTGCTTGATGCTGATCAGCCGCAATGAACATATCACGCTGTTGCTCGTTGTCGAACAATGTCTCGATGGACACGAGCAAGCCTTCATGAGTGGGAACACGAAGCCCCTCAGCACCGGCGCTGAAAATTTTCAGCAAAGTACCGTCGACAGCTTCAATCGTTCCACGCAGGGCGATTCCTTCTTGGGTGATTTTGTTATGCTGCGCATCACGCAATCGCGTTGAAATAAGAATATCACCAATCTTCTGCCCGTCCGCGTTTTTAGCACCCCATGCGATGCCGACCGCAATAATGACCTGTGGCGCCAAATCTTCCACGACATTAGTCACCGTGTCGAATGAGGCGCCGGAACCAGTCGAGCCAATCAAAGACTTTGCAATCACCACACGTTGACCGTTGATATCTCCAGCATCGAGATAGACCTCGTTACTAGCGCCTTGCTTTACGATCAATTTTCGATCAAGCTGCCGCTCTAGAGCAGACTTCAGTTGTTCTTGTTCATGTTTATTGACTGTTAACAGCACAATATCTGCAGTCTGCATAGAATTTTCTAACACGCCGCCCCCCGAGCTTGACATCACAATACCTTCCTTACATAGAATTTAAAATGTTTTTATGAAACATATCACAACACTATAAATTTCGGCAACCACTACACCCCACTCCGGCCAGAATGAAAAATTTCACTCCCATATAGATCACCAAATTTTATGAGCATTTACAAGGCAATTATTTTAAATCTTAACCAATTCATTTTTACGCAACTCAACCGCAAATTAGAAAGTCCAATTGCTAAAAACTTCGAATCGCCATCCACGCAACAAAAAACATCACATAGCCGTCAATCGCAATCCATCGACTTAATAGTGGACTTACCCCAACAATATTATTCGCAGTCACCTATATATCAGACATAATTTTAAAATGAAAATACCTCAAAAAGTAATCCTGCCGCGTCTCCTCAACCCCCGCCCCACGGCGCTGGCTGTAATCACCGGCCAGAGGACATAAACCCTCTCCCCTTGCTTGATAGAGACAGCAGCGTATTCGGCCTCTCAGCCCCCCATCCTGGCGCTCCCCGAACCGCACGGCCATCATCACCACATCAGCTGGCTTCCGTTTCAACGACAGCTCATCGAACCGAAACGCCGTCGCATCATCAGCGAGCACATTCGTATAAAAAGTCTCGTTATCGAACGATAACGGCAACAACCTCTGTGGACTTAATACCTGCATCTGCCATCTTGACCTAAGTCTTCAAAAGCGGAACCGTCGTAACAAGCAGATTGGCCTCCCCATCATCCGACTTCAAGAACAGCCCACCCAGCCCGGGCGCCAACCCGTCATCAGCGAGAACGCTTTGCACGTTACTCCCCGACTTCGCAGAAACCCCCTTCACCTTGACCGTCCCGACAAGCCTAACCAGCCTCGCATTCACCTCGGCCGTATATTTCTTGTCCAGGTACTCCTGATCCGCCTTCCCGGTCGCACCAACCTCCGCCGCAACGTTCTTCCGATGAGCCAGATAAGAATCCGTCGAAGGCCCGGCGACCTTAGCCCCCACCGCAGCAATAACGGTGACAAGCGCCACCGTCCTAGCCCCAACCCTTCAATCTGCAAATGCGTTTCATTTATATAAGTGTCACCAAATCCCACGCCAACAAGCAAAAACGGCCGCCGTGAACCCACGGCAGCCGCCCTTAAAAACGTTTCAGTTCCAAAACATAAACGAGCCCTTATTCATCCACCTTAAAAGCCGAAACCAGCTTGGTCAATTCCGCCGCCTGCTGCCTCAAACTCTCCGCCGCTGCCGCACTTTCCTCAACCAACGCAGCATTCTGCTGCGTCATCTGATCGAGCGACTGCACCGCATCCCCGATCTGGTCGATCCCGGCACTCTGCTCCAGGCTAGCCTCGGCGATCTCGCTCATCATCGCGCTAACGCCTTGAACCTGCGCAACAACATCACTCATCACCTTCCCCGCCTCACTAACGAGCCGCGACCCAGCACCCACCGTCCCCGCGCTATGCTCGATCAGCGACTTAATCTCCTTCGCCGCCTGCGCACTACGCTGCGCCAAATTCCGCACCTCCGAAGCCACAACAGCAAACCCCCGCCCCTGCTCCCCCGCCCGCGCCGCCTCCACAGCAGCATTCAACGCCAGAATATTGGTCTGAAACGAGATACTGTCGATCATCACGATGATCTCGGAGATCCGCTGCGAAGCGTCACTGATCTGCTCCATCGTCGTCACGACCTCGCCCACCACCTGCCCGCCGCGCGCCGCCGTATCCGCCGCGCCGTTGATCATCTTCGCGGCCGTCGTCGCCGTTTCGGTGTTGTTGCGCACCACGGCCGTGATCTCTTCCATCGACGAAGCCGTCCGCTCCAGGTTGCTCGACTGCCCTTCGGTGCGCTCGCTCAGATCCGCATTCCCCGAAGCAATCTGCGCCGACCCGGTCGCGATCGAAGCCGAAGCCGCCCGAATCCGATGAACGAGCGTCGACAGCGACGACACGAATCGGTTGAACGCATCCGACAACTGCCCGATCTCGTCCTCGCTCTCGACCGTCATCCGGCGCGTCAAATCGCCCTGACCGCTGGCGATCTCCGACAGCAGCGTAGCCGCACGTTTAATCGGCGCGGCAATCGCGCGCCCCACCAGCCAGATCACAAGCAGCGCAACCCCGAGGCCCACCACCGCCGCGACCAGCGCCGCGCTACGAATAGCACGCGTCACCGGCCCGAGCAGTTCGGCCTGCGGCACCTGGACGACCACATACGCATTCAGCTCTGGAATGAACGACGTCGCGATGAAGCGCGCGCCGCCATCCCCTTCGTAACTGAGGTACGCATACGGCTTGCCGGCGAGCAGCGTCGATGACGCATCGCCCGGCAGCCCCGGTTCATCTTTGAGGAAATGCTTGCCGTCGATCAGCGACGTATCGCGATGCATCATGATCGCGCCGTCGGGGCGCACGAGATACGCGAACCCGGTCTCGCCGATCCGGTAAGCCGAGATGCCCTTCGCGAGCGCATCGACGGACAGGCTCATGCACGCCGCGCCGATCGGCACGCCGTCGAGTTCCACGCGGCTGTTGATGAACATCATGTAGCCGCCGACGGTCACCTCGCGATCCATGTTCACGTCGTACGCCTTGCCGGACGACAGGAAGCTGGTCAGCCACTGATCCTTGTCGGTCACCTTCCGCTGCAGGCCGGCTTCGTTGTAGTAGTTGCCGCTCTTCACCGACACCCACTGCACGGACGCGGCTTTCTGCTCGTCCTTCACGTTCTTCGCGAGCTGAATCCAGTTGCGCGTGCCGGCATCGGGTTCGCCGTCGGCCTCCCATTGCAGCAGGAACGCATCGCGCGCCAGAATGCGCGACGCGGCGATCGGGCCGGCCATCTGGCGCTGCACGTCGGCGCGGATGCCGTTGACGGCGGTCGGCAGCTCTTCGCGGACGACGCGATCGCGCACCGCGTTGCCGATCAGGCGGACGCTGAGCCCGCTCGAAATCGCGACGAACACGAGCAGACAACTCGTCATGCTGAGAATCAGCTTGTTCTGAATGGAAAGCTTGCGCCAGAAATGCATGGGGAACCCTCGATAACCGCTCGGTCTGAGCCAGATTGGGTTATCGGCAGGCGGGCGCAGAACCGCATCGCTGATTTCAGATAGCGACCATTCGAGATTCGTTATGTCGTTGACGGACGGGCATATGCGGCCACCTATATAGACGAAGGCAACGCAAATACAACGCGCTGTTCAGTACGCAACGAAGATCGTCACCCGCCGGTTTCGCCCCCTCGAAGCCGCATCGTCCCCCGCAACAAGCGGCTGCGTATCCGCCCGCCCGATCGCCGCCAGCCGATGCGGCGCGACACCGCGCTCGGTCAGGTAGCGCACCACACTCCCCGCGCGCGCCGACGATAGCTCCCAGTTCGATTCGTATTTCGCGTTCGCGATCGGCACGCTGTCCGTGTGGCCTTCGACGAGAATGTCGCCGGTTTCATGCGCACTCAGTGCCTGCGCAATCTGGTTCAGCACCGGCGACGAATCGGGCAGCAAGCGCGCATCGCCGACATTGAACAGGATCTTCGCGTCGATACCGATCTCGACGCCGTGCGGCGCCTTCACCAGCGAAATGCGTCCATTCGATTTCAACGAATCGAGCAACGCGAGCCACGGCGGCGCATGAGCGGGCGTAGCAACATCGGTAGCATGAGAAGCACCACCGGCCTGCCGCGCAAGCGTCTGATACCTTGCATCGAGCGCGTTGTATTTCGCGAGCTGCAGCACATACAGCGCGAGAAACAGCACCATCAGCGTCGTGATGAGATCCGCGTACGAGATCAGCCAGCGCCCCGACTGCGCGCCTTCGAGTTCGTCATCGTCGCGATCGGCAGCGGATGCGCCATCGGTTCTAGCAGTCATGCTGTCGTGAATCCGGGTTCGTCATACGGTACAGGTTCAGATACACGCAGGCACAAAGCGCACGAACATCACGCGAGCGATTCCGCCGCCCGCCCGCGCACATCGCCGGTCAATCGCGTCTCGATCGTATGCGGCGACTCCTTGCGCGAGATTGCGAGCAAGCCGTCGAGATAGAGCTTGCGGAATCGCATCTCGCTGTCGATCTGCGCGCGCAGCTTGCCGTACAGCGGCAGGAACACGAGGTTCGCGAACGCGAGCCCGTACAGCGTCGCGACGAACGCCACCGCGATGCCCGGCCCGAGCTGCGCCGGTTCGAGAATATGGCTGGTCACCTGCACGAGCCCGAGCACCGAGCCGAGAATGCCGAAGGTCGGCGCATAGCCGCCGGCCTGCTGCCACACGCGCACGGCCGCGAGGCGGCTGCGTTCGTACGCGTCGAGTTCGCGCTGCAACGCATCCTCGAGCACCGCGGTCGACACGCCGTTCGCCAGCAGTTCGAGCCCGCGTCGCGCGAACGGATGAATCCCGCTCACGTCCATCGATTCGAACGCGAGCAGCCCGTCGAGCTTTGCGCGGTCGCCCCATTCGAGCAGGTCGGACAGGTTCTTGCGATCGACCTCGCGTGCGCGCACGAACGCGAGCCGCAACTGCTTCACCGCGTCGAAGAAGCGCGCCCACGTGTTCTGGATCATCACCGCGCCGAGCGTGCCGCCGAGCACGATCACGAGCGCCTCGAACTGGAACAGCATCGAGAAATGCCCGCCTTCCAGCGCGAACCCGAATACGATCGCCGCGCCGCCCAGCACCACACCGACCAGAGTCAACAGATCCATACGCGCCCCCGTATCAAGCGTCCGACGATGACGTCGACGCGACGGACGTCGCACCCGCCACCGGCGCCTTCGCCGCGCGTACGGCTTCCAGCACGCGCTGTTCGATCTCGTCGATCTCGACCGGATCGAGCTTGAGTTCGCGGCGCATCACCCACGACACCTCGTTGCGTCGTGCCTCGGTCATCACGGAAAACAGCTTGTCGGCCACCGCGCGATCGTCGAGGTTCGCGATCAGCTTCGCGAGATCGTAGGTATCGAACGCGCTGATCACGTCGAACAGCGTGCGCTGATCGATCCACACGAGATCTTCGAGCGCACGCACGTCGCCGCCGCGGCGCGCGTTGCGGCGCGAGAAATACGCGACGCCCTTTTGTTCGACGTAGCTGAGCACCTTCGATTTGCGGAACGCGAACACTTCGTCGGCGATCTCGCCGTTCGACAGCTTGTTGAGCAGCAGCGTCTTGTCGACGCCGATCAGCGATTCGAGATCGGCGAGTTCGATGAGTTCGAGTTCGCTGTTGATCGACAGGTCGAGATCGTGATCGGCGACCTGCTGCGCGCGGTCGATCACGCGTGCGGCGTCGAACGTGACGACCTGGCGCGCATCCGACGACGCCGCATAGTCGGTCGCGCCGCCACCGTCGGCTTGCGCGGCTTCGATCGTGACGAGGTTGAGCTTCTCCATGCGCCGCAGCATCGCAAGCACGTGCGGCCGCGAATGGCCGGCGATCGCGCGGCATTTGCGGATCACGTCGGCGAGCGGCACGGACGTCTCGGCCGCATGCGCCTGCATCGGCCGGCGCGCCCACGTGTCGCCGGCTTCGCGCGCGTCGGCGCCGGCCATCAGCGACAGCACGTGCGCATACGACAGCACGCCCGGCATGAAATCCGCATGGGTGTAGGTCGCAAGCTGGTCGTCCTTGCGCTTCACGCGGCGAATCATCGTTCGCACGATATGGCGCAGCAGCGCGGACACGCGCTCGATCTCTTCATCGAGCATGCCGGCGGGCACGACCGTGAGCTGGCAGAACGAAAGCGCCTTCGCGGTATGCGCGCGCGGTTCGGCGGCGAGCAGCGCCGATTCGCCGAAGAACTCGCCGCGGCCGAGCGTCGCGACGATCACGCGCTTGTCGTCGCAGCGCGTGGACAGCTCGACCTTGCCGTCGGTAATCAGGAAGATGACGGGCTCGCCCGCGAAGCCCTCCGAGTAAATGATTTCTCCGGGCGCCGCGGTACGCGTCCACGATTGCTGACGATTCAAGTCGATTCCCCTGCTGCGCTGGTTGTTGCGGACTGCGCGTCGCAAGTCTGAAGCGTGCGATCGCGAGTCGTCCCCGTGACTCGTTTACGTCATCGAGCGCAACATCCTTTAGGGCATTCGTCCTCGTTCCGAACCGAAATCAAGGTAAAACGTTTGCGGATAGCGCAGGCGCATCGATCGTTCGTTTCGCCCATTGCGCGTGTAGCGAAATTGAAAGCCCGCCGCGGCCGCCCGCGTCGGGTCAGAACTCCATGTCGAGTTCGTCGATGTCTTCGTGCTCGGCCTTCGCCGCGTCGATCCACTCGGCGACGAACGGATGCGCGAGCACGCGCATGCAGTACTCGGCGACGTCCGGTTCGAGCTTCACGTCGTAGGTCAGGAAGCGCGTGACGACCGGCGCGTACATCGCATCGGCGATGCCGATCTCCGCACCGAACAGCCAGGGGCCGCCGTATTCGGCGAGGCACTCGCGCCAGATCGTCACGATCCGCTCGATGTCGTGCTGCGCGCGCGACCAGATCCGGAAGCCGGGGAAATGCCCGCGCAGGTTCATCGGCAGCGCGGATCGCAATGCGCTGAAGCCGGAATGCATCTCGCCGCAGATCGACCGGCAATGCGCGCGTGCATGCCGGTCGCCGGGCAGCAGCCGCGCCTGCGGCCGGATCTCGTTCAGGTATTCGGCGATCGCGAGCGTGTCCCACACCGCATTGCCGTCGTGCGTCAGGCACGGCACGAGGATCGACGGCGACAGCAGCAGCAGCTCCGCGCGCGACGTGGCGTCGATCGGCACGCTGATCGTCTCGAACGCGAGCCCGCTCAGTTTCGCGAGCAGCCAGCCGCGCATCGACCACGACGAGTAATTGCGGCTGCTGATGGTCAGCGTCGTCCGTGCGTTGGATTCCATGTCGCTCCCCTGCTGAATGTCGTTCGTACCCCTGCACCGTAAACGGACACGCCGCATGATCGGCCGCACCACGTCTGTGCGGTCCGTTCGCCGAACCGGCGCAACGTCGCACGGCATCGCGGCACGTGTCGCACGCCCGGCCGGCAAGGCAGCGCGTCACCTTCCCCTCCGCCATCACGTCCCGCGCGTGCCGCCGCGCTCCCGAACCGCTGCAACGGGCGTGCCAGCGTCACGCTGGCATACGGCTTGCCTCGTTCCCTGTAATGCGGCGTCACGAGCGACGGTCATGAACCTGCTTGCCTATCCGTTTTATCAATGGTCTGCGGAATGCCTGCGCCCGGCGCGTGCATGGGCAGCCGCCACGCGCGCGACGATGTCGCTGTGGCCGCCGGCGACGTCGACACCGACGGGCCGCATGGTCGACGCGCTGTGCGAACTGCTCGAATGCTGCGCGTTCTCGCACCGGCGTCCGCCGTTCGGGATCGCGTCGGTCGTCGTCGACGGCGAAACGGTGCCGATCGTCGAAGAAGCGGCGACAACGACGCCGTTCGCGACGCTGCTGCATTTCCGCAAGGCTCGGCCGGTCGCGCGCCAGCCGCGCGTGCTGATCGTCGCGCCGATGTCCGGGCACTTCGCGACGCTGCTGCGCGGCACGGTGCGCACGATGCTGGCCGACCACGACGTATACATCACCGACTGGCACAACCCGCGCGACATCCCGCTGGCGGCCGGGCGCTTCGGTTTCGACGAGTACGTGATGCACGTCATCGACTTCATCCGCCACATCGGCCCGGACGCGCACGTGCTGGCGATCTGCCAGCCGACCGTCGCGTCGCTGGCGGCCGTTGCGCTGATGGCGGCCGGCGGCGATCCCGCGCAACCGGCGAGCCTGACGCTGATGGCCGGCCCGATCGACTGCCGCGTGAATCCGACGAAGGTCAACGCGCTCGCGACGAGCCAGCCGATCGAATGGTTCGCGCGCAACCTGATCAGCGTGGTGCCGACGGGTTTCGTCGGCGCGCAGCGGTGCGTGTATCCGGGTTTCGTGCAGGTCGGCGCGTTCATGTCGATGAACCCGGACCGGCATGCGGCGTCGTTCGCCGATCTGTACTACGAACGCGCGAAAGGCGACCCCGCGAAAGCCGATACGTTGCGGCACTTCTACGACGAATATTTCGCGACGGCGGACCTCACCGCGGAGTTCTATCTGGAAACGGTCGAGAAGGTGTTCCAGCAGTACGCGCTCGCGCGCGGCGAATTGACGGTCGACGACCGGCTCGTCGAACCGGCGGCGATTCATCGCACCGCGCTGTTGACGATCGAAGGCGAGAAGGACGACATCTGCGCCGTGGGCCAGACGGTGGCCGCGCAGGAACTGTGTTCGGGATTGCCGTCGTACCTGAAGACGCACCATGTACAGACGGGCGTGGGGCACTACGGCGTGTTCAACGGCAGCCGATGGGAAACGCAGATCTATCCGATCGTGCGGGCGACGATCCACGACAACGAGCCGTACGATCGCACCGCGGATGACGAAGGCGACACGAGCGACGCGCACTACGTCACGCTGCGCGCGCTGCTCGATGCACGGGCATCCGCGGTCGACGCGGCGGCCGAAACGCAATCGGATCACGCGCACTGAACGCGGCTGGCGCCACAGTGAATCGCCCCGCCGGAGCGGCGGGGCGATGTTTGCTTCAGCACGGACGGTGCACGAGCGAAACCGCTCGCGCGCTGGGCCTGCTCGTTACGAGCAAGCCTTGCCGTGCGACGCGTGGTAGCCCTTCGCCTTTGCGTCGGCTTCCGACATGTAGCTACCGTGCTTCGTCTTGCCGTAGTACTTGTCGGTCGAGCAGTGATAGACCTTCGTGCTGTCGTTCGCCCACACCTTGCCCGCGCCGCCGCCCGGCGCCGCGGCCGTCGTGGCCGCGCTCTTCGTCGGCGCTGCGCCCGATGCCGGCGCAGCGGAAGCCGCCGTTGCCGGCGCCGCGGCCGGTGCGCTCGCCGCGGCAGCGGCCGATGCGCCGTACCACGTCTTCACGCCCTTGTGGCCCGCGCATGCGCCCTTCTTCGATGCGCCCGAGTAGAACGAGCCGTCCTTGCACAGCCCGGTCGTGCCGGCCGGCGCGCTGGCCGGAACCTGCGCGAACGCACCGATCGACACACCCATGCCGGCGACCAGCGCGGCGATCAACATCGTTTTTTTCATGGTCCTCTCCTGATTTGCCTGAATGATGAAAACGTCCGGGGCATCCCCGGGAACAGCGACGGTTACCGCACCCAGCGGCACACGCGGTGGTGGTGATGATCGAAATGGCACACGCGGTGCGAATGCGCTTCGGCCAGTGCCGGCGCGAGCACGGCGCAAGCCAGTGCGGTGGCCGTCAGGATCTTCGCGATGCGGTTCATGGTGACACTCTCCCGGATAGGTCAGCCGGAAATCCGGCCGTACCTCCTTAACGCGGGGCGTCGACACGCCGTGCACCGCAGCTGCGTGCAATTGACTATCTTTGACATCGCATCGCCTGTCGACACGCGAAGCTGACGAACGTCTTTCTTTTCTTTCTGGTTCTTCAGCTTCTCGATCGTTTGGAATTCGAAGGAATGTGTCGAAGCGGAAAGCAGTTTTCGAAGGTCAGCGGAAGAATAAAAACCGCCCGAATGCAGGCGGTTCGTCGAAAACGCACCTCACCGGCAAGCTACGCACCGGTTTCGCCCCACGGCGTCGGCTCGGGCACCGCGCACGGGCCGTCGACGTCGATCGATTTGAAGTCGGCAGGCCCGACGATCTCCAGGTATTCCATGTCCGGCGAGTAGTCGAACAGGTAGTGGACGATCCCCGGCGCCTGATGCACGCAGTCGCCGGCCGCCACCAGCGTTTCCCGTTCGCCGTACATGAAGCGCGCCCAGCCCTTCAGCATGATCACGATATGGAATTCGGCCTCGTGACGGTGCCAGCCGGTGCCCGCCGCCGGTGCATGATTGGCCCTGACGAGTTGCGCGACGACCTTGCCGTTCGTCGCGGCGGCGATGCCGAGATCGCGGTACAGGAAGAAGTCGCGCAGGCCTTCGCCTCGATAGGCGGTGTCCTGCGGCTTCACGTGGGAAAAAGCGGTGGGGGTCGGCGTGCTCATCGCGGTGCTCCTTCATCGAAAGGATGACGCGACACAAGCATTTAGCGTTCCAGTTTGCGGCGGCACGACATCGTGCGCGTCACCGCTTGCGCCGCTTGCCGGTCAGCAGCGTCTGCGCGATCACCGCGAGCAGCAGGAACGCACCGCTCGCGAGGTTCTGGTAGTACGGGCTCAGCGTGCCGACCTGGTTGATCACGTTCTCGATCACGCCGAGCAGCAGCACGCCCGCGAGCGGACCGAACAGCGTGCCGACGCCGCCCGTCAGCAGCACGCCGCCGATCACCGCGGCCGCGATCGATTGCAGCTCGTAGCTGTTGCCCGCGCCCGGCAGCCCCGAATCGAGCCGCGACGCGAGCAGCGCACCGGCCAGCCCCGCCAGCGCGCCGCTCAACCCGTACGTGACGACCTTGAGCCCTTCGACGTTCACGCCGAGCATGCGCGCGGCCTCCTCGTTGCCGCCGATCGCGAACACGCCCGCGCCGTAGCGCGTGTGATTCAGCACGAACGCGGCGACGAGATACGCGACGAGCACGATCCACACGAGATTGCCGATGCCGAACAGCGAGCCGTTCGCGATCGTCGCGAAAAAGCCGGGGTTCGCGATCAGCATGTCCTGGCTCGCGAGCACGAGCGACAGCCCTTTCAACCCGAGCAGCGCGGCGAGCGTGACGATGAACGGCGCCATCCGCGCGCGTGCGATCAGCCAGCCGTTCACGAGCCCGACGATCAGACCGACGCCAACGGGCGCGGCCAGCGCGGCGCCCCAGCCATACGGCGCCGCATACGCGGCGATCACGGTGCCGAGCCCGACGAGCGAACCGACCGACAGGTCGAACCCGCCGAGGATGATCACGAAGCTCTGCCCGATCGTGATCAGCGCGACGAACGCGGCGGCCGCGACGATGTCGAGCAGGTTCGGCGCGCTCAGGAAATGCGGAAACACGCGGCCGGCGATCAGGCACACGAGCACGAGGATCGCGATCGCGCCGCGCGCCTGCACGAGCCGGACGAACTGCGCGCGGCGCGCGCGGCCGGCATCGTGCGCGGTGGGCGGGGAAATCGGCGCGGTCGACATGTCAGGCTCCCGAACGTTGCAGGTACAACGCGCCGAGGATGAACGCGGCCTTCAGGATCTGCGCATACGTGTAGCTGATGTTGTTCATGATGAAGCTCGCATCGAGCAATTGCAGCAGCAGCACGCCGAACACGGTGCCGACGATCGACACGCGCCCGCCGGACAGCGGCGTGCCGCCGATCACCGACGCGGCGATCGCATCGAGTTCGAAGTTCACGCCGACATAGTTCGGATCGCCCGCGCCGAGCCGCGCGGTGGCGAACAGGCCGGCCAGCCCGGCCAATGCACCGCTTGCCGCGTAGACCGCCAGCAGCGTGCGCCGCACGGGCACGCCGGCGAGATGCGCGGCATCGCGGCTCGTGCCGACGAGTATCGTGTAGCGCCCGAAGGTCGTGTTGCGCACGACGAAGAACACGATGGCCGCGCACGCGAGCGCGATCAGCATCACGACCGGCAGCCCGAAGCACGTGCCGATACCGACGAAATCGAACGCATCGGACGGCGGCAGGCTCACGCGCGAGCCGCCGAGCAGCGCCTGCGCCAGCCCGCGCGCGGCGACCAGCAATGCCAGCCCGGAAATCAGCGGATCGATGCCGAGCCGCGCGACGAGCCCGCCGTTGAACAGGCCGGCCGCGAGGCCGATCGCAATCGCCGCCGCGAACGCCGCGCCGGTGCCGTACGGCAAACATAGGGCGATGATCGCGCTGGAGAGCGCCATCACCGAGCCGACCGACAGGTCGATCCCGCGCGTGGCGATCGCGAGGTTCTGCCCGAGTGCGATCAGCACGATCGGCGCGGCCTGGAACAGCAGACTGCGCGCGGCCAGCGGATTCGAGAACCCGGGCGTGACGATCAGGTTGAAGACGGCGAGCGCGACGAACGCGAGATACACGCTGTGCTCGCGTGCCTGCGCGAACAGCGAGCGGCGCGACGTGCGGCGGGTCTGGTCCGGTTCGCTCATCAGGTTGGCAAGATTCACGCTGTCCTCATCCTCGGGTCGATGTGCGGTGCGTTACGTCTGGTTCGCGAGCAACGCGGTCACGTCGTCGGGGCTCGCGCCGCGCGTCGGCAGTTCGCCGCTCGTCGCGCCTTCGTGCAGGATCACGAGCCGATCGGCCAGTTCGAGCAGCTCTTCCATCTCCGACGACGTCGCGACGACCGCGAGCCCGTCGTCGGCGAGCCGTTTGACGAGATCGTGCACTTCCGCCTTCGCGCCCACGTCGATGCCGCGCGTCGGATCGTCGAGCAGCAGCACCGACGGCTCGGTCGACAGGCAACGCGCGATCAGCGCCTTCTGCTGGTTGCCGCCGGACAGCGTCGAGATCGGCGCGCCCGCATGCGACGTCTTGATGCCCAGCTCGCGGATGTAGCGCTCGACGAGCGCCTCCTGCTTGCGCACGGAAATGAAGCCGAAGCGGGCGATGCGCGGCAGCACGCACACGACGATGTTCTCGCGCACCGACAGCTTCGAGAAAATCCCTTCCGAGCGGCGATCCTCGGACAGGAACGCGAGCCCCGCGCGAATCGCCCGCGCCGGGTCGGCACCGTCGAGCGCGTGGCCGCCGACGCGCACCGCGCCGCCGTCCGGCTGCTGCGCGCCGAACACGGCCTTGAACGTCTCGGTGCGGCCCGCGCCGAGCAAGCCCGCGAGCCCGACGATCTCCTTCGGCGCGACGCTGAACGACACGTCGCGCAGACGCGTGCCCCAGCGCAGCCCGTCGACGGCGAGCGCCGGCTCGTGCGTCGTGTCGGCGGCGGCCGCCTCCGCCTGTTCGCGCGGGCCGTGCGCGCCGACTTCGCGGCCGAGCATCGCCGAAATCAGCGCCATGCGCGGCAGCCGGTCGGGCGTATCGCTGCGCACCACCGCGCCGTCGCGCAGCACGGTCAGCCGGTCGCACATCCGGTAGCACTCGGACAGGCGATGGCTGACCAGCACGATCGCGATGCCGGTTGCGCGCAACTGCTCGACGACGCCGAACAGCACCTCCACTTCCGCGCCGCTCAATGCGGAAGTCGGCTCGTCGAGAATCAGCACGCGCGCGCCGAGCGACACGCCGCGCGCGATCGATACCATCTGCTGCTGGCCGAGCCCGAGCGCGCCGACCTTGTCGGCCGGGTCGACGTCGAGCCCGTAACGCTCGACGATCTCGCGGGTGCGCACGCGCATCTCGCGGCGATCGATCCACGGGCCGAAGCGGCGCGGCTCGTGGCCGAGGAAGATGTTCTCGGCCACGCTGCGTTCCGGAATCAGATTGATTTCCTGATAGACCGCGCAGATGCCCGCGCGCTGCGCGGCACGCGGGCTGTCGAACGACACGGGCACGCCGTCGACGCGGATCTCGCCCGCATCGGGCTGGTGAAAGCCGGTGAGGATCTTGATCAGCGTCGACTTGCCGGCGCCGTTCTCGCCCATCAGCCCGTGCACCTCGCCCGCGCGCAGCGACAGCGACACGTCGGTCAGCGCACGCACGACGCCGAACGTCTTGCCGATGCCGCGCGTCTCGAGCACGACGGGTTTGCCGTCGGCGCCGGTGCCGGCGTCGGGTTCGGCGGGAAGCGTTGCGTCCATCGCGCGCCTCGCGTTCGCGGTTGAGCGGTTGAGCGGGTGAGCCGTTGCCGATCGTTTGCCGGCCGATCAGTAGACGAGGTTCGCTTCGAGCGAATGCTTCGCGTTCGCCTTGTCGTACAGCGCGTCTTCCATGATCTGCTTCTGCGCGACCGGCTTGCCGGCGAACCACGCTTCGAGCGACTTGAACGCGAGCGGCCCGAAGCGCGGATTCGTCTCGACGCTCGCGGCGGCCGAGCCGTTCGCGATCGCGGTGACGAAATCCTTGGTGCCGTCGATCGACACGACCGTCACGCCGCGCTGCTTGCCGGCCTGCCGCAACGCGGTCATCGCGCCGAGCGCCATCGTGTCGGCCTGCGCGTAGACGGCGTTCACGTCCGGATGCGCGAGCAGCACCTGCTCCATCACCTTCTGCGCTTCGGTGGCCGACCAGTTCGCGGTCTGCGACGCGACGATCTTCATGTTCGGGAATTTCTTCAGGCCGTCGGCGAAGCCGTCGGTGCGCTGGCTCTCGACGGTATTGCCGTAGCCGCCCTGGATCTCGGCGATCGTGGCCTTGCCGCCCGTCGCATCGGCGAGCGCCTGCGCGGCGCGCTGCCCTTGCCGGAAGAAGTCGGAACCGAGGAACGTGATGAAATCCTGGCACGGCGTGCCGGCCGTCTGGCGGTCGATCGTCACGACCGGAATGCCCTTCGCGCGCGCCTGCGCGAGCGCGGGCTGCAGGCCGGTCGAATCGTTCGGCGCGACGATCAGCGCCTGCGCGCCCTGGTTGATCATGCTTTCGATATCGGCGACCTGCTTCGCCTGGTTCGCGTTCGCATTCGTATACAGCAGCCGCTTGACGCCCGCCGCCTTCGCAGCGGCGCGCACCGACGCGGTTTCGGTCGCGCGGAACGGGTTCTGTTCGTTCTCCGATTGCGAGAAGCCGACCACGAGATCGGTCAGCTTCACGCTGCCCGGCTTCGGATTCGTGCAGGTCTGCGCGGAGCTGGCGCCGACCTTCTGCGCATTGTCCTGCGCATGCGCGATCGCGACGCATCCGAGCGTCACACCCATCGTCACCACGATACGTTGCAGCTTTGCACGGCTCGGCATCATCGTCTCCAAGTGTTGTGATGTCGTGATCGGCCCGCGCCCCGTCGCACACCGGCGGCAGCGGCATCACGAATTAATATTATTACTCGATATTATCGCCTGCCCGACTCGGGATAATCCCGTACCGCCGAACCCGTCAGGCGGAGCCCGGCGTCCACCGCAACGTCGCCTGCAGCGACTCGCCCGGCGCCAGCACGCAGCCGCCGACGAGCGACGCGGGTTCCGTCGCATTGAAGCTGTCCGTCGTGTTCGTGACGGGCTCGACGCACAGCGCGTCGGCGCCCGCCGGGGCGTACACGACGAGCTGATCGAACGGCCGCTCGGCCTGCAGCACGACCTGCCGGCCGCGCTCCGGCCAGATCACCGCGGCTTCGCGCGACCAGCCGACGAAATTGTTGTCGAGCTCGAACGCATCGACCGGCATCCCGTTGCGCAGCGCGGCGACGGCCGGATGATCGCCGACGTGGGTGGGCAGCACGTCGGCGTCGGCGTGCCACATCGCGTCGACGTGCGCCTTCACGACGGTGTGCGGCGTGCGCAGGTAATACGGGTGATGGCCCATGCCGAACGGCATCGGCTGCGCGCCGAGGTTGCGCGCGGACAGCGTGATCGACAGCACGGGGCCGTCCAGCCGGATCGACTGGCGCGCCTCGTAATGGAACGGCCAGTCGCCCGCGCGGCCCGCGTCGGGGCGATGCTCGAAGCGCAGGTCGACCTGCGTGTCGTCGCGCCGCTCGACCTGCCATGGACGCAGCCAGCCGTGCCCGTGCAGCGCATGACGATACGCGTCGTCCGGGCCGGACAGGTCGATCGTGCGGCCGCCGAATTCGAACTTCGCGTCGCGGATCCGGTTGCAGTAAGGAAACAGCGGAAAGCTCGCGAAGCGCAGCGGGTCGCCGCTCGCGAGCGCCGCGTCGGAGGTCGGGCGGAACCAGTGCTGCGGGCCGTCCGGCGCGTCGTCGTAGTACGCGGCGATCGATCCGCCTGCCTGCGGCGCGACGCGTACGCGGGTCGACCCGCTGGCGAGTTCGATCAGGTCGGTGTGGCGGGGCATTCCCATCGGCATCGATCATCCCGGGATGAAGCTGACGACCCCGCCGGCCGGCGTGCAGCATTCGGCCGCGGGCATGTGCGGCCAAGGATGGCACGGCGCCGCGTGCGTGGTCAATAATATTTGTTGATATTATTATCCGGACATCCACGCATCCGGCGCAGCCCGCGTAAAGCTTGATTGCCGGCCCGAATGGCCGATGTTACCGTCGTGTCGAATTGATCCGACCCGCTGTTCATCAACGATCTTATTTGCCCATCCTGCCGAGGCCGGACCGCGCTCCTACCGTGAAACGCTCTACTCAACGTCGCCCCACGATGACCGACATCGCCAAGCTTGCCGGCGTGTCGCAATCCACCGTCTCCCTCGTGCTGAACAACGCGGCGGGCACGAAATTCTCGGACGCCACGCGCGAAAAAGTGCTGAAGATCGCGCACGAGCTCGGCTACCGCTTCCTGCCGCGCGAAGTGACGATGACGCACAGCGGCGAGCGCGACCTGATCGTCTATCTCGCCGACGAAATCTCGACGAGCCCGCACCCGGTCGTCAACATCGACGGCGCGCGCGACGCGGCCTACGCGAACGGCAAGCTGCTCGCCGTGTACTCGACCCACGGCAACGTCGACATCGAACGTCAGGTGCTCGAGTCGGTGCTCGCGATGCCGAACCTGCTGGGCGTCGTCTACGCGACCGTCTACACGCGCAAGGTCGCGCTGCCGGCCGAGCTGCTGCGCGTGCCGGCCGTGCTGCTCAACTGCTATACGACGGACAGCGGGCTGTCGTCGATCGTGCCGGCCGAAGTCGCGGGCGGCCACGCGGCGACCGAATACCTGCTGCGCGCGGGCCACCGGCGCATCGGCTACGTCAACGGCGAACCGTGGCAGGACGCCGCGAAGGATCGCCTGAAAGGCTATCGCACCGCGCTCGCCACGGCCGACATCCCGTTCGCGCCGGAACTCGTGCGCGACGGCGACTGGGGCTCCGACACCGGCTTCGAGCAGACGCTGTCGCTGCTGCGCGAACCGCACCCGCCCACCGCGATCTTCTGCGCGAACGACCTGATGGCGATCGGCGCGATCGAGGCCGTCAAGCATCTCGGGATGCGCGTGCCCGACGACATTTCGGTGCTCGGCTACGACGACCAGGAAATCGCGCGGCACACGCACCCGCCGCTGTCGACGATCGTCTTGCCGAACTACGAACTGGGCCGCTGGGCGGTCGAGATCCTGCTGCAGGAAGAACAGAACCGTGCGGTCGGGATGCCCGTGCGCCGCCGCGCGATCAAGCTCGACGGGCCGCTGGTCGAGCGCGGGTCGGTGCGGACCGTCGAGACGGCCGCGCAATCGGCGAGCGCGTAAGCGCGTCCCAGCCTCCTTCCTTCCCGGACACCACACGACGCGGTGCGGCGCATTCGCCGCCCGCGCGTGTTCGCGCGACCGTCGCCGCCCTGTTCGCCCCCGTTGCCGTACATTCGAGGGTAAACACCATCACTAAATTATTAGTAATATTTTCCAGGCATTTCTATACTTGCACCGGCATCGGGCAGAACCCCGCGCCACGACACGGCAACACGACGAGACGGTAACCGGAAGCGACTGCGCGCGAACCCGCCGCGCAGCCCGCTCCGTGCCGTCCGCACATCACACGCACACCGTGCCGCGACGCTCGTCGTCCGGGCACCGCTTCATCCGCATCGAGTCACCAGTCGTCCGCTTCTCCTCATTGATCCGGAGTCCAGAATGACTATCACGTCTCGTCTCAAGCCCGCCGCGCTCGCGGTCGTCGTATTGCTCGCCTCGTGCGGCGGCGATGATTCGTCCGCCCCGTCGGCGTCGGCGCTCGCCGCGCGTGCGTCCGTCGATGCCGCAGCCAGCGACGGTGCCGCCACGGCCAACGCCGCCGCATCCGGCGATTTCATGAACATGGGCCACGGCGGCCCGTCGCGTTTCCCGAACCAGCTCGTCACGCTCGGCCTGCCGGGGCCGACGCCCGCGCTGCGCGTGTCGTCGCGCGGCGTGCCGCCGTATGCGCCGCCGGCGCCGCCCGTCGCGACCGACACGCAAACGCTGACGCTCGCCGATTTCGATACGTACGGCCCGGCCTGGACGAGCGGCGGCACGAACACGATCCGGATCGACGGCACGAGCACGGACGGCGCGAAGCTCGTCACCAACGCGCAACATCCGGCGTACGGCCACGCGTCGTACGAAGCGGACGTGACGATCGGCGCGCCGGCGCCGGGTGCGAATACCGCCAATGCGGGCTTCATCGTGCACGTGACGAACCCGTCGGTCGGCACCGATGCACTGACGGGCTACTACATCGGGCTCGACGCGGTGCGCCACGTGGTGCAGGTCGGCCGCGAACAGAACAACTGGACCGACTTCATCGATTACCCCGCACCCGCGGTCGTGCCGGGCAGCACGCACCACCTGAAGGTCGTCACGCGCAACAACGCGATCGACGTGTTCGTCGACGGCACGCAGGTGATCAGCATCAACGACGCGACGAGCGGCCTGACCACCGCGCTGCGCGCGGGCGCGTTCGGGCTGCGCCGCTTCGGCGCGAGCGTCGCGTTCAGCAACGTGACCGTGAGCCGCTATCCGGACGTCGCGCCGAAAACGTACGATTTCTCGCGCGTGGTGGGCGCCGTGTACAACCCGTGGAATGCCGTCAACGCGATCGATTTCTGGCAGAACTACGATCCGGCGATCGTCGATCGCGAGCTCGACTACGCGCAGACCTACGGGATGAACACGATCACCGTGTACCTGCACTACCTGAACTGGGTCAACGATCGCGACGCGTTCCTCGCGAAATTCGACAGCCTGCTCGAGATCGCCGCGCGCCACGGGCTGAAGGTCGCGCCGATCTTCTACGACGATTGCTGGCACGTCGATCCCGCGTACGGCCCGCAGCCGGCGCCGATCTTCGGCGTGCACAACAGCCGCTGGGTGCAATCGCCCGGGCAGTCGGTCGAGCAGCAGTACCTGCAGCCGATCGCGGCGGGCGCGTCGACCACGTACAAGCAGGACCTGCAGCGCTACATCGCCGATTTCGTGTCCGCGCACCGCAACGACCCGCGCATCCTGTACTGGGAACCGATGAACGAGCCCGGCTGCAGCGGCAACGGCGCGCTGCAGCCGACGCGCGCGTGGATGATGAACGACGCGCGCATCGCGATCCTGAATGCGGGCGCGACGCAGCCGATCAATTCGCCGAACGTGCAGGAGCCGGAAGGCGATTACTTCTCCGACTTCCATGCGTTCCACCCGTACGCGATCAATGCGACGACGCCCGACTACTCGCTGCCGCCGAGCCTGCTCGACAGCCTGAACTCGGAAACGCTGCAGCGCGGCTGGCCGGGCGGCCAGGCAGGCCAGACGATGGCCGGCATCGCGTCCACCTACGGCGGCAAGACGGGCTTCCTGGTATGGGAGCTGATGATCGGTCGCACGAACACCCGTTTCCACTGGGGGCAGACGGCGTCCGCCCCTGCCACCGTCGAGCCGGCGACGCCGTTCCAGGGCACGCTCTACCCCGACGGCCACCCGTGGAGCACGGCCGAGGTGCAGGCGCTCGCCAGCGCGTTCAGCTCGCGGCTGCGCGTGCTGAACGCGACGTACTACAACGACACGACGTTCACCACGCCGGTGTTCTCGTCGATCACGCCGCTGGTCGATTTCGACCTGAACACCGAGCGCGGCACCGATTCGCCCGATGCGTCGAAGGGGATGAATGCGACGAACTATGCGATCCGCTGGACCGGTGCGCTCGACATTCCGAAGGCTGACAACTACACGTTCAGCGTGACGAGCGACAACGTCGCGCGCGTGTGGATCGACGGCCGCCAGGTGATCGACAAGGAACAGCCGGGGCTCGCGACCGCGAAGGGCCGCATCCACCTGTCGCCAAAGCGGAACGTGCCGATCCGCGTCGAGTACGTGCATGCAAGCGGGCCGGCCAGCATGCATCTGCAATGGTCGAGCCCGAGTGCGGGCCGCGACAATCTCGTGCGTGTCGCGCAGCGGCCGTTGACGGACGCGCTCGCGCAATAGCAGGCGCCGGTTGCATCAGCTCGTGCGTCGCCCGTGACGCCTGTACGGCTTCACGGGCGAGGTGCCGCAACCCGCACGCGCGCTCGGAGAGGGTTTCAAAAGGCCCGAATACCTTTGGGCATACGGAGCAATCTTCATGAAACCGTCTGTCAGCGTAGCCATTCGCTCACCCGGGTGCGATTCGACGCGATCCATCGCGCGACACCCTTCTGCGGATCCGATTCACCGGCGGCACGGATATCGTTCATCAGCGACCCGAGTGTCTGGTCGTCCATCTTCCATGCGCCGAGCCAGCGCGCGACATCCGGACGCGTATGACCGAAACCGGCCTTCGTGATCGCATAGATCGCATCGGGTTGACCGAATACCTGCTTCGGGTCTTTCAGGTAGTGCATCGGATACTTCGCCCACACCCAGTGCGGATTCCACAGCGTGACGACGATCGGCTGGCGACGCTTTTGCGCGCGCTCCAGCGCGAGTAACATTGCAGCCTCCGACGACGGCAGCACGGTTGCGTCGAGCGCATACGCGCTGCGCGCCTCGCCCGTCAGTTTCATCAAGCCACTGCCAGGCTCGATACCGAAAATCGTCGGCTTGCCGTCGTGGCTGAACGCTGCTGCATGTGCGTTCAACTGATCGATGCTGTCGATCTCGACGTAATCGGGCACCGCGAGGCCGAGCTGGGCGCGGGGAAACCACGGACCGATCTTCTCGACGCGCGATTTGATCGCGTCGTACGGCGGGCCATCCGCAGACGGCAGCCAGACTTCGAACGTCAGATCGAGCTTGCCCTGCGCGACGCCGTTATAGATGATCGCCTTGTCGCCGGACTGCAGCGTGACGTCGTAGCCTTTTTCCGCAAGGAGCGCCTTCCACAGATTCGCGACCGCGATATTCTCGGCCCAGTTGTTCACTCCGATCGCAATCGTTCCATTGCCAGCGGCGTGCGCCGACGCTGAAATCGATAGCGCGACGACAAGCATGAGCCGCCCCAGTACCGGGCGTCGCATGGCGACAATGAGCAAGCGGGCAAGCAACGACAGGATCATGATAAGGGCTCCTATGGGATGGAGAAGGAACTTGGGCGGGGCATCGGGCGGCCGCTGGAACCGGCGGGCACGATCGCGCGGGCATCGGCATTCGCGGCAACGGTCATCCGTTCGCTTGCCGATATAGTTATTGCGCCAATTTCCTTTTGACAGCGAGGAATTCCGATAGGGACCATCGGAGAGGCCGAATGATCGCGTCGTTGCGTCTGGCCCGGCTCACCGAAGGCTGCCGGATGCGATGCGTAATCGTTCAGGCGGGCGACGATGCGCTCGCCGCGCGGCGGCGTTCCTCGACCATCGTCTCGATCAGCAGGGCCAGATCGTCGGCGGCCGGATTGCAAGTGCCGGGGGAACGGAGCAGCTCGAGATCCGCGGGCGGCAGCGCCGGCAAGCCGTCTTCCATGCCCAGCACGCGCCAGTTCGCGGGCAGCGTGCAGCGGTCGATGATCGTCACCGCCGCACCGTGATTGACGGCGACCTTGATACCGGTCGGGCTCTGGCTCGTGTAGATCACGTGATACGGCCGCCCGAGTGCCGCCAGTGCCGCGAGTCCGCGCTGACGGTAGCAGCAGGTTTCCGGAAACAGCGCGAGCGGCACGGACGCGCCATCCGGTAACACGAAATCGCGATGCGCGGCCCACACCACGTCCTCGCGGCCGAGATGACGACCGCCGCTTTGGGCGTTGTGCCTGATGACCAGTGCCAGGTCGAGTTCGCCCGCCTGCAGGCGCTCGATCAGCTCCAGCGACATTCGGCAATCGATATGCGGACGCGCATCGGGCCGTAGCCGATAGAACTTTCCGAGCAGATCGGGCAACCAGAGCTCCGCGTAATCCTCGGGCAAGCCGAAGCGAATCACGCCATGACCGCCCGTGCGTTTCAGTGCGGCGATCGCTTCGTTCTGCACCTGAATGATGCGACGCGCATGAATCAGGAAATTTTCCCCGTCTCTCGACAATGCCAGACGGCGACTGTCGCGCAAAAACAGGTGCGTTTCCAGCCGCTCTTCGAGCGTTCGGATGCGCAGGCTGATCGTCGATTGCGTGCGGTGCATCTGCCGGGCAGCCGCGGTCACGCCGCCGCTGTCGACCACCGTGATGAACGCACGCACGAGTTCTCCGTCGAGCGAGCTGAGTTGAGACCAATCGGGTTCGCTGATATCAGTCATCGAAATTACTCGTTTTGCAAGGGAATTTGTCGATCGAATCATGGGCGCATCGATAGGCCGATTGTTGTCGAAAACAATTCAGGCCACAAACGCCTCATCCCTCGAAACTGGAGCCAACCGTGCAAGCAAGCCCGCCTCTCGCCGACGCAGAATGTACCGATCTGAGCGATATCGTCGATACCGACCGCTATCCGTTGCATGAACCCGGGCACGCCCGCATGCGCGACCTGGTCGCAACTTGCCGGGCCCAGCTGACCCGCAGCGGCAGCGCGGTACTGAGCGGCTTCCTGCGCCCCGCCGCACTGGAACAGGCGCGCGTCGAAGGGCTCGGCTTCGCGAAAAAAACCTATTTCTCGCGCCGCAAGGTCAATGCGTATTTCACCGCCGACGATCCGTCGCTGCCCGCCGCGGACCCGCGTCGTATCTTCATGGATCGCACGAGCGGCTTCGTCACGCGCGACGTGATTCCGGCCGATGCAATCGTTCACCGGATCTACGTGGCGCGTGCGATGAAGCAATTCGTCGCCGCGTGCCTCGGCGAAACGCAGATCTGGGAATACGCGGACCCGTACGCCGGGCTGGTTCAGAACGTCATGCCGCCCGGCACCGAGCAGCCGTGGCACTACGACACCAACGAATTCATCGTGTCGATGATGACGCAGCAGCCCACGGCAGGCGGCGATTTCGAGTACTGCCCGAACATCCGGTCGCCCGAAGGCGAAAACTACGATGCGGTCGGCGCCGTGGTGCGCGGAGAGACGCGCACGCCGATCAGCGTGATTACGCTGCAGCCGGGGGATCTGCAACTGTTCAAGGGGCGTTTCTCGCTGCACCGCGTGACCCAGGTACGCGGCGACATCGATCGCCACACGACGATCTTCGCCTATTCGAAAAAGCCCGGCGTGATCGGCCGACTCGAGCGCACCCGCCAGCTGTACGGCCGCGTATCGGAAATGCACCTGGAAGCCGAACAGACGCTGGTCCGCGCGGACAACCTGGTCGACTGACAATGTGTGTTCGCGGTGGGTCAACCCATCCCACTATTTCGTTGTACTGATACCCATAACGTTCCCCTTACCATCATGACGATGCTTCGACCGACTCACCGCCCGGAAGATTGCGAGCCAACCGCCGACGAAATCGCCCAGATCCAGCGCGACCGGCTTGCCTCTGTTCGGCGGGAACTGAAGAAACGCGACCTGACTGCCGCGATCCTGTTCGACCCCACTCACATGCGATATGCAACCGGTTCGCGCAACATGCAGGTGTATTCGATGCGTAATCCCGCACGCTATCTATTCGTGCCGGCCGAGGGAAAGGTGGTGCTGTTCGAATACGCAGGGTGCGAATTCCTGGCCGACGGACTCGATATCGTGGACGAAGTCCGGCCGGCCACCGCGATTTCATACTATTTTTGTGACGACATGCTGCGTCAGACCACCGAGCGCTGGGCGGACGAGATCGATGATCTGGTTCGCGCATGCGGCGGCGGCAAGCGGATCGCGATCGAAAGCGCGACATCGGCGGCCGCATTTGCGTTGCAAGCGCGCGGCTACGCGCTTTCGGACGCCCAGGAACCGCTCGAACGCGCCCGTGCAATCAAGGTGAAGAATGAGATCAAGATGATCCGTGCGTCGCTGCGCGCGGCGGAAGCGGGTGTGCACAAGCTCGAAGCCGCCCTCGTGCCCGGCATCAGCGAGAACGAGCTGTGGTCGCACCTGCATCAGCATGTGATCGAGACCGACGGCGACTACGTCGAAACCCGCCTGATAAGCTCGGGCCCGCGCACGAATCCATGGTTCCAGGAAAGCAGCCCCCGCAAGATCCAGGCGGGAGAGCTGGTCGGGCTCGACACCGACGTGGTGGGACGCTTCGGCTACTACGCGGATTTCTCCCGCACTTTTCTATGTGGCGACGGCCCCGCGTCCACCGCGCAAAAGACGCTATACCGCCTCGCCTATGAGCAGATTCACACGAACATGGAAAACGTAAAGGCCGGCACCACGTTCCAGGAATTCATCGCGAAGGCGTGGCAGATTCCGCAACCGTACCGCGCACGCCGCTATTTCGCGCTGGCCCACGGCGTCGGGATGACGGGCGAATACCCGTACATCTGCCATCGCGAGGACAACGATGCAAAGGGCTATGACGGCGTGATCGAACCCGGCATGACGCTATGCATCGAGAGCTACATCGGCCATGAGGACGGCGGCGAGGGCGTGAAGCTCGAGGAACAGGTGTACGTGCGCGACGACGGTCAGCTCGAACTGCTGTCCGACTACCCGTTCGAGCGCCGTCTGCTCGCCTGAACGCCGCGCAAGACCGGTCTCACGGGGCGTTTGAAACCGTCTCTTACTTCAACCGCCCCGACAGAAACTGCCCGAGCCGCTCGCTCTGCGGGTTCACGAGAATCTGTTGCGGATCGCCTTCTTCCTCGATCCGCCCCTGATGCAGGAAGATCACGTGATTCGACACGTTGCGCGCGAAACCCATCTCGTGCGTGACGACGACCATCGTGCGGCCTTCCTCGGCGAGCTTCTGCATCACCTTCAACACTTCGCCGACCAATTCCGGGTCGAGCGCCGAGGTCGGCTCGTCGAACAGCATCACTTCCGGCTCCATCGCCAGTGCCCGCGCAATCGCGACACGCTGCTGCTGGCCGCCCGACAGGTGCGACGGATACATGCCCTCGACGCGCGGCGCGAGGCCGACCTTCTCCAGATACTTGCGCGCCCGCGCGATCGCCTCGTCCTTGCCGACGCCGAGCACGGCCATCGGCGCTTCGATCACGTTCTCGAGCACCGTCATGTGCGCCCACAGGTTGAAGTGCTGGAACACCATCGCGAGCTTCGTGCGCATCCGCTGCAGCTGCTTCTGGTCGGCCACGCGCAGCGAACCGTTGCGGTCGCGCGTGGTCTGGATCGGCTCGCTGCCGATCGTGATCTGCCCCGAGCACGGCTGTTCGAGAAAGTTGATGCAGCGCAGGAACGTGCTCTTGCCGGAGCCGCTCGAGCCGATGATGCTGATCACGTCGCCGGCCTTCGCCTTCATCGACACGCCCTTCAACACCTCGTTGTCGCCGAACTTCTTGTGCAGGTTGTCAACGGTAAGCTTGTACATGCTGGGTCCTTCGTTGCGGATCTTGTGAATGCGTCAATGGCTGCGCGGCGCGAGGTACGCGAGCCAGCGCGTCTCGAGCTTGCGGAACGCCCAGATGAGCGCGAACACGACGACGGCGTACAGCACGGCCGCGATGCCGTAGGCCTGGAACGACATGTAGGTGGCCGAATTGACGTCGCGCGTGACCTTCAGGATGTCGGGCACGGTCGCGGTGAACGCGAGCGTCGTCGCGTGCAGCATCAGGATCACTTCGTTGCTGTAGCTCGGCAGCGAGCGGCGCAGCGCGGACGGCAGGATGATCCGCGTATACAGCTTGAAGCGCGACATCCCGTAGGCCATCCCGGCCTCGATCTCGCCGGCCGACGTCGCCTTGATCGCGCCCGCGAAGATCTCCGTCGCATACGCGCATTCGTTCAGCACGAACGCGAGCAGCGTGCAGTTCATCGCATTGCGGAAGAACGTGTCGAGCAGCACGTGGTTGTGCACGACCTGCAGGCTGTAGATGCCCGTGTAGCACATCAGCAGTTGCACGTAGAGCGGCGTGCCGCGGAACACGTACGTATAGAGCCATACGGGCCCCGAGATCCAGCGGTTCGACGACGCCCGCGCGATCGCGAGCGGCACGGCGAGCGCGAAACCGAACGCGATCGACACGACCAGCAGCCACAGCGTGATCGCGAGGCCGCTGAAGCGGTAGCCGTCGGAATAGAGATAGCTTTGCCAGTACTGGCCAACGAGTTCGATCACAGTGCGAGCCTCCGGACGCCGACGGAATAACGCTTCTCGAGGTGATGCAGCACGACGTTGGACACCGTCGTGATCGCGAGGTAGATCGCGCCCGCGGCCAGCGTGAAGAAGAAGAAATCGAGCGTGCTCTTGCCCGCGTCCTGCGACGCCTTCACGACGTCGGCGAGGCCGATGATCGACACGAGCGCGGTGGCCTTCACGAGCACCTGCCAGTTGTTGCCGATGCCGGGCAGCGCGAAGCGCATCATCTGCGGGAACAGGATCCGGTAAAACACGCGCCAGCCGCTCATCCCGTATGCGAAGCCGGCTTCGATCTGGCCGCGCGGCACCGCGAGGAACGCCCCGCGGAACGTCTCGGTGAAGTACGCGCCGTAGATGAAGCCGAGCGTCACGACGCCGGCCACGAACGGGTCGATGTCGATCTGGTTCCAGCCGAGCAGGTCGGTCACGTCGTTCAGCAGGATCTGGATCCCGTAGAACAGCAGCAGCATCAGCACGAGGTCGGGCACCGCGCGGATCAGCGTCGTATAGAACGTGCCGACCGCCTTGAGCCCGCGGTTGGCCGACAGTTTCGCGGCCGCGCCCGCGAGGCCCAGTATCAGCGACGCGGCAAGCGACAGCACCGCGAGCTTCACGGTCTCGACCGTGCCGGCCCACAGCAGCGGGCCAAATCCTTGGAAGATCATGTGAGGGATCCAGAACGATGTGGCTGGATTGTCGATAGCCATTAACCGCGCATCAAACGAGTTCTGCGCACGACGTGATGCGGTCTGCTCATCAAGGCGGACGCCTGCCGCGAAGGGCGGGGCATCCGGCCACGCAGGCGGCGCGCCGCACGCGAGGCGCGCCGCATGGGCAGTCAGCCGCCGTAGACGTCGAACGCGAAATACTTCTTCTCGAGCTTCTTGTACGTGCCGTCCTTGATGATGTCGGCGATCGCGCGATCGATCTTCGCCTTCAAGTCGGCGTCGTCCTTGCGCAGGCCGATGCCCGCACCGTTGCCGAGCGTCTTCGGATCGTCGATGTCGCCGCCTGCGAACTGGAAGTTCGCGCCGCGCGGCGTCTTCAGGAAACCGATGTCGGCCTGCACCGCGTCCTGCAGCGCCGCGTCGAGGCGTCCCGACATCAGGTCCTGGTACACGCCGTCCTGGTTCTGGTAAGGCACGACCTGCACGCCCTTCGGCGCCCAGTACGCCTTCGCGTAGGTTTCCTGGATCGTGCCCTGCTCGACGCCGACCGACTTGCCCTTCAGCGATTCGGCCGTCGGCATCAAGCCAGCGCCCTTCTTCGCGACGAGGCGCGTCGGCGTGTTGAACAGCTTGTCGGAGAACGCGATCTGTTCGGCACGCGCCGGCGTCATCGACATCGACGACAGCACGCCGTCGAACTTCTTCGCCTTCAGCGCCGGGATCATCCCGTCGAAGTCGTTCTCGATCCACACGCATTTCGCCTTCAGCCGCGCGCAGATCTCGTTGCCGAGATCGACGTCGAAGCCGACGACCTTGCCGCTTGCGTCCTTCGATTCGAACGGCGGATAGCTGGCGTCGACGCCGAAGCGGATCGTCGACCAATCCTTGGCGTGAGCACCGACCGCGAGGCAGACGAGGGCAATACTGAGCGCGAGTTTCTTCATGGCGTTCCTGTCAGAGGCGAACTGGGGCGGATTCGGTCGGCTGCCCGCCGCGAACCCTCGCAACCGGGAATCGCCTGTTCCGGCGACGCCCCAAGTTGTACATACAACTTTGCCTTTTCAGGGATGGGGTCAGCAATCCGTGTTTATCTCTAATTGTCGGCGGAATAGGATCGCCGGCAGAATTTTCCTTAATTTTCAATTAATTGTTGATTACGCAAGGCTGAACGACGGCTTTCTCGCCGCGTACGGAGGCCGGCGGACGCGTGTGGAAGTTGTCTAGACCTCGCCGTCAGCATCGACTTCCCCCACCGGCCTGTTGCAGCGCCGGCTGGCGTTTCGCCGCCGCCGCGCGCGACACGCATCACGCACTCCCCTGTCGTCGATTCGAATACACGCGTCCGCACGGACACGCGCGGCGGATCGCGTGGCTGCAACGCAGCGGCCTGTCGAATACGGTCTTCGGGCTGAGCAGCGGCAACGAGGATCTCGGCGGCGGCCAGCATGCGCAGTTTCGCGTCGAAACCGGCTTCGACCTGAACGATGGCACGCAGTCCTATCGAAACGCGATGTTCGGCCGCCGCGCGCATGCCGGCGATCGGCATCCGGCATCGATTCCGACCGCAAGCGGCCCGCCGCAGGCCGGCCGCCCTGTGCAATCCCGCATGGACGCGCGCCGGCCGAACGGGGATCATTCGGGGGCATCCGGGCCAGCGCGCCCGCGAAACCGGTACACTCGGCGCCGGGCGCGCGCCGGATCGGCATCCGGCGGCGGCCCGCTGCCGACTCTGAAATCGCGATCCCATGACCACACCGATCTATCAGGAAATCAAGGACTTCATCCTCGCGCGCATTCATGCCGGCGAATGGGCGGAAGGCGACCAGGTGCCGTCGGAGAACGAGCTCGCGCGCGAATTCAACGTCGCGCGCATGACCGTCAACCGCGCGCTGCGCGAGCTGACGGCCGAACAGGTGCTCACGCGCACGCGCGGCTCCGGCACCTATGTCGCGTCGCCGAAATACGAATCGACGCTCGTCGCGATCCGCAGCATCTCCGACGAAGTCGCCGCGCGCGGCCACGGCTATCGCGCGCAGGTGCTGCAGGTCGGCGCGGCCGTCGCCGATGCGAAACTCGCCGACGAACTGCAGCTCGACACCGGCAGCCCGATCTTCCATTCGCGCGTGCTGCATTTCGAGAACGACACGCCCGTGCAGCTCGAGGAACGCTGGGTCAATCCGGCCTGCGCGCCCGAATACGCGCTGCAGGACTTCACGACCACGACGCCGAACCAGTACCTGACGCGCGTCGCGCCGCTGCAGCGCGTCGAATACCGGATCGAGGCCGCGATGCCCGACGCCGAAACGCGCCGCCACCTGACGATGGACGATCGCGAGCCATGCCTGCTGCTGCATCGGCGCACGTGGTCGCAAGGGATGGTCGCGTCGGTCGCGAATCTGTGGCATCCGGGCAGCCGCTACCGGTTCACCGGGCATTTCTGATGCCCGTGCGCGCGCTCACGTCGCGCGCGGTTGCACCCAGCGTTCGATCGCACTGACGGCTCGCTTCAACCCCTCCTCTTGCGCGAGGCGCGCACCGAGTTGCGCCGCACGCGCCTTCGTCTCGCCCCGTTCGGCAAACGCGATCGCGCGCGCCAGCGCGGCGGCGTCCACGCGCCGCCCCGCGACCGGCGCAGCCGCGACACCGAGCCGTTGCAGCCGGTCCGCCCAGAAAAACTGATCGCCGGCGAACGGCACGACCACCGACGGAATGCCGGCCCGCGCGGCCGAATGCGTGGTGCCCGACCCGCCGTGATGGATCGCCATCGCGACGCGCGGGAACAGCCAGTCGTGCGGCGTGTCGCCGATCACGCGAACGTGCGCCGGCAGCAGCGCTGCATCGACGCCGCTCCAGCCCGGATAGAACAGCGCGCGTCGGCCGGCCAGCGCCTGCGTCAGCGCCGCGGCCATCGCCGCAGGATCGAAGCCGGCCATGCTGCCGAACCCGATGTACACGGGCGGTTCGCCCGCGTCGAGAAACGCCGACAGTTCCGGCGGCGGCGCCCACGCCCGCGCATCGATCCGCCACTGGCCGCATGCTTGCACGTTCGCCGGCCAGTCCGCCGGGCCGGACAGCAGCGCCGGCGATACGCCATACAGCATCGGATGATCGGTCCACACGCGCTTGCGCGGCGGCAATCCGCACACGCTCGCACGCGCCGCATTGGTCGACTTCCTGAACGCGTGCCACAGCAGCGCATTCACGAGCCGATGGCTTGCGCGATTCAGCCAGCGCGGCAGCTTCCCCGGCGGCAGGAACGGCGACGCGAATGCGGCGCTCGGCGTGATCGGGATCATGCCCGCGCCGATCGCCGGTATGCGGCGATACTCGGCAACCGACAACCCGACGAACGACGCGAGCCCCGACACGAGGAGCGCGTCGCACCCGGCCGACGCGTCCGCGACTTCGCGCATCCATGCGGCCGTGTTCGCATTCGCGATCGCGGCGAGCGCCTTCGACGTATCGTTGAAGCCGCCGCGCCCGCGCACCGCATCGGCCAACGCGCCTTGCGGCGCAATCGCGCGACGGATATCGCCTGACAGCGGCGCGGACGGCACGCCGAGCGCGGCGGCCGAGCCGAGCGTCGCGGCATCGGCCAGCAGCCGGACGTCGTGACCGGCATCCAGCAGCGCGCGGCCCAGCGCCGCGAGCGGACGCGTGTCGCCTTCGGTGCCGTAGGTGGCGATGACGAGTTTCATGCGGAAGCTCCTCGTGCACGACGGAAAAGGTTGGTTCAAAAAAGTGCACGTCGTATACTAATGCAATCCGCACACTTTCAGTCAATCCCCTGCCATGACGATTCCGACCGACGATCCGGGCCGCCGCGCACGCAAGCGCATCCAGATGCTCGCGCATCTCGCCGCGACCGGCGCGCGCCTGTTCGATACGCACGGCTACGATGCCGTCACGATGGAGCAGATCGCCGCGCAGGCCGATGTCGCGAAGCGCACGCTGTACAACCACTTTCCGACGAAGGAAGCCGTGCTCGCGCACTGGCTCGAAGGCGAACTCGCGCGCGATCTCGCGCGTCTGCAGCACGACGTCGCGCGGCGCAAGACCTTCGCGTCGCGCATCGGCTGCGTGCTCGACGCGTCGGCCGCGTGGTGCGAGCAACATCCGGCGTACCTGCTCGCGTACCTGCGGCACCGCTTCGTGAGCATCGGCGCCGCCGAACCGGAGCGTGCGGGAGAGCACGGCAGCGATATCGCATCGGTGTGGCAGCAACTGATCGCCGCCGGGCAGCAGGCCGGCGAACTGAACCGCACGCTGCGGGCCGATCAGCTCGCAACCTGGTTCCATCACCTGTATCTCGCGGCGATGCTGCGCTGGTTGACCGTGCCGGGGCTGTCGCTGAAACGGGAGTTTCAGTCGGTCGCGAAGCTGTTCATCGAAGGCGCGGAAGCGAAAAGCTGACGCACGCTCGCATGCGTGCGTACGCGCCACGCACTCACAAGCGCCCGAGCACGACCGCGAGCAGCGAGCGCCCGAAACGGGCGACCGCCACGCCGCATGCGACGAACGCGCGCTTCATTTTTTCCGCGGCGTTTTCGCCGCCCGCGCACCGCGTGGCGCGGCATCGCCGCCGCCCGCCGGCCATTGCGTCTCGTCGAGCAGCCGGTCGAACAGCCGGGCGCGCTCGTCGGCCGACAGCGGACACAGCCCGAACATCGCCGATAGCGCGAGCCCCCACGCCGCTTTCCATCGCAGCAGCGCGAGCTCGGGATCGCCGGATTCGGCCGTCATCCGCTTCACGATCTCGGCATCGGTCTCGCGCACCTTCTGCAGCGGCGCGGGATCCTCGACCAGCGCCGCCATGATCGCGAGCGCCGCGGACGGCTGCTGGTCGATCACTTCGCGCATCGTCGCGATCTGCGCGGCCAGCGTCGGCTGCGCTTCGCCCGGATCGCGCGCGGCCAGATAGTCGCGCTGGAAACGTTGGTAGGTGTCCTGCTGATGTTCCATCAGCGCGTTCAGCACATCGCCTTTCGTGCGGAACTGATGCATCAGCCCGCCCTTGCTGATCCCGCTTTCGCGCGAAATCGCATCGAACGTGAGCTTGCCCGGGCCGTCGCGCTCGAGGATCGCGAGCGCCGCCTGGATCGCGGCAGTGCGCGTTCGCTCGGAACGCGTCGGGTTATCCATGAAATTTCCCCGGTATGGAATGAGGCGATGCGGCCGGGCCACGCCGGCACGGCCGCATGAAGCGAGTGCGCGGAGTCTATCACAAACAAACCGCCTGGTCGGTTTACATCCTGAAATGGCGGTGCTACGATCGGCTCCCGCCTCGGCCCCCGGCCGGATGACGGACCGCGTCGTGCATTGCATGACGCGGCGCGAGGCCCGTGTGGCGCGACTTCCCGGCCGTTCACCGCCGTCGAACGATCTGTCGCTTCCCCGTTTCATCGCCCGTATTGCGCCCCAAAAACAAACCGTCTGGTTGGTTTTTTTCATAAACCCGAGCGGCAATGCCGCCTTGTTACACCCCGTTCGCACCGGCCCGACCGGCGCGAAACCCGACCCGGAGAGTCAGATGAACCGAACGATCAAGCCCAGCCACCTGCTCAACGCCGCGCTGTGCGTCGCGCTCGCCGGATGCGCCGGCGTTCAGCCCACCCGCTACAGCGGCATCGAATCGTCGCCGTACCTGCGCAGCGATCCGCAGGACAAATCCGGCCGCGTGCCCTACCGCTACGCGCTGCCGGCGGACTGGCACAAGTACCGGAAGCTGATCCTCGACCCGGTGGTCGTCTATCGCGGCGCCGATCATCAGTTCGGTGACCTGACCGAACAGGACAAGTCGACGCTCGCCGCATACATGGGCGACACGTTCGCGAAGAAGCTCGGCAAGCGCTTCGAGCTGACGGGCACGCCAGGCGCCGACACGCTGCGCGTAAAGCTGACGCTGACGGGCGCCGTGACGACGACGACGTTCGCCGGTGCGTTCGCGCATTTCGATCTCGCGGGGAACGTCTACAACGGCGTGCAGGCGATCCGCGGTCGCGAAGGCGCGTTCACGGGCTCGGTGATCTACGCGGTGGAGATCCGCGATGCGTCGACGAACCGGCTGATCAACGCGTACGTGACGAAGCAGTATCCGAACGCGATGAACATCGGCGCGAGTTTCGGCGCGCTCGGCGCCGCAAAAACCGGCATCGACAAGGGTGCCGATGCGCTCGTCGCGCAATTCGACTGAACGCCGCGGGCGCACGTCGGCGCGGATCGCGCGGTGGCGTGCGCGCTGGTCGCGTGCGGCGATCGTCTGGATCGTGCCGTTCGCGGCCGCCGCGTGCTGTCTCGCGTGGGGCGTGTCGTTGCTCGACAGCCGCGGGCCGACGCTCACGATCGCGTTCCCGACCGCCGACGGACTGGAGGCCGGCCGCTCGACGCTGCGGCTGCGCAATGTCGAAGTCGGCCGCGTCACGCGCGTTCGCGCACGACGCGGGCAACCGGGCGTGACGATCGACGTGCGGCTGGACACCGACGCGCGCGCATTGGCCGTGGCGGACACACGTTTCTGGATCGTGCGGCCGCGCGTCGGGCCCGACGGCGTATCCGGCCTCGATTCGCTGCGCTCGGGCGCATACGTCGCGGCGGCCGTCGGCCGTTCGCATGCACCGCGCACCGCCTTCGCCGGGCTCGACGCACCGCCGGTCGCCGAAGGCGGCGGCCGTCACTTCACGTTGCGCGCCCCATCGCTCGGCTCGGTCGCGATCGGCTCGCCGGTCTATCACCGGCGCGCACGTGTCGGCCAGGTCGCCGGGTATGCGCTGGACGCCGACGGGCACGGTGTATCGATCGACGTGTTCGTCGCCGCGCCGTTCGATCGCTACGTCGATGCCGATGCGCGCTGGTGGCAGGCCGGCGGCCTCGGCCTGCAGCTCGATGCGGGCGGCATGAAGCTCGGCACGCCGTCGATCGCCGCGCTGCTCGCCGGCGCACTCGCGTTCGCGTCGCCGCCGGGACGCACGTCGGTCGTCGCGGCGCCCGACGGCGCGCGCTTTCGCGTGGCCGACGACGAAATCGACGCGATGCGCACGCCGAATGCACCGGCCGCGCCGGTGGTGATGCGTTTCGACCGCTCGCTGCGCGGCCTCGAGGTCGGCGCGCCGGTGGATTTTCGCGGGATCGAACTGGGCAACGTGACGGCCGTCGGCACCGAATACGACGCGACACGCGGCGACGTCACGATGCGCGTGACGATGGCGCTCTACCCCGATCGCCTCGGTCAGCGCTACCGCGCCGTCCTCGGCAACGGCGATTCCGATGCCGGCAAGGCGCTGTTGCACACGCTCGTCGCGCGCGGCTTGCGCGGCCAGTTGCGCATCGGCAACCCGATCGCCAACCGCTCGTATGTCGCGCTCGACATGTTCCCGCACGCGCCGCCCGCGTCGGTCGACACGAGCCGCGAGCCGATTGCGTTGCCGACCGTACCCGGTACGCTCGACGTGCTGCGCGATCAGATTGCCGACATCGCCGGCACTTTTTCCCGATTGCCGCTCGACCGGATGGGCACGAACCTGAACGTCGCGCTCGCGAACACCGATGCGCTGTTCGCCCGACTCGATACCGAGCTCGCGCCGCAGGCCCATGCCGCGCTGCGCACCGCGCGACAGGCATTCATGGCCGCGCAGGCCATGCTCCGGGAAAAGGGTGCGGATACATCGAACGTCCGCCATACGCTGACGCAATTCGCGCGCACGTCGCGCGCGCTGCGCGCATTGGCCGACGAAATGGAGCAGCATCCGGAATGGTTACGGCCGAGCGCATCGGCCACCACAGGGCCCGATCGCGCACCGCACCCGGCGAGTACGGCGCAGTGAACGCGTCGCGCGATGGACACACCTTTCGACGACGCTCGCACGCATCGCATGCGGAATTTTCCGCGCAGCAGTATGCTGATGCCGTACGGCTGCGCACTGTGCATCGGGCAAACCCGACGTATGCATGCGATCGCGCCGCCGTCGCGACCGCAATCATGCGTTGCAAGGAGGGTTGTGATGGCTACCACGCATCAGCACTTCCACCTCGAACTACGGCACGCCACCGCGCCGACCTACATCGTCAGTTACCTGTTCCCTGCGTTGCTGTTCGTCTACGAACTGCTGCGCGTCGGCCAGTGGATCCGCGATCACGGGATGCAATTCGTCGCGTTCAAGCAGATGGGCTACGAGTATCTGCTGATGCTGCTGTTCGTCGGGCTGCAGATCGTCGTCGAGGCGATCTTCCTGCTCGGCGCCGCGATGCGCAAGGATCATCGCGATTTCGAGCACCGCCTGCCGAACGTGATCCTCGGCATCGGCTGCTCGATCGCGCTGCTGGCGATCGATCTCGCGATCCAGCTTTCGTTCTGACGGCCGGCGGGCGCCCGCCCGCTGGCGATGGCGAGCGCGCTCAGGCGGGCGCGTCGCGCAGGAACGTCGCGACGGCGGCCAGCACGTCGTCGGTTCGCTCGCGGTGCGGCATGTGTCCGCAGCGGGCGAGCAACAGGAATGACGACGGCCCCGCGACGCGCGCGGCGATCCGCTTCGGATGCACGTCGGATCCGTATTCGTCGTCTTCGCCGTGAATCGCGAGCGTCGCGCACTGCACGCGCGGCAAGTCGTCGTCGAGCGTCCAGTCGCGAAACGCCGGCGACAGCCACGTGTCGACCCACGCGCGCAGCACCCATTCGGCCTTGTCGCCGTGATAGCGCGCGAGCCGGTCGAGTTGCCCCGGCTCGTCGAACTGCCGCCCCGCGTCGCGAATGCCGGCCAGCGTGCGATCCTCGACGAATGCCTGCGCGGCGACCGTCACGAGCGCGCGGCAACGCGCCGGATGCGCGGCCGCACACCCGACCGCCATCCCGCCGCCGACGCTGTGCCCGAAGGCGACGAACGCATCGACGCCGAGCCGTTCCAGTACCGCGGCGAACGCACGGTCGGCCTCGTCGCGGACGAACGCCGTGTCGAGCTTGCCCGGATGGCGATCCGAACGGCCGAAACCGAGGCGGTCGTAGGCGATCACGTCGCGCTGCGTCACGCGCGCGAGCTGGGCGGGAAAGTCGCGCCACAGGTCGACGCAGCCGAGCGAATCGTGCAGCAGCACGATCGGCGCAGCCGCGTGCCGCGCCGTAGCCGGACCCGCGCGCCAGCGTTTCGCAAAGAGCCGCCCTTGCGGCGTCTCGACGGTTGTCTCCTCGGTCACGATATCGGTCATGTGTCGGTCGTCTGCATGAAAGCGGCCGCGCGTCGGCGGCCGCATCGAATCCAGCCATGGTGGCCTGCCGGCGCGCGCAGCGTCAAGCAAGCCCCTGCCACCCACGCGCTCATTCGGGCTGCGGCGGCAGATACTCCATCTGCGCTTCGTCGTACAACCGGTAGATCAGCGCCTGCATCGCGCGGATGTCCTCGGATTCGTCGAGCGCCCGCGTGCTCATGATGATCGGCGACACGAGGTTCGGATCGTCGAGCGGCTTGTAGCTGATGTCGTCGCGCTTCAGCCCGTACACGCTCTGCGGCACGACCGACACGCCCTCGCCCATCGCGACGAGGCCGAGCGCGATCTGCAATTCGCGCGTCTCGTAGATTCTGCGCGGTTGCAGCGCGCGATCGTGGAAGGCCGCGAGCACCTGGTCCGCGTAGCTCGGGCGCGGCGCCTTCGGAAAGATGATCAGCGTGTCGTTCACGAGATCGTGCAGCGACAGCACGGGCTTCGCGCTGTCGAGCACGTGGCCGACCGGCAGCGCGACGATCATCCGCTCCTCGCGCAGCACGACGCGCCGCACGCTCGGATCCTCGTGGCGGATGCGCCCGAACCCGACGTCGATGCGCCCTTCCTTCAGCGCCTTGATCTGGTCCATCGTCGACATCTCGTGCAGGCTCAGCTCGACGGCCGGATATTCGCTGCGAAACCGCCGGATGATCTTCGGCAGCATCCCGTACAGCGTCGAGCCGACGAACCCGACCGACATGCTGCGCTCGATCTTGCCGACCCGCTTCGTCATCGATTCGAGTTCGGTGGTCTGCGCGAGCAGTTGCACCGCGTGCGAATAGAAGAAGCGCCCCGCGTCGGTCAGCTTCAGCGGCCGCGCGTTGCGCTCGAACAGCGACACGCCGAGCGCTTCCTCGAGCTGCTGGATCTGCCGGCTCAGCGGCGGTTGCGCGATATGCAGCCGTTCCGCCGCCCGCGTGAAATTCCGCTCTTCGGCCACCGCGACGAAGTAGCGGAGGTGTCTCAACTCCATGTTCGATGCCTCCCGGCGAGCGATCCGGCGCCCAACCCCGGCCGGATGATGTCGCCACGATACCGCAGGCAGGGCCGATCGCCACGCGCGCCGCCCAAAGCAAAACGGGAAGCCTGCGCGCTTCCCGTCGTTTCATCGCCGCCTTGCGGCGGCGGCGCGACCGCGCATCACACCTCGGTCGCGTACAGCGCGTCGCGCTGCTCGTGGCTCAGCGAGTCGAGCGGCACGTCGGGCAATCGATAGCAGATCATCGTGCCGTACAGCTCGGCCAGGCAGTTGCTGCCGGCGTCGAGCGCGTAGCCGTCCTCGCCGTCCGGCGCCGGCGGGTACACTTCGCGCCACGCGTTGATCGCGGCTTCGATTCGCACGATGGAAACGGGTCCGGCCTTCCGCTCGGCGGGTGATGCACTCATGAGTTCCTCTGGGTTGCGCGCTCCGCGGGCCGTGCCGGCCCGGACGGAGCGATGAAAACGCCGGGCCGCCCGCCGGCCGCCGCGCCGCGCGCGCCGGATGCCGATCCGCGCCGCGCCTGTCGCGCCGGCCGGGCCGTGGCCCGGTAGGGTCGGGCAATATAACCGGCTTTGACCCCGTGCAGGCAAAAGCCGGGCAAAAAAAACGGGAAGCGCGCGACTTCCCGTTTCGTCGTCCGTCGCGCGGCCGCTGCCGCGCCGGCGTCAGCTGGCGGTTTCGCGGTTCGCCACCGGTTGCCGTTGCGCGCCGCGATTCGCGGCGATCCACGGCGCGATCTCCATGTCCTCGTAGCGCACGAACCGGCTCTTCTTCAGGAACCGGTAGCCGAGCCACACGACGACGAACAGCGGAATGCCGACGTAGGTGGCGGCCACGCCGGCCCAGTCGATCCGGTTCGCGAGGAACGCCTGATAGTCCTGGCCGAGCGCGATCACGAGGCACAGCACGAACGCGAACAGCGGGCCGAACGGAAACCACTTCGACTGGTACGGCAACTGGTCGAGCGCATAACCCTGCTTCACGTAGCCCTTGCGGAACCGGTAGTGGCTGACCGCGATGCCGAGCCACGCGATGAAGCCCGTCATCCCCGACGTGTTCAACAGCCACAGGTACACGGTCTTGTCGCCGTACAGCGACGTGAAGAAGCACAGCGCGCCGACGGCGGTGGTCGCATACAGCGCATTGCGCGGCACGCCGCCCGGCGACAGCTTCGCGAACACCTTCGGCGCGCGGCCTTCGGTGGCGAGGTTGTAGAGCATCCGCGTCGACGCGTACATGCCCGAGTTGCCGGCCGACAGCACGGCCGTCAGGATCACCGCGTTCATCACGCCGGCCGCGAACGCGAGGCCCGCGTGGCGGAACACCAGCGTAAACGGGCTCACGCCGATGTCGGTCACGTCCGTCTTCAGCAGGTTCGGGTCGGTATACGGAATCAGCACGCCGATCACGAAGATCGCGAACACGTAGAACAGCAGGATCCGCCAGAACACCTGGCGCACCGCGCGCGGAATCGTCGTGCGCGGGTTTTCCGATTCGCCGGCCGCGACGCCGATCAGTTCGGTGCCCTGGAACGAGAAGCCCGCGATCATCGCGACGCCCATCAGCGCCGGCAGGCCGCCCGCGAACGGCGCGTCGCCGATCGTCAGGTTGCCCCAGCCGTTGGCCGGCGCGCCCTTCAGAATGCCGAAGATCATCAGCAGGCCGACGCCGATGAACGCGACCACGGTGACGACCTTGATCAGCGCGAACCAGTACTCGGCTTCGCCGAAACCGCGCACGGTGAGCGCATTGAGCAGGAACATCACGGCGAGGAACGCCGCGCTCCACCACACGCCCGGCACGTCCGGAAACCAGTAGTGCATCACGAGCTGCGCGGCGACGAGTTCCACCGCGATCGTCACCGCCCAGTTGTACCAGTAGTTCCAGCCGAGCGCGAAGCCGAAGCCTTCGTCCACGTATTTCGCGCCGTAGGTCGCGAACGAGCCCGACACCGGCATGAACGCAGCCATCTCGCCGAGGCTCGTCATCAGGAAGTAGACCATCAGGCCGATCAGCATGTACGCGACCATCGCGCCGCCGGGGCCGGCCTGCGAGATCGACGCGCCGGACGCGACGAACAGGCCCGTGCCGATCGAGCCGCCGATGGCGATCATCGTCAGGTGGCGCGCCTTCAGCGCGCGATGAAGCTTGGGTGGGTTCGCGGACGAACCGGATGGGTCGGAATTCGGAATGGCGGACATAAACGAGACGAACGTTGAGCGGGCCGGCATCCGTGGCCGGCGCATGCGGAATCGGAGCGCGGTGCGCGTCCTGCGATGCATTCGATGCGGCCCCGATACGCGTTGCGCGGCGGGCGCCTGCGGCGAAGCGCGGATTCTACCTGATTCGACAAGGGGACAGCCAAGGTCGCCCCAAGCGCCGCCACGCCGGAGATTTCGCGGAATCGACGGGTTGGCCGCTCCGGCCGCCGCGACTGCCGCACGCCGCCGCCAAAACCCCCATCAGGTCCGGGTCATTCGATTTTCATTTCTCGTCGTCGGCACCCGATCCTGTCCCGATCCGCCAAATACCGCGTCAATACGCAAAATCGACCGCTCGACGCCCCATTAATCAGACAAGAAAGCCGATACTGGTCATTGATTCAAATCAAATCGCCCGCGCGCAATGCGGTAATGATGCGTAACCGTTTCGAATCGCCGTTTCCGCATGCATGTTTTGCATGTGCCCACGAAATTCGGGAATTCGCGGGATAATGACGATTAATTCGAAATAATCCGCGTACGGAACCGCCAACCACGCGAGTACCCGCCGCCCGCCACCCCCGAGGATGAAGTCATTCCCGCTGCCCGCCACGCTGCGCCGCCATACCGCGTCGATCGTGGCACGCATTCTGTCGCCCCGCGGCGTACTCGTGGCGGGCATCGTCCTGCTGATGTTCAGTTGGGGACTTTCCACGTCGCTCTTGATCGAGGCACGGCGCGACGCGTATGACCATGCGGTCGAAAATGCGCGCAACCTGATGCTGCTGATCGAACGCGATATCGCGCGCAATATCGAACTCTACGATTTGTCGCTGCAAAACGTCGTCGACGGCGTGGCCGATCCGGAATTGATGACATTGCCGCCGCGCCAGCGCCATCGGCTGCTGTTCGACCGCGCGGCGACCGGTGCCTATCTCGGCTCGATTTTCGTGATGGATGCGCACGGCAATATCGCGATCGATTCCAGCGCATCGCCCGCACGGCAAGGCAATTTCGCCGACCGCGACTATTTCACCGTGCATCGCGACCGGCTCGTCACCGGCCTCTACATCAGCCGGCCGTACGCGTCGCGACTGCGCGGCGGCGCGCTGACGATCGCGCTGAGCCGTCGGATCACCCGGCCCGACGGCATGTTCGGCGGCATCGTCGTCGGCACGCTCAGCATCGACTACTTCCGCGCGCTGCTCGACGGCCTCGCGGTCGGCCGGCACGGCAGCGCGGCGATCGTCGAGGACAACGGCACGCTCGTGTCGCGCCTGCCGTACGACACGCGGGTGGTCGGCCTCGATCTGCACGACTCGCCGCTGTTCATCGACGCGCAGCGCAGCCGCAACGGCGAGCTGGCCGGTGTCGGCGCCATCGACGGCGTGCGGCGCATCTATGTTTACAAGCATCTCGCCGGGCTGCCGCTGATCGTCGACGTCGCGCCCGCCGAGATCGACATCTACGCGTCGTGGCACCACCGCGCGGTCTGGACCGTCGTGCTGATGGGCCTGTTCACGGCGTTCATCGCGTGGGGCTCGCTCGCGCTGTCGCGCGAGCTCAAGCGCCGGCAGGAGGCCGAATCGAAGCTGTACCGGCTCGCGCACACCGATTCGCTGACGGGCCTCGACAACCGTGGCACCTTCGACACGGTGCTCGCGAAGGAGGCGCAGCGCGCGTCGCGCAGCGGCCGCCCGTTGTCCGTGCTGTTCGTCGACGTCGATCACTTCAAGGCGTTCAACGACTACTACGGCCACCCGGCCGGCGACGACGTGCTGCGCCAGGTCGCGCAGTCGCTGTCGCGCTGCCTGCGCCGCGACGGCGATCACGTCGCGCGCTACGGCGGCGAGGAATTCGTCGTCACGCTGCCCGACACCGACGCGCCGGGCGCGGCGACCGTCGCCGAAGGCATCCGGCGCGCGATCGCGGGGCTCGACATCGAACACGTGAAAAGTCCGTACGGGCGCGTCACGGCCAGCATCGGCACGGCCACCGCCGCCGACGGCCGGATGAACGCCGCGACGCTGCTGCGGCGCGCCGACGAAGCGCTGTACCGCGCGAAGTCCGGCGGCCGCAACCGCGTGCTGGACGCGCAGTCGAGCGCGGCCGACGCGTGACGCGCCGCGATGCGCCTCGATGCGCCTCGATACGACCAACCGCGTGATCCGATGCGGCCGCCAGCCGCCCCGCCCGGCGGCCGCGCCGTGGACAGCCCGCGCCTGTTCGGCTAGCGTTACGTCAGCTGCGCATGCGGCGCGGCGCCGGCCCGCGCGGGCCGCCGTGCGCGTTCCTGCCACCCTCAGCTCCGCCATGACCGCCCCGCTCCCCACCCGCCTGCCACCGCTCGTGCGCCACGCGCTTCGCCCGCTGCTCGACCCGTATCGCCGCTACCGGCATGCGAAGCTGATCCATGCGGCGCGCGTCGCGCTCGCGATTCTCGTGTCGATCGCGCTGTCCACGGGGTTGAACGTGCCGCATGGCGAATGGTCGACGATCACCGTGCTGATCGTCGTCGGCGGGCTGCAGCACCACGGCAACATCCGCAAGAAGGCGGCCGAGCGCGCGCTCGGCACATCGATCGGCGCGCTGGCGGGGCTCGGGCTGATCCTCCTCTACTCGTTCCTGCACGCGCCGTTCGCGATCTACCTGCTGATGGCAGTCGGGTGCGGCGTCTGCGCGTATCACGCGATCGGCAAGGCCGGCTACATCGCGCTGCTGTCGGCGATCACGATGGTGATCGTCGCCGGGCACGGCGACAACGAGATCGTCGACGGCCTGTGGCGCGCGGTGAACGTGCTGGCCGGCATCGCGATCGCGCTGGCGTTCTCGTTCGCGCTGCCGCTCTACGCGACCTATTCGTGGCGCTACAAGCTCGCCGACGCGCTGCGCGCGTGCGCGGCCGTGCATGCGCGGCTCGCGGGCGACCGCCAGGTGGGCGACGACGCGCACCTGAAGGAAATGGCCGCGCTGAGCGCACTGCTCGTGCAGTTGCGCTCGCTGATGCCGTCGGTGGCGAAGGAATGCGAGACGTCGATGGCGCAACTCGAGGCGATCCAGCGCAGCCTGCGCCTGTGCATCGGTTATCTGGAGATCCTGTCGAGCGCGCTGCCGGCCCGCGACGACGTGGCGGCCCGCGAATACATGCGCGTCGAGATGAAAACGGTGAACCGGCGCATCCGCGACACGCTGGTCGGCGCGAGCCGCGCGCTCAAGTTTGGCACGCCGAGCCGGCTCGCGCCGCGCCGCCGGGCGGCCGACGCGCCGCACGACGCGCCGCCGCCGCAATTGTCCGGCTACGTGTCGATCACGGCCAAGCTGGCCGGCGAAGTCGACCAGTTGCGCGAGCGGCTGCTCGATACCGCGCGGTCGTGGAATATCTGAGTCCCGGTTTCACGCGCCAGCCTTTCATATACCTTTCTGCGCAGCAAGGCGACCGGCTGGCGACGGCGCCCACGGATCGATCGTCGATCCGGCCCCGGAAATCCGGCCGCTGCCCGGCTCGCTCCGCGCGTCGTTCGGCGGCGACGCGACGCCGTTGCGCCCAGCGTTCTCCAGCCGGTTAATCGCCCGTCAGGCCCGCCGCGACGGGCGCGACGACGGTTCCGCACCAAAATCAACCCTTGCCCCATCTTCCCGGACAGCCGATACTCGCATATTCCGCGAAATACGATCCCACCGGCTTCAATCCACGGTAATTCCTATGAGCACGATTCTCGAAAGCCTCCCGACCGGCCAGAAGGTCGGTATCGCCTTCTCCGGCGGCCTGGACACCAGCGCCGCGCTGCACTGGATGAAACTGAAGGGCGCCGTCCCGTACGCATACACGGCGAACCTCGGCCAGCCCGACGAAGACGATTACGACGCGATCCCGAAACGCGCGATCGAATACGGCGCAGCCGGCGCCCGCCTGATCGACTGCCGTGCGCAGCTCGTCGCCGAAGGCATCGCGGCGCTGCAAAGCGGCGCGTTCCACATCACGACCGCCGGCGTCACGTACTTCAACACGACGCCGATCGGCCGCGCCGTGACGGGCACGATGCTCGTCGCCGCGATGAAGGAAGACGGCGTCAACATCTGGGGCGACGGCAGCACGTACAAGGGCAACGACATCGAGCGCTTCTACCGCTACGGCCTGCTCGTGAACCCGGATCTGAAGATCTACAAGCCGTGGCTCGACCAGACGTTCATCGACGAGCTCGGCGGCCGCGCCGAAATGTCGGAGTTCATGAACCAGGCCGGCTTCGCGTACAAGATGTCGGCCGAGAAGGCGTATTCGACCGATTCGAACCTGCTCGGCGCGACGCACGAGGCGAAGGATCTGGAAAGCCTCGAAAGCGGCATCAAGATCGTGAACCCGATCATGGGCGTCGCGTTCTGGCGCGACGACGTGAAGATCGCCGCCGAGGAAGTGACGGTGCGCTTCGAAGCGGGCCAGCCGGTCGCGCTGAACGGCGTCGAGTTCAAGGATCAGGTCGAGCTGCTGCTGGAAGCGAACCGTATCGGCGGCCGCCACGGCCTCGGCATGAGCGACCAGATCGAGAACCGCATCATCGAGGCGAAGAGCCGCGGCATCTACGAAGCCCCGGGCCTCGCGCTGCTGTACATCGCGTACGAGCGTCTCGTCACCGGCATCCACAACGAAGACACGATCGAGCAGTACCGCGAAAACGGCCGCCGCCTCGGCCGCCTGCTGTACCAGGGCCGCTGGTTCGACCCGCAGGCGATCATGCTGCGCGAAACCGCGCAACGCTGGGTCGCACGCGCGATCACCGGCGAAGTGAAGATCGAACTGCGCCGCGGCAACGACTACTCGATCCTGAGCACGAAGTCGCCGAACCTCACGTATCAGCCGGAACGCCTGTCGATGGAGAAGGTCGCGTCGACGTTCTCGCCGCGCGACCGGATCGGCCAGTTGACGATGCGCAACCTCGACATCACCGATACGCGCGACAAGCTGCGCGTGTACTCGCAAGTCGGGCTGCTGACGCCGGGCGAAGCGTCGGCGCTGCCGCAGATCAAGGGCGACGGCGACAAGTAAGTCGCGTCGTTCGACGCCGTGCCGCATCGCTTGCATGCGGCACGGTCGGGCAGGCTGCACGTGTGGCGCCTCATGACGCACGCAGCCTGCCGCTTCCCCCTGTCCCCCGCCTTTCCGCTTCCTTCCGCATTCGCATCCCGCCGCGTGACGCGTCGACGGCACTGCATCGCCGCGCCGGTCATGGCAAGCTGCGAGTCGTCCGATTCCTGCGTCGACTCATGACCACCCTTACCGTCATCCACCTGAACGGCCCGATCAACAGCGGCAAGACGACGATCGGCCTCGCGCTCGCACGCGTGTTGCCCGACGCGCGCTTCATCGACGGCGACGATCACGATGCGCCCGAAGATGCGCCGTTCGACGTGCAATGGGCGGTCGCGCTCGAACGCCTCGTCACGCAGATCGCGAACGCACGAGAACGCCATCTGGTCATCGCCTATCCGATCGGCGACGCGGAATTCGAACGGCTGCGCGCGGCCTGCGATGCGCGCGATGCGCGATTGTTCGTCGTCACGCTCGCGCCGCCGGAAGCGGTCGCGGCGTCGAATCGCGGCGCGCGCGCGTTGACGGAATGGGAGCGCAGCCGGATCGCGGAAATGTATCGGGAAGGGTATGCGGCGCGCGCGTTCAGCGACTGCATCCTGGATACGTCGCTGTTACCGCCCGATGCATGCGCGGCAGAAATTGCCCGATGCGTCCCCGGGTCGGACAGTTCGCATCCGTCCGGCCGCGTCGCGCCGTCGGCTTCAACGTAAGAACCTTTTCCGCCGGTACGTGACAGCTGGCATCCGGCGCGGATCGCTGATCCGCTTGCATCGCGGCCATGTCCCACGCAGTGTTGCCGCGGCTGCGGCGAATGGCGACCGACTTCAGCGTTCGGCAGCGCGAAGCTGCGGCAGAAAAGCCTGCTGTGCGGACAGCTTTCCGGCTCGCGATGGGTGGCCTAACGGACGGCGCGGCGAGCATGAAAGGATAATATTTTGGCAAAGAGCGCAATAAATAGCCAAAATATTTACACAAACCAACGTCAAACGATGCCGACGAGATCATCGACGACTTCCGCAGTGTCGTCAGTCAATGGAGAACACTCGCGACGCGACTTGCGCTGTCGGCTCGGGAGCAGGATCGGATGGCCAGCGCGTTCCGCCTCGCAACCGCTTGACGGCTTGCCGGCCCCATACCGCCGTCAGGCCGCCGCGACCAGCCCGCCATAACGGTCGCACGCAGCGACGACTGCCTGCGCCGGCCGCCACCCCACCGCCCCCGCCGCCGCCAGCCCCGTGTGTTCCTTCACGGCCTGCACGAAACGCTCGGCGATCCAGTCGACGAACGCGCGCACGCCGGGCGAGACATGCGGGCGCTTCACGTAGACGGCCGACACGGCGAGCGCATCGGGTTGCCAGCGCGGCAGCACCTCCCGCAATCGCCCTGCCTCGATCAGCGGCTGCGCGGCGACGCGCGTCGGCTGGATCAGCCCGAGGCCGTGCACGCCGCAGGCGAGATACGCCTGCTCGTCGTCCACGCCGACGATGCCGTCGAGCCGCACCTTGCGCACCGCGTCGTCCACCACGAACTCGAGCTCGGCCGGACGCTGGCCGGACGCGCCTACCGCGCGATGCGCGCCCAGCTCGTCGGGCGTGCGCGGCACGCCGAAGCGGTCGAGATACGCGGGGCTCGCGCACGTCACGCGCTCGAGCGCGCCGAGCCGGCGCGCGACGAGCGACGAATCGGGCAGCGCACCGAGCCGGATGCTGCAGTCGATCGCGTCGCCGATGCGATCGACCGCGCGCCCGGCCATGGCGAGCATCAGCTCGAGATCGGGATGCCGCGCATTGAATTCGCCGAGCGCCGGCAACACGATCGCGCCCGCCACCGACGCCGGCAACTCGACGCGCAGCGGCCCGCTCGGATGCAGCGCGGCGCCGCGGATGCTGGCTTCGAGTTCGTCGACGTCCGCCGTGATGCTGACGCAGCGCCGGTAGTACGTGTCGCCTTCGGGCGTCGCCCGCAACGCGCGCGTCGTGCGCACCAGCAACGGCATGCCGAGCGCCGCCTCGAGCTCCTGGACGGTGCGCGTCGCGGTGGCGCGCGAAATGCCGAGCGCCTGCGCCGCGCGCGTAAAGCTGTTCATTTCGACGATGCGCGTGAAGATGCGCATCGCGCGGATCGGATTGTCCACCCCAACACCTCTGCGTGGTTGCGATATGCCGCAGCGCGCGTTCGCGCACTGCGCCTGCGTGCCAATGTCGACGCAAGCCGCGCGGCCCGCGCGGCCGTCGGATCAGGCGTTCGCCGCCGCGACGCTGCGCGCCGGTTCGGCGAGCAGCCGTTGCGCGAGCGCCAGCGCGTCGTCGCGGCTCGCGGCCGCATTCAGCGGATACCCCCAGACCTTCTCGAAGGCACCCGAAAAAGCGTCGAGCGCCACGCGCCGCGCCGCGTTGGGCTCGATCGCGATCATCCCGGGGATCCATTCGCGCGACCGCGCGCGGTTGGCCTTGCTCCATTTCGCGAGCTGCTTGCGTATCTCGTGATCGTTGTCGGCGCGATCGGCGCCGGACGGCGCATCGTCGGTCAGCAGAACGAAGCGTTCGCGGCGCGCGAGCAGCGCGTCGAGTTCGGCGATCAGGCGGGCGGGATCGGTGGGGGGCGAGCCGCTGTAACGCAGCCAGACAAACGGGAATTCAGTCGTGACGATTTGCATGTCGACCTCCAGATGAGAACGATTCTCATTCTATGGGGCAGGCCCACATGCGTCATTTCTCATCCCGGCCAACTGCTTTCTCAATCCGGCCAAACATGCGCGGGTGCGCAGTCCGGCCGTTCAGCGTTGCCGGTCGGTCAGGAATTGCGTCGGCGACTTGCCGGTCGCCTTGCGGAACATCGTGACGAAGCTGCTCGCGCTCTCGTAGCCGAGATCGATCGCGATCTGATGCACGCGGCGGCCGGTCGTCAGCATCCGCAGCGACAGCGCGACGTGCAGCCGCCGACGCCAGTCGCCGAGGCTCATCCCGAGCTCCTTCGTCGCGAGCCGCGTGAGGCTGCGCTCGCTGATGCCCGCGCGCCGTGCGAGTTCGGGCAGCGGCGACTTGTCGGCCGGATCGTCGAGCAGATGGTCGATCAGCTTGCGCAGCCGGCGGTCGGCCGGCATCGGCAGGTACAAGTCCTCGACCGGCGCCGCGACGAGTTCGTCGAGCAGCGTCGCCACCAGCCGCCCTTGCGGCCCGTCGACGTCGTACAGGTTCGGGAAGCTGGCCGCCTTCAGCAGCAGCTCGCGCAACAGCGGCGACATGGCCAGCGTGCAGCAGCGCGTGGGCAGGTCGAGCGCCGCGTCGGGTTCGACCAGGACCGCGTAGAAGGTCGCACCGGCCGAGCCGCGCGCCGCATGCGGGACGTCGCCCGGAATCCAGACCGTGCATTGCGGCGGCGCGCTCCACACGCCGCCGTCGATCTCGCAATAGACGACGCCGCTCAGCGTGTAGAGCAGTTGCGCCTGACGATGGCTGTGCCGCTCCAGCCGCCATTCGGGCTCGACGACCGAGCCGCCGAACACCACGAGCGGACGCGGCACGTGATAGACGTCGGCGTCCGCGGCGGGATCGGTCATCGGTGGAAGGTCGCGCATGGAACGACAGGCTGTGGAAAAGACCGGACGCAGACGCGTCCTTTCGTGCTTATACCAGAAAGGCGCCGGCGCAGCCGTGCGGTTCGACGCGGCGTCTGCGGGCGCGCGACGAACCGAATACAATGCGGCGATCCCCTGTCGCTGCGCCAACCTGCCGGAGCCGCCATGTTCGACCTGACCACGCTGACCACCTTCACGGCCGTCGTCCTGGGCCTGTTCCTGATCCCCGGCCCCGCCGTGCTGCTCGTGCTGAGCCGCACCGTGCAGGGCGGCCGCAAGACCGGCATCCTGACCGGCCTCGGCGTCGCGAGCGGCGACTTCGTGCACACGCTGTTCGCGGCCGTCGGATTGTCCGCACTGCTGATGACGTCGGCGCTCGCGTTCAACGTCGTGAAGCTGGCCGGCGCCGCGTACCTGATCTATCTCGGCGTGCGCGCGCTGCTGGAGAAGGCCGCCGATCCGTCGCTGCCGCAGGTGTCGCCCGTCACGCCGTTCAAGGCGTACCTGCAGGCGATTCCCGCCGAAGTGCTGAATCCGAAAACCGCGCTGTTCTTTCTCGCGTTCATGCCGCAGTTCGTGCATCCGGAGCGCGGCTCGACGTTCGTGCAGTTCGCGGTGCTCGGGCTGATCTTCGTCGTGCTCAGCTCGCTCTATACGACGCTGATCGCGTGCTCGATCCGCCCGCTCGGCCGCATCGTGAAGCGGCTCACGTGGCTCACGCGCTGGCAGGGCAAGATCATCGGTTCGATCTTCATCGCGCTCGGGCTGCGCGTGGCCGTGCAGCAGCGTTGACGCGCGCGAGCGTATGACGCCCGCCGGCGCGGACCTGCTCTACACCGACCCGCGCCTCGTCGCGGTATACGACCTGTTCAACGCCGGCGATCGGGACTTCGCGTTCTACGCCGCCGAGATCGGCGCCGCCCCGCAACGCATCCTCGATCTCGGTTGCGGCACCGGCACGTTCGCCCGACGGCTCGCGGCAGCCGGGCATGACGTCGTCGCAATCGATCCCGCTTCGGCGATGATCGATTACGCGCGACGCCAGCCGGGCGCCGACGCCGTGCGCTGGTTCGCGTGTGCGCTCGACGGCCTGCCGCCCGGTGCGCCGTTCGACGCGGTCGTGATGACCGGGCACGCGCTCCAGTGCCTGCTGACCGACGACGCCATCGACGCAACGCTGCGCGGCGTGCGGCGCGTGCTCGTCGACGGCGGCCGCTTCCTGTTCGACACCCGCAACCCGCGCACCGAACCGTGGCGGGCATGGGCGCCCGCGCAGTCGGCACGCAGCGTCGAATCGCGCGCATTCGGCATCGTCGATCTCCATCACGCGGTGCGGGCGATCGACGGCGCGATCGTGACGTTCGACACGCACTACCGCTTCCGCCGCGACGACACGGTGCTGACGAATACGAGCCGGCTGCGTTTCATCGCGCACGCCGAATTGCAAGCGCGCGTGACGGCCGCCGGTTTCGCGTCGGCCGACTGGCGCGGCGACTGGGACCACGCTCCGTTCGACGAAGCGACCAGCGCGGAGATCATCGCGATCTGCCGCGCGTGAGCGCGGGTGCGCGGGTACGTCGATTGCGCCGGCGGCGGGCAGCGTGCTCACCGCATACGCATCCCGGATCGTGCGGCGCGACCGTCCGACGCAGCACGGCCGGCAGTCGATGAAACGAACGGCGCGGTGCCTGCCGGCATCGCGCCGCTAGCGCGTCGATCGGCCACGTGCGTGCCCGCGCCCCGTTTCGTCACATCGTTCCTCCGCGTTGCAGCGGTATACTGGATGCCGTTCGCGCCACTGCACTCGACCTGCACCGCTTGCTGACGATGCGCTTGCAGTCCGGCATCCTCCGCCCGCCTCCTCCCAGTCGATTCGAACCGCCATGTCGCACCGTTTTTCGCTCGCCGTCGCCGCCCTCCTCGCCGCTTCCCCGATCGTCACGCACGCCCGTCCGCTGTCGCGGCCGCCAGTCGAACGCGAGTTCAAGAGCTGGTCGGTCGTCTGCGACAACGGCAATCGCTGTATCGCGGAAAGTCACGCCGACGATATCGACGATGCACGCGCCGGCCTGATCCTGCGCGTGACGCGCGACGCCGGCCCGGACGCGCAACCGTCGCTCGACCTTTATGCATCGGCGCCGATCGACTTGCGCACGGCCCGCGTCGACGGCCGACCGTTCGATGCGATGCCGGCGCAATGGCATACGTTCGGCGACAAGACCGACGAAGAAGCCCGCCCGTTCCGGCTCCGGACCAACGATCCGGCCACGGTGGCCGCATGGCTGGCTGCGGCGCGCAATGCCCAATTGCTGAGCTTCGGCGATCCGGCATCGGCGCCCGCCGCGCGTACGCCGTTGTCGGGATTGAATGCCGCGTTGCTGCTGATCGACGATACGCAGGGCCGCGTCGGCACGGTCACGGCGCTGTCGCGCCCCGGCGCCCGGCCAGCGTCGTCGGTGCCGGCCGCGCCCGCGTTGCCGCCCGCGGTCACGCCCGCGCCGCCGGCCGACTCGACCCTGTCGAGCGCCGAACAGCGTCCGCTCGTCGATGCGGTGCTCGCGAAATTCGGCGCCGACGTGAAGCAATGCGCGGCCGACGTCGAAGACGAAATGTCGGCGAGCGACCGCAGGAAAGCGTCGCGCGCCGTCGCGATCTCGTCCGACGAGGCGCTCGTCGCGATCCCGTGCCAGACCAGCAGCCTGTATAACCACACCGACCTGTGGTATCGCGTGCGCCGCACCGCGCCGTACATGCCGGCCGCGATGAATTTCGGCGAGAACGCGAGCGCGGGCCTCGATTCGGCGTCGTTCGCGAACGAGCTGACCGACGCCAGCTACGATGCCGCCCGCGCGACGCTGTCGAGCACGGTCCGACTGCGCAGCGCCGGCGATTGCGGCTCGACCGCATCGTGGGTGTTCGATGGCCGGCGCTTCGTGCTCGACGGCCTCGCCACGCACAGCACCTGCAACGGCCTGTTCCAGGCTCGATGGCCGCGCCTGTATCGCCGGGCCGACGCGGCCGGCAGCCCGCACTGACGCGTCCCGTCACGCGGCGCCGACGATCGAGATCGAGAATCCGTCCCAGCCCTTCTGCCCGACCGTCTGCACGGCGGTCGTCATGAGTGCGGCCTCGGCCGCAAGGCGTGCGAACCCGTCGCGCACGCCGACCACGTCCGGCTCGCGATTGCCCGGATCGGCGACGCGCCCGTTTCGCACGACGTTGTCGACGACGATCACCGTGCCGGGCCGCGACAGCTTCAGCGCCGCGTCGAGATAAACGGCGTTGTTGTCCTTGTCCGCATCGATGAAGACGAAATCGAACGGCGCCTCCCCGGCTTCGACGAGCCGCGCCAGGCTGTCCTTCGCACTGCCGACCACCACCGACACGACCGCCGCGAAGCCGGCGCGCGCGATGTTCTGCGTCGCGACCTGCGCGTGTGCCGGGTTCAGCTCGAGCGTCACGAGCGAGCCGCCCGGCGGCAATGCGCGCGCCAGCCAGATCGTGCTGTAGCCGCCGAGGGTGCCGACTTCGAGGATGCGCCGCGCGCCGCGAATCGTCGCGAGCAGTTGCAACAGCTTGCCCTGGTTCGGCGCGACGTTGATCGCGGGCAGCCCGGCCGCGTCGCTCGCCGCCAGCGCGGCGTCGAGCACGGCGTCGGACGGCACGAGCGTCGCCGAAAAATACGCATCCACCTGGTTCCATCGATCCTGATCCATCGCGCACCTCTCGTCTGCGGAAAAAGGCATTCTATGCGCCGCGCCCGATAAGCAACACACCATTCGTTCTAAGGGCAGCCGGCACGTGCTCCTATAATCGCCGGACGGCAGGACCCTCGACCTTCACAACAACAAACGGAGCACCCATGACCGATCAGGCCAATTCGAACTGGCGCCTCGAAACCATCGCCGTGCACGGCGGTTATCGCCCCGACCCGACCACGCGCGCGGTCGCCGTCCCGATCTACCAGACCGTTGCGTACGCATTCGACGACACGCAGCACGGCGCCGACCTGTTCGACCTGAAGGTCCAGGGCAACATCTACACGCGGATCATGAACCCGACGACGGACGTGCTCGAGCAGCGGATCGCCGCGCTCGAGGGCGGCATCGGCGCGCTCGCGCTCGCATCGGGGCAAGCCGCCGTCACGTATGCGGTCCAGACGATCGCCGAAGCCGGCGACAACATCGTGTCCGCGAGTTCGCTGTACGGCGGCACCTACAACCTGTTCGCGCATACGCTGCCGCAATACGGGATCGCCACGCGCTTCGCCGACCCGCGCGATCCTGCATCGTTCGCACCGCTGATCGATGCGCGCACGAAGGCGATCTTCGCGGAATCGGTCGGCAACCCGCTCGGCAACGTCACCGACATCGCCGCGCTCGCGGAGGTCGCGCATCGCCACGGCATCCCGTTGATCGTCGACAACACGGTGCCGTCGCCGTACCTGCTGCGCCCGTTCGAACACGGCGCGGACATCGTCGTGCATTCGTTGACGAAATATCTCGGCGGGCACGGCACGAGCCTCGGCGGCGCGATCGTCGATTCGGGCAAGTTCCCGTGGGCCGAGCACGCGGACCGCTTCAAGCGGCTCAACGAGCCGGACGTCAGCTATCACGGCGTCGTCTATACCGATGCGTTCGGGCCGGCAGCCTATATCGGCCGCGCCCGCGTGGTGCCGCTGCGCAACCTGGGCGCGGCGATCTCGCCGTTCAATGCGTTCCAGATCCTGCAAGGGATCGAGACGCTCGCGCTGCGCGTCGAGCGGATCAGCGACAACGCGCTGAAGATCGCGCAGCACCTCGCGCGCCACGAGCACGTCGAATGGGTGAACTACGCGGGCCTGCCCGATCACCCCGACCATCCGCTCGTCGCACGCTACCTGTCGGGCCGTGCGCCGGGCATCCTGACGTTCGGCGTAAAAGGCGGCCGCGACGGCGGCGCGAAGTTCCAGGATGCGCTGAAGCTGTTCACGCGGCTCGTCAACATCGGCGATACGAAGTCGCTCGCGACGCACCCGGCATCGACCACGCACCGTCAACTGTCGCCGGCCGAACTCGCGAAGGCCGGCGTGAAGGAAGAAACGGTGCGGCTGTCGATCGGCATCGAGCATATCGACGACCTGCTCGCCGATCTCGACCAGGCGCTCGCGCAGCTTTGACCGGAACGGGGGCGGCCGGATTGCCGGTGCGCCCCGCATCAAACCGCTTGACCCTGGAGCGGCTTCAAGGTGTTCAATCCCCGGTGGATGCCGGGGCGACGCCCGGCGCGTACGATCGTGCCACGCAGCCTCCGCTGCGACACGCCCACCGCCGAGAGGCCTCATGACTCCGACCGCGAAGCTTGCGCTGCTCACGTTACCGCCCGTGCTGGCGGCCTGTCTCGGCGCGCTCGCGGCCGCGTGGCGCGCGCCCGGCCCGAAAACGTCGAGCGTGATCCAGCATTTCACCGGCGGCATCGTGTTCGCGGCCGCCGCGCTCGAACTGCTGCCGCAGGACCGCGCACATGCGCTGTTTCCGGTCGTCGTCGGTTTCGTGCTCGGGATCGCGCTGATGCTGGCGATTCGCGCGTTGTCTGGTGCGGTCGAGACGCGCTTCGAGGACGCGCGTTTGCCCGTGAGCCTGATCGTCGTCACCGCGATCGATCTCGTCGTCGACGGCCTGGTGCTCGGCATCGCCTTTTCCGCGAGCGACGCAAGCGGCATCATCCTGACCGTCGCGCTGACGCTCGAGGTGCTGTTCCTCGCGCTGTCGGTCAGCGCGGCGCTGGCCGCGGCCGGCATCGGCCGCACGCCGTCGATCGTCGTGCCGGTCGCGCTCGCGGCGCTGCTGAGCCTCGCGGCCGTCGCGGGCAACGCGGCGTTCGCGGGACTGCCGGCGAATGGCTATGCGGCGCTTCTGGGGCTGGGCACCGTCGCGCTGTTGTACCTCGTCGTCGAAGAACTGCTGGTCGAAGCGCACGAGGTGCCCGAAACGCCGTTCGCGACGGCCTCGTTCTTCATCGGCTTCATCGTGTTCTTCCTGATCGAAGGATCCGTGAAGGCCGGGTAAGCCGCGCGCGACGGCATGACGGCTACCAGGTCGTCGCGCCGGTCGGCCACGTATCGACGATGCGCGTGCCGTTGACCGGCGCGACACCCGCGTTGCGCAGCGCGGTCCACAGGTCGATCGCATGTTCGCGCGATTTTCGCGTACCGTCGTCGGTCAGCACGTTCAGCGCGATCACTTCGTCGCGTGTCGTCAGTTGCAATTGCTCCTTCAGCTTGCGCGACTGATGCGACACGGTACGGACGTCGCCGAGCGCGACCCGTTTCGCCGCGGCGGTCGACGCGTCGCCGGCATCGGCCGGCACGAACGTCAGCCGGCCAGCGGCGACTTCGCATTGTCCGCGCGCGAACGTCGCGGTCCACGCGCCGGCCGGCACGGCCGCCAACTCGCAGCGCATCCGTTCGATCGCGCGGCGACCGACGTCGTGCGCCGACGCGTGCGACAGCGCACGTTCCGCCCAGCCTGCCGCCATCGCGGCCGCCGACATCAGGTACGCCGCCAGTACGATCCCTTTCGCGACATTGCGCATCGCACGCTCCTTTTCATCGATGAACGATCAAAGCCCCGCGAAGCGGTCGTCGTGCGCATCGACCGGCGGCGACTCGTCGCCGCGACGAACGGTCGCGCGATGAATCGCCCGATGGCGCGCGACGGCGGCCGGGCTCGCCGGGTAGTCGTGAGCCGGGCTCGGGATCGGGATCGCGCCGTCGCGACGCGCGCGCAGCCGTTCCTGAATCACGTCCCGACGGCGCTTCGGCTGCGCGGCCACGGCCTGCGAGACGGCCTCGATCGACGGTGCGATAACGGTAACGGCGACCGCCGGGTGCGGCATGTTCATGTGGACGGCTCCTCATTGGAATGCGTTGACGGGAGCCATCACTTTGATCCCGCGGCGGTGCGGATTCGTGATCGCCTCATGACGGTTTCGTCACCGTTCCGCCATGCGCTGCGTGACGAAAATTTCATGTTCCGATCAGCTTCGCGATGCGCCGCGCCGCTACGATCGGAACGATAGCGGGCCCTGCCCGTTCCCCTCCACGCAGCGGGTCGCTGCCGCACGGCACGATCACGCATTAGGCCCGGGCTCGTCGAGTGCCGGGCCTTTTTTTACGCGGATCCGAGGATCAGGGCGCGGAATCGCGCTGCGGGAACAGGCATGGATGCGTTTTCACATACAGGTTCGGATTGCCGCAGCGGTGCCCGGCATAGTCGATCTGCTCGCCCGGCATCGAGGCGGCCGGCGCTGGCTTGCGCGCGGCGGCAGGTGCAGTTGCCGCGATACCGGAGCGTGTCGACGATGCGCAGCCCGAGAGCAACGGAACGATCAGGGCTGCGATCAACACGAAATGAATGGCAGGACGGTGCAATTGTCGATCCGGAATGAAGGCCTGAACAGCGCCGCCCGCTATCGACACTGTCGTCGCGATCGGCACGAATGCCGCCGGCGCGGTCGGCCGACGGCAGGCCTCATGTTCCGCTTCCCGCTCATCGCACCGATGACGCGAACATGACGGTTGCGTCATGTCGAGCGAGTCCGCACGGTACGCCACCGCGCCCCGCAATCTGACGCATTTTTCATCTCGCGATCACGATCACGCACGGCCGCTTTCGCATACTGGGTCCATGGTTCGCCACCCGGCGGCCGTGATCAAGGAGAGCACTCGATGAAAACCGCAAAACTCGCCGCATGGTTCGTCACCGCGACGCTGTCGCTCGGCATGGCCGCGCAGGCCGCGCTCGCCCAAACGCAGACGCAAGGCAAGACCCGCTCGCAGGTCGTCAACGAACTGAAACAGGCGCAGCACGACGGTGTCGTGCCGACGAGCAAGACGCAGTACCCGCCGACCGGCGAGATCGTCGCACGCAACAAGGAACTGCACGGAATTTCGGTGCATGGCGGCGAGAAGAAGCCGCAGACCGACAATCACGACGACCTGACCGCGAAGCAATGACGCCCAGCCTCCCGGCCGCGGGCAACGCGCCGCGCGCGGCTGCTTACGGCGAGCGCGCGGGCGTGTGCGCCCGCGCCGTCAGGCGCCGATGGCGGCCGGCCGTTCAGGCGCGGCCGGCCGTCGCGGAAAGCGCAGCCAGAAGGTCGTGCGGCGACCCGGTTCGCTGTCGACGCCGCATTCGCCGCCGTGATTGTCCATGATCGACCGGACGATCGCGAGGCCGAGCCCGGTGCCCGACGCCGAATCGTGCCGCGACGGATCGACGCGATAAAAGCGCTCGAAAATCCGCCCGACGTGCTCCGCCGCGATGCCGGGCCCCGTGTCCGACACGGCGATCGTCGTCGCGCCGCTCTGCTCGACGCAATCGATCGTCACGACGCTGCCGCGCGGCGCATAAGTCAGCGCATTCGACAGCAGGTTGCTCAACGCGCGCTGGTACAGCGTCAGATCCGCATCGACCCACGCATGGCCGTCGACCTTCACCGTCACGCCCGCGTCTTCCGCAAGCGGCTCGTAGTAGCCGGCCACCCGCTCCGCCTCCTCCGCCGCATTCAGGCGCCGCACATCGATCGACGTGCCGGCCTGCTCCGAACGCGCGAGAAACAGCATGTCCTCGATCATCCGCGACAGCCGCTGGTATTCGTCGATGCTCGACTCGATCACGCTCCGGTATTCGTCCGCGCTGCGCGGTTGCGACAGCACGACCTGCGCGGCCGCCTGCAGGTTCGTCAGCGGCGTGCGCATGTCGTGCGCAAGATTCGACGAGAACTGGCTCAGCCGCGTGAACGATTCGTTCAGCCGCGCGAGCATCCCGTTGAACGCATGCTCGAGTTCCTTCAGTTCGCCCGACGTATCGAGTTCCGGCAGCGGATGCGCGAGCCGGCTCGTCGACATCTGCTCGGCGCGCGCCGCGAATCGTCGCAGCGGGCTCAGCCCGAGCGCCGCGATGCCGTATGCGATCGCGGCCGCGAGCACCACGCCGAACACCTCGATCACGACGATCGTATAAGCGTGCGTGCGCAACAGCAGCACGTCGGCGCTGCGGTCGTATTGCACGGCGACGCGCACCACGGGCGCCCCGGCGCCGCCGAGCGGCACGCTCGTCAGCAGATACCGGTGCCGCTCGCCGGGCGCGGCGATGCCGACCGGCACGCGCCCGGCGTTCATCGACAGCAGCGGCGCATACGGACGGAAGCCCGGGGTGCCGACGAGGCGCGCACCGCCGGCGTCGAAGATCGCGAGATCCATGTTCGGATGCCCGTGCAACTGGTCGATCCAGATATCGGCGTTGCGCGCAACGTCGGCCGTCGTGCGCGCCTCGGCCAGGTGCGCCCCCAGTGCGGCGGAAATGCCGGCCATCTGCTCGGCTGCCGTGGTTTCGACGCGGTTGCTCAGCGCCTCGTACAGTGCGACGCCGCTCGACGCGAGGATCACCGACGTCGACAGGATGATCAGCGCGGTCAGGCGGCCGCGCAGCGTGCGCGGCAGCAGGCGCGCGATCATGCGGCCGCGCCGCCGCGCGTTTCGAGCACGTAGCCCATCCCGCGCACCGTGTGGATCAGCTTCGGTTCGTACGCGTCGTCGATCTTCGAGCGCAGCCGGCGAATCGCCGAATCGACGACGTTCGTGTCGCTGTTGAAGTTCATGTCCCACACCTGCGACGCGATGGTCGCGCGCGGCAGGATCTCGCCTTCGCGGCGCATCAGCAGCCACAGCAGCGCGAACTCCTTCGCGGTCAGCAGGATCGTGTCGCCCTGCCGCGTGGCCTTGCGGCGCGTCAGGTCGAGTTCGAGATCGGCCACGCGCAGCGTGTTCGAGTCGCGCGGCTGGCCGCGCCGCAGGATCGACTTGATGCGCGCGGTCAGCTCGACGAAATCGAACGGCTTCGCGAGATAGTCGTCCGCGCCGAGTTCGAGCCCCTTCACGCGATCGCCGACGTCGTCGCGCGCGGTGAGGAACAGCACGGGCGTCGACTTGCTGCGCCGCAGGTTCTGCAGCAACGTCCAGCCGTCCTGCCCGGGCAGCATCACGTCGAGTACGAGCAGGTCGTACTCCTCCGTTTCGGCCTGGTGCTGGCCCGTGATGCCGTCCTCGACCCAGTCGACGACGTAGCCGGCCTCGGTCAGGCCCTTGCGCAGATACGCGCCCGTCTTCGGTTCATCCTCGACAATCAGAATTCGCATCACGCATTACCCTTGAAGAAACCCAGCCGGCGCAGCACGCGCGCACCGACGCCGCCGCGCCACGCCGTGCGCCACGACACCGCATGGCTGACACGGTACAGCACCGGCAGCACCAGCAGCGTCAACGCCGTGGACGACAGGATACCGCCGATCACGACCGTCGCAAGCGGGCGCTGCACCTCGGCGCCGGTGCCGGTCGCGAACGCCATCGGCAGGAAGCCGAGCGACGCGACCAGCGCGGTCATCAGCACGGGCCGCAGCCGCGTGAGCGCGCCGTCGCGCACGGCCGCGTCGAGCGGCATCCCTTCGTCGCGCAGGTTGCGGATGAACGAGATCATCACGAGCCCGTTGAGCACGGCCACGCCCGACAGCGCGATGAAACCGACCGCCGCCGTGATCGACAGCGGAATCCCGCGCAGCCACAGCGACACGACGCCGCCGCTCAGCGCGAACGGAATGCCGGTGAACACCAGCAGCCCGTCCTTCACGTTGTTGAACATCACGAACAGCAATACGAACACCATGAACAGCGCGAGCGGCACGACGAGCTTCAGGCGCTCGCTCGCGCTCTGCAGTTGCTCGAATTGCCCGCCCCACGACACCCAGTAACCGGCCGGCACGCGCACGTCCTGCTGCAATTGCTCGCGCGCATCGGCGACGAACGAGCCGACGTCGCGGCCGCGCACGTTCGCGCTGACCACCACCCGCCGCTTGCCGTCCTCTCGGCTGATCTGGTTCGGGCCGGGCGCCACGTCGATCGTCGCGAGCTCCGCGAGCGGCACGTACGGGGCTGCGGCGAGCCGCGCGGCGGCGCTCGCGGCCGACGCGGGCAACGCGATCGGCAGCCGCTTGATCGCCTCGATGTCGGAGCGCAGTTCGTCGGGCAGCCGCACGACGATGTCGAAGCGGCGGTCGCCCTGGAACAGCGTGCCGGCCTTCCGGCCGCCGACGGCCGCGGCCACCGAATCCTGCAGGTCGGCGACGCTCACGCCGTAGCGCGCGAGCTTGTCGCGGTCGAGGTTGACGGTCAGCACCGGCAGGCCCGTGGTCTGCTCGACCTTCACCTCCGACGCGCCCGGCACCTTCTGCAAGGCAGCCGCGATCTGCTCGCCGGTCCGGTTCAGCACGACCATGTCGTCGCCGAAGAGCTTCACGGCGACGTCGCTGCGCACCCCCGAAATCAGCTCGTTGAAGCGCAGCTGGATCGGCTGCGAGAACTCGTACGCGTTGCCCGGCAGCTCGGCGAGCGCGTCCTCGATCTCGCGCACGAGCCGGTCGCGCGGTTTCTTCGGATCGGGCCACGTGTCGGCCGGCTTCAGCATGATGTAGCCGTCCGACAGGTTCGGCGGCATCGGGTCGGCGGCGATCTCGGCCGTGCCGGTGCGCGCGAACACACGCTCGATCTCGGGGAAGCGCGCCTTCAGCGTCTTCTCGATCGACTTCTGCATCTCGACCGACTGCGACAGGCTCGTGCCGGGAATCCGCAGCGCGGACACGGCCAGATCGCCCTCGTTCAGGCTCGGGATGAACTCGCTGCCGAGGCGCGTCGCCAGCCCCAGCGTGATCAGCACGATCGCGCCCGCCCCGGTCATCACGCGCGCCGGACGCGTCATGAACGCGGCGAGCACCGGTTCGTACGCGCGCCGCGCCCAGCCCATCAGCCGGTTTTCCGTCTCCTCGACCCGCTCGCCGATGAACAGCGCGACGGCCGCCGGAATGAACGTGACGGTCAGCACCATCGCGGCGGCGAGCGCCATCACCACGGTCGTCGCCATCGGGTGGAACATCTTGCCTTCGACGCCGGTCAGCGCGAAGATCGGCAGGTACACCACCATGATGATCAGTTGTCCGAATATCAATGCGCGGCGCGCTTCCTGCGATGCGCCGAACACTTCGGCAAAACGCTCGGCGCGCGTGAGCGGCCGCCCGGCCGCCGCCTGCGCATGCGCGAGCCGCCGCACGCAGTTCTCGACGATCACCACCGCACCGTCCACGATGATCCCGAAGTCGAGCGCGCCGAGGCTCATCAGGTTCGCGCTCACCTTGGCGTTGACCATCCCGGTGAAGGTCATCAGCATCGACAGCGGAATCACGAGCGCGGTGATCAACGCCGCGCGGATGTTGCCGAGGAACAGGAACAGCACGGCAATCACGAGCACCGCGCCTTCGAGCAGGTTCTTCTTCACCGTCGCGACGGCCTTCTCGACGAGCACCGTGCGGTCGTACATCGGAATCGCCTTCACGCCGGCCGGCAGCGTGCGGTTCACGTCCTCCATCTTCGCGGCGACGGCCTTCGACACCGTCCGGCTGTTCTCGCCCATCAGCATGAACACCGTGCCGAGCACGACTTCCTCGCCGTTCGACGTCGCGGCGCCGGTGCGCAGTTCGCGGCCGATGTCGACCGCGCCGATGTCCTTCATCCGCACCGGCACGCCGCCGACGTTGGTCAGCACGATGTTCGCGATGTCGTCGACGGTGCGCGCCTGGCCCGGCACGCGCACCAGATACTGCTCGCCGCGCTTTTCGATGTAGCCGGCGCCGACGTTGTCGTTGTTGCGCTCCAGCGCGCGCACGACGTCGGCGAGCGTCAGTCCGTACGACATCAGCTTTGCCGGGTTCGGCGCGACGCGGTACTCCTTCACGTAGCCGCCGATCGAGTTGACCTCGGTCACGCCGCGCACGTTGCGCAACTGCGGCCGCACGACCCAGTCCTGCAATTCCCGCAGGTCGGCCGCCGTATAGCGCGTGCCGTCGGGCTTGCGCGCGCCGGCGTCGGCCTCGACGGTCCACAGGTAGATCTCGCCGAGGCCCGTCGACGTCGGCCCCATCGCTGGCGCGATACCGGCCGGCAGCTTGTCCTTCGCTTCCTGAATGCGCTCGTTGACGAGCTGCCGCGCGAAGTAGATGTCGGTGCCGTCCTTGAAGATCACGGTGACCTGCGACAGCCCGTAGCGCGAGATCGAGCGCGTCTGCTCCAGCCCCGGCAGCCCGGCCATCGCGGTCTCGACCGGATAGGTGATGCGCTGCTCGGCCTCGAGCGGCGAGTAGCCGGGCGCGGACGTGTTGATCTGCACCTGCACGTTGGTGATGTCGGGCACCGCGTCGATCGGCAGGCGCTGGTAGCTGAATACGCCCAGCGCGGCCACGGCCGCGATCGCCAGCATCACGAGCCAGCGGTGCGCAATCGCAAAGCGGATCAGGCGCTCAAACATGTCGGGACTCCTTGCAGCGGAGCACGGACGTCCTCACCGGACGGGCCGCGCGGCCGCTCGACCGGCCGCGCGGAAAGCAGGCCGCATGAAAGGCCGCCAGCCTCGCCACGGCGCAAGCGTAGTGCCGCTCATTCATGTTCCGCGCTCCCCTTGCCGAGTTCCGCCTTCAGCACGAAGCTGTTCGACGCCGCGTATTCCTGGCCGGGCCGGAGCCCCTTCAGCACTTCGATCGCGCGTTCGTCGCGCCGCCCCGTCTCCACCGGCTGCGCGACGAAACCCTTCGGCGAGCGCACGAACACCGACGGCGCGCCGTCGACGTCCTGCAGCGCGTCGCTCGCGACCGCGAGCGGCACGTCCTGCCTGCCCGCATCGACCGACACGTTCACGAACATCCCCGGGCGCCACACGCGGTCCGGGTTCGGCAGCACGACGCGCGCCGGCGCGGTGCGCGTCTGTTCGCCGAGCAGCGACCCCACGTAGGCGATCGGGCCGCTCGAACGCGATTCGAACGCGGTCGCGATCACCGTCGCGTCGCGGCCGACGCGCACGTCGTCGAGCCGCTGCGCGGGCACCGCCATCTCGGCCCACACGGTGGACAGGTCGGAAATCACGAACATGCTCGCGTCGGCGGCGATCGCCTCGCCGGGTGTCGCATGCTTCTCGACGATCGTGCCCGCGAACGGCGCGCGCAGTTCATAACGGTTCAGCGCGCCCGCGCCGACCGGCGCGTTCAACGCGGCGAGCTTCTGCCGCGCGTTCTGCACGGCGATCTCGGCCTCGCGCAACTGCACCTGCGCCTGCTGATAATCCTGCTCGGCCGAAATGCGTTCCTTCCACAGCGTACGTTCGCGCTCGTAGGTCGCGCGTGCCCCCGCCAGCCGGCGCTCGGCCGTCAGCAACTCGCTGCGGCGGTCGGCCAGGTCGGTGCTCGCGATCACCGCGAGCACCTGCCCCTTCGCGACGTTCTGCCCGAGCGACACCGACACCTGCTCGACGATGCCGGCCACGCGCGGCACCACGTGCGCGGTGCGATCCTCGTTGAACTTGATCTCGCCCGGCAACTGGAACGGCGTCGCGATCCGCGCGGGGCCGGCCTTCGCAAGCGCGATCCTCGACGTCGCGAGTTGCGCGTCGCTCAGCGCGATCGCCCCGTCGGCGCGCGCGAACGGGAACGACGCGGCATCGTTGCCGGCCTTCACGTCGATCGTCGCATCGAACACATGCGGCTTCGCGATCGACTGCGCCGACACGAACTTCGAGCCGGCCGCGTCGAACCGCAACGGTTCGCGCGTGCGGTCGTAGCGCACCAGCGTGCCGGACACGGTCGCGCCGTCGATTGCCGGCTTGCCGTCGACGAACGGATAGACGACGAGCCGCGCGTCGCCGGGCTTTTCCGTCATCACGATCTCGACCGACAGCTTGCCGCGCGCGAGCACGGCACCGCCGCGCGCGCCGGCGCCCTCGGCCGGTTGCGCGGCTTCGGCGGCCGTCGGCGCCGATGCGCTGCCGCCGCCCCGCGCGACGGCGAGCGCGCCGATCACGATCCCTGCGCCGCCGAGCACGGCGGCCGCCATGACGAAGATTCTGCTGCGTGACATGATGATCCTTCAGGTGAGAGCGGCGCTCAGCGCGCGACGGCCGCGAGCGGCGTGCCGACGAGCCGGCCGATATCGGCGCGAGCCGCATGGGCGCCGGCGAGCGCACGGACGTATTGCGACTGGCCCTGGAACAGCGTGCGCTGCGCGTCGAGCACGTCGAGGAAGCTGAACTTGCCGAGTTCGTAGCCGCGCGACATCGCATCGAGTGCGAGACGCGCGGCCGGCAGGATGTCGGATTTCAGCCGCTGCGCTTCCTGCTCGGCCGCCTCGAAATTCGCGTACGCCTGCGCGAGCTCCAGCCGCAGGCGCGTGCGTTCGCGATCGAGATCGGCGTTCGCGCGCTCGGCCTTGTGCGTCGCCTCGAGCAACGCACCCCGGTTCGTGTCGAACAGCGGAATCGGAATCGATACGCCGACCACGGCCTGGTTGTCGGACACGCCGCCCGTGGTCACGCGCTTCACGCCCGCGCTGACCGTCACGTCCGGAACGCGCCGCGCGCGTTCGAGCGACACGGCCGCATTCGAGCGCAGCAGCTCGGCGCGCGCGACGCGCGCGAGCGGCGCGTCGTCGAGCTGCGCGGTCAATGCGGACAGCGGCTCGACCGGCGGCACGTTTTCCAGGTCGCCGCGCACCGCGAGCCGGTCGTTGCGCGCTTCGCCCATCACCGCGTTCAGCTTCTCGCGCGCGACCTCGACGCGGCCGCGCGCGGTCACCACTTCGATCTGCACGCCGGCCGCCGCGACCTGCGCCTTGGTCGCCTCGACCGGCGACACCTTGCCGGCCTGCGCGCGGCGCCCCGCGAGATCCGCGGAACGCGCGGCGATCGCGGCCGATTCCTCGGTCACCTGAAGCTGGCGCTGCGCGGCGAGCAGCCCGTAGAACGCGGCGATCACGTCGGCGCGCACCGCGGCGCCCTGCTCGTCGAGCGAGGCGTTCGCCGCCTCGCGGCCATACGACGCGACGTCGAGCCGCGCGCGGCGCTTGCCGCCCAGTTCGATGGCCTGGCTGATCATCGCGGTGGACGTGCGTTCGGCGCGACTGAAGCCTTCCTGCAGAAACGACACTTCGGGATTCGGGCGCGCGCCGGCCTGCATCAGCGCGCCGGCCGATGCGTCGACGTCCGCGCGCGCGCCGCGCAGCGCCGGATTGTTCCGCGCCGCGACCGCGAGCGCATCGGACAGCGTCAATGACGGCGCAGGCAGCGCGCCGGACGGCGGTGCGCCGATCGACGTCGCGCTGGCGGCCGAGGTCGCGGCCGGCCCCGGCGTCGGCGATGGCTGTGCATGAGCCGCCGCGGCCATCGCGAAGACGATGGCCGCGACGAGGTTGAGCTTGAGCATGTTCGGTTCTGCGGTAACGGTTCGCGACCGATGCTACGGACCGGCCGCAGTGCGAACATGAGGCGAAGATGATATTTCCGTCATGTCGGGCGCGGCGGCACGCAGGCGTGCGTCGCGCCGCGAGAGCGGCATGCCGCGTCGAGGATCGAAAGGACGGGTCGAACGTACGGCGCGACGCGCGGCACGGAAGATGGCAGGTCGTCGGGGAATCGATCCGTATGCGCGGCAGGCCCGCGCACCCGGATCAGGCGAGCCCTTGCTTCGCGCGCCGCCGCTGCACGAGCCAGTCGAGCAATTGCCGCCCGTCGCGTTCGCCGAACCAGCGCGCGTGCCCGATCAGGTAGCCGTCGTACGCGATGTCGACGATCGCCGGCGCATCGATGATGCAGCCGAAATACGCGACTTCCGACAGCGCGAACTCCGTGTGCACGATCGGCAGCAGCGCGACCAGCGCCGCATACGCGTCGTCGCTCAACGGTTCGAGCGATTCGTAACCGTCGAGCAGCGCGTCGATCTGGTCGTATTCGATGCGCCGCGCATCGGCCGGCGCCATCCAGTCGACCGTATTGCGCTCGATCGCGAGCGCGAGGTCCATGACCGCGCAGGTGCGGTCAGACAAGCCGAAATCGAGCACGGTCCGGACCTGCGCGCCGGGCCCCGCGTCGGTCCACAGCAGGTTCGACGCGTGCCAGTCGCCGTGCGTCCACAGCGGCGGCAACGCCGGCAGCAGCGGCACGAGGCGCGCGTGATACGGGCCGATCGCGTCAGCCACGTCGCCGCGCCAGTCGCGCGAGCCGAGCGCGCGCACGAGCAGCGGCTGCGCGTCGACCCAGCGCTCGAGCGCGCCCGCCAGATCGGCGCACGACAGCACGCGAAAGCTCGACAGCAGCGTGCGCACGGGCCGCGCGGGCGCATCGTAGCCGGCCGACGCGCGATGCAGTTCGGCCAGCGCGCGGCCGGCCGCATACGCATGCGATGGATGCGTGAACGGCTGCCACGACATCACGCCGCGATACGGATCGACGCCGGGCGCGAGCACGTGCACCTCGTACGTCCATTCGCCGGACGCGAACGCGGTCGCACCGTTGCGATCGGCCAGCACGTCCACCACCGGCATCCCGCGTGCGCGCAAATGCGCGATGAAGCGATGCTCTTCCTCGAGCCCGGCGACATCGCGCAGGCTCGCGTGATGACGCTTGACGAACAACCCGCGCCCGTCGGCCATCCGCACCAGCACGGCGGCCGCGAACTGCCGCGGGCTGTGCCACGTCAGCCGCGCCGGTTCGCCCGCGCCGTCGATCCGCGCGAGCACGGCCGCCACTTCGTCGTGCGTGATCAGCGGCCAGTCGCGTTCGGCCTGCTCGCCGTCCACGCCGAATTGCGGCGGCGCGACGTCGCGCGACAGGGGGCCGTCCGGCTCGAGGGGGAATGACATGAACGGCGTTGCTCCGTAGTTGAATCCGTGCGCGGATCAGCGCGCGCCGCCGCCCGATGCGAGCGGGCCGCCGGCGGCCGCGCGCAATGCGGCGGCCGTCCGGCTCCAGTCGCGCCAGCCGACGACGGCCAGGCCGATGAACAGCGCATAGAGTCCGGCCGTCAGATACAGTTCCTTGAACACGAACATCCCGACGTACACGACGTTCACGACGATCCACAGCCCCCACGACGCGATGTAGCGTCGGGCGGTCCAGTATTGCGCGACGAGACTGAACGCGGTCAGCGACGCATCGACGAACGGCAGCGCCGCGTCGGTCCAGCGCGCCATCATCCCGCCGAGCAGCGCGCTGCCGACGACGGCCGCGATCAGATCGGGCAGCATCTGCCGGGGCCGCACGCCGGTCACGGGGGCGACGTCGCCGGCCGGCGCCGCCTGGCCGTCGGCACCGCCGGCGGCCTCGCTCGCGCGCTGCGCGAGCCAGCGCTGCCAGCCGTACACCTGCAGCACCGCGAACGCGCCCTGCAGCAGCATGTCGGAATACAGCTTCGCGTCGAAGAAGATCCAGCCGTACAGCGCGACCGATGCGAGGCCGACCGGCCAGCACAGCATGCGCCGTTTCGCGGTCAGCCAGATCGCGAGCGCGCTGACGATCACGCCGGCGATTTCGAGTGGGGACATCGTCTGTGCTCTCCTGGTGGGCTGCCGGGGCCGCGCGTCACGCGGCCGATTCCGGTCGGTCAGAAATCATAGGTCAACGACACGCGCGCGGTGCGCGGCGCACCCGGGAACAGGTACGCATCGCCCTGCTGCTCGCCTGCGTCGCGCCAGTAGAACTTGTCGAACAGATTGTCCACCGATACGCGCAACACCGTGCGATGGCCGCCGATCTTCGTCGTATAACGCGCGCCGAGATTGAACACGAACCACGACGGCACGCGTGCGGTGCCTTCCTCGTTCGCGTTGCGCGCCGCGCTGTATTCCACGCCGCCGAGCACGTTCAGGCCCGCGACGCCCGGCACCGCGTAGTCCGCATACAGCGACGCGCGCAGCGCGGGCACGTTGATGATCTGGTGCCCTTCGTAGGCCGGCGACCCCGAATCGACCGCGCGGGCGCGAATCGCCGCGACGCTGGCCGTCAGCCCCAGCCGCTCGGTCACGCGCCCGGCCGCGCCGAGCTCGATGCCCTGGTGCCGCTGCGTGCCGCGCTGCACGAACGTGTAGGTCGTGCCCGATGCGTCCGGGTCGGCGAACTGGAACGGCTTGCTGATCGAGAACACGGCGGCCGTGAGGCTCAGCCGGTCGAGCCAGTCGTATTTCGCGCCGACCTCGAACTGGTGCGATTCGACGGGCGGCAGGAACGCATACGCGTTGGTCGCGCGCACGGGGGCCTGATCGCCGAGCGACAGCGCCTTGCTGTACGACGCATACAGCGACAGCACGTCCACCGGCTTGTAGACGAGCGCGACCTGCGGCAGGAACACCGAGCGGTCGGTGTGCGTCGTGTCGCCGTCGAGGCTGCTCCAGCTGCGCTGGCGCAGCAGCACTTCCTTGCCGCCCGCGAGCACCTGCCAGTGTTCGCCGATGCCGATGCGGTCGAGCCCGAACACGCCGTACTGCCACGCATCGAGGCGCGGATACGACGGCCCGGGCGAATTCGGCGACGGCGAGAAGGTCAGGTCCGGCCCGTAGACGTTCTCGCTGCCCACGTAGTCGTACACGGCGTCGGCCATGTGCACGACGCGGCGCTGCACGCTCACGCCGAGCGTCAGCTCGTGCCGCAGCGGCCCCGTCGCGAACTTGCCCGTCGTGACCGCGCGCAGATCGTCGTTGCGCCGGTATTCGCCGGGGCTGCGGAAGTCGTATACGTCGTAGTCGCCGTTCGCGCCGAAGAAGAACGGCGACGTCGCGCCGGCCGCGCAGCTTGTCGCGTAATAGCAGCCGTACGCGAACGCGCTGTTGTCGTCGATCATCGTGCGGCTGCGGCCGGCGGCGACGTAGGCCTTCCAGTCGTCGTTGAACCGGTAGTCGAAGCGTGCGTTCAGGTTCAGCGCATCGGTCGTCACCGGTTTCGCCCACGGCTGCGTGCCGAGCGCCTTCGACGTCGTCTTGACCGACGGCACGACGGTGCCGCCGAGCAACTGGTAGCCGGGCGCGGAACGCTGGATCCACTGCTGGAATTCGGCATTGAGCTGCAGGCTCGCGCGCGGGTTGATGTCCCAGTCGGCGGCGATCGAGCCGAACGTGCGCCGCCCGTTCGTGCCGTCGATGTAGGAGTGCATGTTCTCCTTCGCCGCATTGATCCGGAACCCGAACTGATGGTCGGGGCCGAAGCGGCGGCCGAGATCGACGGCGGCCGACGTCGAGCCGCGGCTGTCGACGCCGCCCGTCACGCTCGCGACGTTCGCGGAGCGCTTGGTCACGAAGTTGATCACGCCGCCCGGCGCGACGATGCCGCCGTCGATGCCCGCGAGCCCTTTCAGGATCTCGACGCGCTCCTTGTTCTCGAGCGGCACGTTCTGCTCGCCGGACACCGTCAGCCCGTCGATCCGGATCGCGCTCGCGAGATCGACCGGAAAGCCGCGGATCGCGAAGCCTTCGAAATAGCCGACCGGCGCATAGTCGTTGACGACCGACGCATCGTTGCGCACGACGTCGCTCAAGCGCTTCGCCTGCTGATCGTCGATCAGCGCGCGCGTGACGACGCTCACCGACGCCGGCGTGTCGCGCAGCGGCGCGTCGTCGAGCCCCGCGACCGACGCTTCGCGCGCCCGCAGCGAACGGCCGCGCTCGCCGCTCACCGCGATCGCGGGCAGCGTCGCGCTGCCGGTCGCGTCGGCGCCCGGCGCGGGCGTATCGCCCGGTGCGGCGGCAGCCTGCACCGCGAAAAGCGTGACGCCGAGACCGACACCGAGCCCGACCTTCGTGCGCCGCCGCCGTGCGGGCGCCGCTGTTGTTCTATTCACCGTCATTGTTCTGGATGGAAAACTCGCCACTCGACCCTGTCGAAACCCGTTGGAAGCTGCGAAGCGTGCACCCGCCGCCGCGCCCGTCGCCGGACGCGTGCGTCGACGCGATATTCATCGGACGAATCGGACCATGCGGCGCGCAAGCGGGCCGGCCAGTCGGAACAGCGCAGGATGGGGCATCGGATTCGATGACGCGCCGGCAACGACGCAGCGGCCGACGGGTCCGTCGGGTGCCTGTCGGCCGGCCGGCTGCCTCGCGCGATCGTCACGCAGGGGACGCTTCGAACGCCTCGGTGCGGGCGGCGGGCACTCGCGCCGGCCGTTCGTCGGAACGGCGGCCTGCCCGGCGCGCGACATCGCGGCGTGGCGCGCATTTTACCCCGGGCGGGGCCCAGGGCCGAGGAATCGGGCGGAACGGGAAACGGAGAAGCCGGCGACCGGAATCGCGCTTCGGGCGGCGCGACGGCGGCGAAGATGCGGGCGCGATTCGCGTCGCGCGCGCCGGCCCCCGACACCGGCGTCATCGTGCGCCGGGCGGAACGCCTGGAACCGGCGCGGGAAGGGCCGCCCGCTATCGGTTCGTCAGCCGTTCGCTTTAGCCCCCCCCCGCATCGCCTCCGTCCGTGCCGAGCAGTTTCTCGACGGGCTCGTTCATCGAATCGGTCGACGCTATCGTCGACCCGGACGGCATCCGAAAAAAGCAGCAGTTGCGCGCGCTTTTCGCGCGGCAGGCCTCGCGGTCGCCTGTCGCAAGCGCGTCAGCAATCGAGCACGAGCGGCTCCGTGGCCGCTTGCGCAGGCCGCGCGACGCACGGCAGCGCACAGCCGGGTGCGACCGGCGCATCGGGCGTCTGCGCGTAGTCGACCGCGCCGGACAGCACCCGCGTCGCGCACGTGCCGCACGAACCGGCGCGGCATTCGGACGGCACGGCCACGCGCTGCCCTTCCGCGAATTCGAGCAGCGTGCCGTCGGCGGGTGTCCATGCGGCTTCGCGCCCCGTGCGCCTGAACACGACGGGCACGCTTGCCGCCGCAGGCGCGGTGGCCGCGCGAGTCGCACTGCGCGAGACGCTCGATGGCCCGAACGCCTCGAAACGGATGCGCTCGTCCGGCACGTTCAGCGCGCGCAGCCCGTCGTACAGGTCGCGCATGAACGCCGACGGCCCGCACAGGTAGAAGTCGTAGTCGTCGAACGACAGGATCCGCTTCAGTTGCCCGACGTCGATGCGGCCTGCCCGCGCGGCTGCCCCTTCTTGAGGATGACTATCGAACCAGTGAAGCGACACGCGCGCATCGGCGGCCGCGATGCGCGCCAGTTCCGCGGCAAACGGCCGGTCGGCCGCTTCGCGTGCGCCGTGCACGAACACGACGCGGCGCGACGGCGCGTCGTCGGCCAGCGCCCGGCGCAGCATCGCGACCATCGGCGTGATGCCGATGCCGGCCGACACGAGCACGGCCGGGCGCGGGCTCGCGAGATCGAACGCGAAGCGGCCGCGCGGCATCTGCGCGTCGAGCGCGATGCCCACCCGCGCATGATCGTGCAGCCATGCCGATACGCGCCCCTCGCGCTTCACGGTGATCCGGTAATGCGCGCCGCCCGGCGCATCGGACAGCGTGTAGCTGCGCATCGACGGCGCGTCGCTGCCCGGCAATGCGATGCGCAGCGTCAGGTGTTGACCGGCTTCGTACGCAGGCAATGCGCCGCCATCCGCCGGCTCGAAATGGAACGACCGGATCGCGCGCGCCTCGTCGACGATCTTCGCGATGCGCAGCGGCCGCCATGCGGGCGCCGATGCCGGCGCGGCCGCGGCCTGCACGGGCCCGGCCGTTGCCGCCGCGCCGCCCGACGACACCGCCATCGCCGCGAACTGCGGCGCACGCTCGACCGCCGACCACCGGAACGGCAGCACCGCCCGCATGCGCCGCACTTCCCGCACATGGAAGCGCACGACGCGTTGCGCGCCGTCGAACGACGCGACGACCGGCCCATCCCACACGATCTCCGCGTGCGCGGCGACATACAGCACATCGCCGCCGTCGAAATCGACGAACAGCAGCCCCGCGCGCGGATCGTGCTGCAGGTTGCCGAGCGTGTTGAAGAACCGGTTGCCGCTGAAATCGGGCGTCGTCAGCGTGCGTGCATCGTCGACGCGCACGAAGCCCGGCATCCCGCCGCGATGCGACACGTCCGCGCCGCGCGCCGCGCCCGCGTCGGGCGACGTGTTCGCGCTCGCGACGAAGAACGTGTCGGCCTGCGCGAGCAGCGCGCGGTCCGCGTCGCTCAGCACGTCCGACACGTCGGGCGCGACGGATGCGTCGACGTCCCGCGCAATGAAGGTCGGCTTGCGGCCCTGGATGTATTTCGCGCAATTGCCGAAGCTCTGCTCGACCGCGATCGTCAGCGCCTCGCCGTCCGCCGTGCGTACGACGCCGTTCACGCGATTGCGCCGCCGCGTATCGAATTCGATCCCGAGCCCACCGAGCGGCGCGCCCGCCCGCCACGCGCCGGCCAGCGGGTCGCCCGGCAGCGCGCGCGCCGCGATGCGCAGCGTGCGGGCGTCCGGCGACGTGACGAAACCCGGCGCGCCGACCCGCAGCGTCGCCCATGGCTGCCCCTGCGCATCGACGCCGCCGAGCACGAAGAACGGCAGTTGCGCGAAAAAAGTCCGGTGCTGGTCCGGCATGAAACGCCGGATGCCGCGCCGGCCGGCCGCGCCCGCCGCGTCCGTCACGCCTGCGCGCTGCTGCACGGCGAGCTCGCCCGCGTGAAACGGCGGGGTCTCGAGGTCCCAGCCCGGTACGACGGCGCTCGGCGCATTCATTGCGTTCTCCTGAACAGGTGCGGTGGCCGCGCGTCAAGCGGCGAGCAGGCCCGCGCGCGTCGTCGGCATCGCGACGAAGCCCGGCAACGCCTCGATACGCGCCAGCCACGCGCGCACGTGCGGATACGGTTCGAGCGACACGCCGCCTTCCGGTGCGTGCGCGATGTACGTGTACGCGGCGACGTCCGCGATCGTCGGCTGCGCGCCGGCCGCGAACGGCTTGCCGGCCAGCTCGCGATCGATTACGTCGAGCACCTTCGCGGCCGTGCGCTTGGCCGCATCCGGGTCGAGCTGCGCGCCGAACACGGTCACGAGCCGCGCGGCGGCCGGCCCCGACGCGATCGGGCCGGCCGCGTACGACAGCCAGCGCTGCACGACGGCCGCGCCGACCGGATCGTCGGGCAGCCAGTGCGCGTCGCCGTAGCGCTTCGCGAGGTACACGAGGATCGCGTTCGAATCGGCGATCACGGTGCCGCCGTCGTCGATCACCGGCACCTGCCCGAGCGGATTGAGCGCGAGAAACGCCGGTTCGCGCTGCGCGCCGGCCGCGAGATCGACGTCGACGGTCGTGGACGGCAGCCCGAGCAGCGACAGGAACAACCGGACACGGTGCGCGTGCCCGGACAACAGGAACGAATAAATGCGGATCGGCGAAGCAGGCTTGCTGGCGGCAGACATGGAAACACTCCGGCATCTCGCGCCGCCGGGGATCGGCGACGAACGGCCCCAGCGTAGCGCTCGCGGTTCGTCGCCAGAAGACGGATAATTGCTGAAACATTATCCGCTTCCATAGGACAATCGACGATGGCCGATCTGCGCGACGTGAACCTGAACCGGCTGGCGATCTTCGTCGCGGTGGTCGAGGCCGGCTCGCTGACGGCCGCGGCCGAGCGGCTCGGCCTCGCGAAGACGGTCGTCAGCACGCACATGCAGCGCCTCGAATCCGAGGTCGGCGCGAACCTGCTGGTGCGCACGACGCGGCGGCTGAGCGTGACCGATGCCGGGCGCGTGTTCTACGACGCGTGCCGCGACATCGTGCGCGCCGCCGAAGCCGCGCTCGACGCGGTGTCGTCCGACGCCGGGCCGCTGCGCGGCACGCTGCGCGTGAGCGTGCCGATCGACTATGGCGCGCTGGTCGTCGCGCCGGCCGTCGTCGCGCTGCGCGACCGGCATCCGGCGCTCGCCGTCGAACTCGTCGCGAACGACCGCGTCGTCGATCTCGTCGCGGACAACCTCGACGTCGCGATCCGCATCGGCCGCCTCGCCGATTCGAACCATCGCGCGGTGCAGCTCGGCACCTACGAGAAATGGCTGGTCGCGAGCCCGGCGTTCGTTGCGCGCCACGGGCTGCCGCGCGATCCGGATGCGCTCGCCGCGCTGCCGTTCGTGATGTTGTCGTCGCTGCCGCGCCCGCATACGCTCGACCTCGACGATGCGCGCGGCGGCCACGCGTCGGTGCGCTGCGTCGCGCCGGTGGTGTCGAACACCGCGACCGCGTGCCGCGCGATCGTGCTCGCGGGCGGCGGTTTCGGGCTGCTGACGGATTTCTCGACCGCGGACGACGTCGCGGCCGGTCGGCTCGTGCGGCTGCTGCCGGGTTGGCGCACGGCGCCGGCCGGGATTCATGCGGTGTATCCGTCCACGCGGCTGCCGTCGCCGAAGGTGCGGGCGTTCATCGATGCGATGAAGGCGCGGCTCGGGCAGACGCCGGTCGCGCCGCCCGCGCGTGCGCCGCGACCGAAGCGCGCGGAGGACTGAACGGTTAGCCGTCCGTCACATGAATTTCAGGTAGCACTGTTTCTTGGCGACCTCCTCGCGCTTGAATCCTTTTTCGCTCATGCACGAAGCAAACTCGTCCGGAAACGGATTCAGATTGAAGATCCTGTCATGGATGCTGGCGGGGATACCCTGGTCCAGTTGGGCTTGCGCTTCCGCGCAGGTCGCCTTCGCGAAGGCGAGCGTGACGGGTTCCCCGCTGATGCGATTGCGGATTTTTTCATACGCCCCGTCCTTGCAGGCCGCCACTGTGTCCTTCAGGTGCTGTGTATAGAGGGCATCGCGGCAGACGTCGCCTGCCCGGTCCGCATCCCTGAACAGCGCCGCGACCGTTTGCGATTTCCACTCGGTTTCGTAGCGCGTGGTTTCGCTCAACGGCCAGCAGCCGCAGCCCGTCAGCATCAGGACGGAAACAGCCGCCCCCGCCGACGTCGCGCGGCGCCACCATCGGTTCCGTACTTGCATGAGTTCCTTGTTATTGATCGACAACCATCCCGGATCGCGGGCGACCGGCCCCGGTCCCGCGCACCTATCCCGCCGCCTGCAACGTCCCCAACAGCACCTTCCTGCAACTCGCGATCATCTGCGCCTCCGGATCGCGATAACCGGTGAGCAGCCATGCGGCGCCGACGTTCGTCATCGCGCCCACCAGCGCAAGCCCGATGAGCCGCTGCTCGGTGCGCTCCGCCGGCGTCACGGCCTCGCCCGGCACGCCGATCGCCATGATCAGCTTGCCGAAGTCGAGCAGCATGCGCTGATACGTCATGTCGGTATCCGCACTCACGCCCATCACTTCGAGCAGCAGCACGCGCGCCGCGCACGGGTCGCGCAGAAACGCGAAGAACGCGGCGAGCCCCGCGTCGACGCGCGCGCGCAGATCGCCGCCGCGCGCGGCGACCGCCTGCGCGACCGCGTCGTGCAGTTGCTGCGCGTGATGCAGGTAGGTGCAGCGCAACAGATCCTCGGTGCTGTCGAATGCCGCATAGAAATAGCGATCGTTCAGCTTCGCTTCCTGGCAGATCGACCGCACGGTCGCCTTGCGAAACCCCACCGTGCCGAATACGCGCGTCGCCGCGCGGATCAACGCGTCGCGCCGCTCGGCGGCCCGCACCTCGGGCGCCACGCCGCCATACGACCGGCCCCGTTTTTCCGTTTCGAGTGCTTTCTCCATTCCGCTATTTGACATCAGGACACCCAAAAACTAAAGTGGTGACGAACAACACCACAATAGACGCGCCGCCGATGCAGCGCAAGCGGAACGGGAGGAACGACGGATGAAGGGATTTTCCGGCAAGGTCGCCGCGATCACGGGCGCCGGTTCGGGCATGGGCCGCAGCCTCGCGATCGAGCTCGCGCGGCGCGGCTGCGAGGTCGCGCTCGCCGACGTCGGCGAAGCCGGGCTCGCCGGCACGGCGGCCGCGTGCGCGTGGCACGGCGTGCGCGTGAGCACGCGCCGGGTCGACGTCGCCGACCGCGACGCGGTGTTCGCGTGGGCCGATTTCGTGCGCGCCGAGCACGGCAAGGTCAATCTGATCTTCAACAACGCGGGCGTATCGCTGGCCGCCAGCGCCGAAACCGCCCGCCTCGCCGATCTCGAATGGATCGTCGGCATCAATTTCTGGGGTGTCGTGCACGGCACGCAAGCGTTCCTGCCGCATCTGCGCGCATCGGGCGACGGGCACGTCGTCAACACCTCGAGCCTGTTCGGGCTCGTCGCGATGCCGACGCAAAGCGCGTACAACGCGACCAAGTTCGCGGTGCGCGGCTTCACCGAGGCGCTGCGGATGGAACTCGAACTCGACGGCGCGCCGGTGAGCGCAACCTGCGTGCATCCGGGCGGCGTCGCGACGCGCATCGTCGACGCGGGCCGCGTCGACGCCCGCATCCACGCGCTGACGGGGCAGGACGAAGCGACCCATCGCCGCCAGGCCAACCGCCTGATCAACGCGACGACGGCCGACGAGGCCGCGCGGCAGATCCTCGCGGGCGTCGAGCGCAATGCGCGCCGCGTGCTGGTCGGCGCCGACGCGCGCCGGCTCGACAGGATCGCGCGGCTGCTCGGCGCCGGTTATCAGTGGCTGATGCTGCGCCACGTGCGCCGCGCCCGCGCACGCAACCTCCGCCCGAAGGACGCCTCCGCGGGAGAACGCGCCTACGCGCCGGCCGCGCGCCCCACTACACCGACGAAGGACCCCGCATGAGCTCGACGACGACCGACCGGCGCGCCGCGCCGCCCGCTCCCGACGCCCGCCGCGACCGGCGTGACGGCAACGACCTCGACGTGCTGATCGTCGGCGCCGGCCTGTCCGGCATCGGCGCGGCCTATCACCTGAAACGGCGCTGCCCGCATGCGAGCGTGGCGATCGTCGAGGCGCGCGACGCGATCGGCGGCACCTGGGACCTGTTCCGCTATCCGGGCGTTCGTTCGGATTCCGACATGTTCACGCTCGGCTACAGCTTCCGTCCGTGGCACAGCGACAAGGCGATCTCCGACGGCCAGACGATCCTCGACTACATCCGCGACACCGCGCGCACGTATGGCATCGACGAGACGATCCGCTACGGCCAGAAGGTCGTCGCGGCCGACTGGGATTCGAACCGCGCGCGCTGGACGGTGCGCATCGAGCGCACGCGGGACGGCGCCACCGACACGCTCGTCCATACCTGCCGCTTCCTGTTCATGTGCAGCGGCTACTACGACTACGACGCCGGCTACCTGCCCGACTGGGCAGGCATGGACACGTTCGAGGGCCAGCTCGTGCATCCGCAGCACTGGCCGAAGGATCTGTCGTACGCGAACCGGCGCGTGGTCGTGATCGGCAGCGGCGCGACGGCCGTCACGCTCGTGCCGTCGATGGCGGCCGATGCGCAGCACGTGACGATGCTGCAGCGCTCGCCGACCTACATCGTGTCGCTGCCCGCGCGCGACAAGATCGCGAACGCGCTGCGCCGCGTGCTGCCGTCGCGGCTCGCGCACCGGCTCGTGCGCGTGAAGAACGTGCTGCTGACGATGTACCTGTACAACGTGTCGCGCCGCAAGCCCGACCGGACGAAGCGGTTCATCATCCGCGCGGCGAGCAAGCAGCTCGGCCCCGACTTCGACGTCGCGAAGCACCTGACGCCGCGCTACATGCCGTGGGACCAGCGCGTGTGCCTCGTGCCGAACGGCGACCTGTTCAAGGCGATTCGCGCGGGCCGTGCATCGATCGTCACCGACGAGATCGAACGCTTCACGCCGACCGGACTCAAGCTGAAGAGCGGCCAGCAGCTCGACGCGGACGTGATCGTCACCGCGACCGGGCTGAAGGTGAAGATGCTCGGCGGCGCGCGGGTCACGGTCGACGGCCGCGCGGTCGATTTGTCGGAGACGGTGTCGTACAAGGGGATGATGTACAGCGACGTGCCGAACCTCGCGTCGTCGTTCGGCTACACGAATGCGTCGTGGACGCTGAAGGCCGAGCTGATCGCGCGCTACGTGTGCCGGCTGCTCAATCACATGCGCGCGAACGGGTACGACACGTGCGTGCCGCGGCTCGGCGCAGGCGATCTCGGCGACGTGCCGGCCGTCAACCTGAGTTCGGGCTACATCCAGCGCGCGGCCGGCATCCTGCCGAAGCAGGGGCACCGCAAGCCGTGGAAATTCCACCAGAACTACGTGCTCGATCTCGCGTCGCTGAAGTTCAGCCCGCTCGCCGATTCCGCGATGCATTTCGAACGCCGCGCCCAACCCGGCCAGGCAGCCGCCGCGCCGGTTGCCGAACCCGCACTCGAAACCCGCTGAGGCCGACATGACTCCTACGCTCCATCTGATCCAGAACGTGCTGCTCGGCGTCGTCGCGGTGCTCGCCGCGCTCGCGCTGTTTACCGGTTACGTGGCCCGTCGCGTGACGCGCGCGTTTCCGCCCGAAGGCCGCTTCGTCGACATCGGCGGCGACCGCATTCACTACGTCGAATACGGCGACGGCCCGCCGATCGTGTTCGTCCATGGGCTGGCGGGGCAATGGCGCAATTTCGCGTACCTGCCGCTCACGCGGCTCGCGCAGCGGCATCGCGTGATCCTGATCGACCGGCCGGGCGCCGGCCGCTCGCTGCGCGGCCCGGCGTCGCAAGCGAACGTGTTCGCGCAGGCCCGCACGGTCGCCGCGTTCATCGACGCGCTGAAGCTCGACAAGCCGGTGCTGGTCGGCCACTCGCTCGGCGGCGCGATCGCGCTCGCGGTCGGCCTCAACCACGCGGACCGCGTGAGCCGGCTCGCGCTGGTCGCGCCGCTGTCGCACGAGCAGACCGAGCCGCCTGCGCCGTTCAAGCCGCTGATGCTGCCGTCGCCGCTCGTGCGCCGTTTCGTGTCGTGGACCTTCGCGATCCCGCTGACGATCCTGACGGGCCGCAATGCCGTGCGTCAGGTGTTCGCGCCGGAGGACGTGCCTCGCGACTTCCCGGTCAAGGGCGGCGGCCTGCTCGGGATGCGCCCGCACGTGTTCTACGCGACGGCGACGGACCTGCTGTCGGCGCCCGTCGACCTGCCCGCGATGGAGCGTCGCTATGCGGAACTCGCGCTGCCGGTCGACGTGCTGTACGGCCACGCCGATCCGATCCTGAACTGGCGCGCGCACGGCGAAGCGCTCGCGCGGAAATCGGCGCGCGTGCGGCTGAAGGTCGTGGAGGGCGGGCATATGCTGCCGGTCACGCTTCCCGAAGCGACGGCCGACTGGCTGCTCGAAGTCGCCGCCGCGCCGGTCGATGCCACCGCGCAGCCGGTACGCATCGCGTAGATCGCGGCAACGAAGCGTGGCCGGGTTACGTGCCCGGCAGCCGGCGCCGCGACCGAATCAGGCTTCGTCGTCGGGTATCGACAACCCGAGATCCGACAGCACCTCGCGCGCGCTGCGGAACGCCTCGACCGCGGCCGGCGCGCCGGCGTACAGCGCGCTGTGCAGCAATACCTCGCGGATCTCGACGAGGCTCGCGCCGTTGTTGAGCGCGCCGCGAATATGACCCTTCAGCTCCGTGCCGCGGCCGAGCGCCGCCAGCATCGCGCACGTGCACAGGCTGCGCGTCTTCAGGTCGATCCCGCCCCGCTGCCACGTGCTGCCCCACGCATGTTCGTTCAGCCAGTCCTGCAGCGGACGCGAAAATCCGTCGAGGTCGCGCATCGCGCGCTCGACGAACGCCTCGCCCATCACGTCGATCCGCCGCGCCTTGCCGTATTCCCTGTCCTGTTCGCTCATGTCGGTGTCCTGGTTGGAGTCGGGGCCGCTGCGGCGTCGCCGGCAGCCGGAAGATGTCCTGCCATGTTCATGCGCGCGGCGCGGTTTCGTCAAAGACGCGGCGCTCGGTTCGCGGCCCGTCTGCGGCACGGACGGCCGAACGCTACGTAACATCCGGCCGGGCGTTACGGCGCCTGACGGGAACATCGCAGCCGCGACGTTCGCGCACTGCGCGTGCCCGTCGCGCGAAACCGCCATTCCTCCGTTTAAATCGCATCGATATTCCCGATTCCCGCAACAAATCGCGACACCGTTTCGCGAAACCTGTCATGGCGCGGAATTTGCAGTGAAGACCTCGACACACTTCCAATGTCGAGGCCAACATGCACACTCTTTTCAAGAAGACGACGGTAACGATGGCCGTCTCGTCACTGCTCGCGCTGTACGGCTGCGGCTCGGTCGATGGACCGACGACCCCGCCGACGATCAAGCCGAGCACGTCCGGGACGAGCGGCACGTCGGGGACTTCCGGTACGTCGGGCAGCGGTTCGTCGGGGACGTCGGGTGGCGGTAGCTCGGGGTCGTCGGGGACTTCTGGTACGTCGGGCACCTCCGGTACCTCGGGCACGTCCGGCACTTCCGGTACCTCGGGCACGTCCGGTACCTCGGGCACGTCCGGCACCTCGGGCACGTCCGGCACCTCGGGCACTTCCGGCACTTCCGGCACTTCCGGCACTTCCGGTACCTCGGGCACGTCCGGCACCTCGGGCACGTCCGGCACCTCGGGCACGTCCGGCACCTCGGGTACGTCCGGCACCTCGGGCACTTCCGGTACCTCGGGCACTTCCGGTACCTCGGGCACTTCCGGTACCTCAGGCACCTCCGGTACCTCAGGCACCTCCGGTACCTCAGGCACCTCCGGTACCTCAGGCACCTCCGGTACCTCAGGCACCTCAGGCACCTCCGGTACCTCCGGCACCTCCGGTACCTCAGGCACCTCCGGTACCTCAGGCACCTCCGGTACCTCAGGCACCTCCGGTACCTCAGGCAC
>NZ_LOYP01000060.1:0-2198 GCF_001526365.1 Burkholderia sp. MSMB1835
TCGACTTCGACGGGTCTGTCGACGGCCAATAGCTCGATCACGTCGCTGTCCACGTCGACTTCGACGGGTCTGTCCACGGCCAACAGCTCGATCACGTCGCTCTCGACCTCCACGTCGACGGGCCTGTCGACGGCCAACAGCTCGATCACGTCGCTTTCGACTTCGACCTCGACGGGTCTGTCCACGGCTAACAGCTCCATCACGTCGCTTTCGACTTCGACTTCGACGGGTCTGTCGACGGCCAATAGCTCGATCACGTCGCTGTCCACGTCGACTTCGACGGGTCTGTCCACGGCCAACAGCTCGATCACGTCGCTCTCGACCTCCACGTCGACGGGCCTGTCGACGGCCAACAGCTCGATCACGTCGCTGTCGACCTCGACCTCGACCGGCCTGTCCACGGCTAACAGCTCCATCACGTCGCTCTCGACCTCGACTTCGACGGGTCTGTCCACGGCCAACAGTTCGATCACGTCGCTGTCCACGTCGACTTCGACCGGTCTGTCGACGGCCAACAGCTCGATCACGTCGCTGTCCACGTCGACTTCGACGGGTCTGTCGACGGCTAACAGCTCCATCACGTCCCTGTCGACCTCGACTTCGACGGGTCTGTCGACGGCCAATAGCTCGATCACGTCGCTGTCCACGTCGACTTCGACGGGTCTGTCCACGGCCAACAGCTCGATCACGTCGCTCTCGACCTCCACGTCGACGGGCCTGTCGACGGCCAACAGCTCGATCACGTCGCTTTCGACTTCGACCTCGACGGGTCTGTCCACGGCCAACAGCTCGATCACGTCGTTGTCGACCTCGACTTCGACGGGTCTGTCCACGGCCAATAGCTCGATCACGTCGCTTTCGACTTCGACTTCGACGGGTCTGTCGACGGCCAATAGCTCCATCACGTCGCTGTCCACGTCGACCTCGACGGGCCTGTCCACGGCTAACAGTTCGATCACGTCGCTGTCGACCTCGACCTCGACCGGCCTGTCCACGGCTAACAGCTCCATCACGTCGCTCTCGACCTCGACTTCGACGGGTCTGTCCACGGCTAACAGTTCGATCACGTCGCTGTCCACGTCGACCTCGACGGGCCTGTCCACGGCCAACAGCTCGATCACGTCGCTGTCGACCTCGACTTCGACCGGTCTGTCGACGGCCAACAGCTCGATCACGTCCCTGTCCACGTCGACCTCGACGGGCCTGTCGTCGGCCAACAGCTCCATCACGTCGCTCTCGACCTCGACCTCGACCGGTCTGTCGACGGCTAACAGCTCGATCACGTCGTTGTCGACCTCGACTTCGACCGGTCTGTCGACGGCTAACAGCTCGATCACGTCGCTTTCGACTTCGACTTCGACGGGTCTGTCGACGGCTAACAGCTCCATCACGTCGCTCTCGACTTCGACCTCGACGGGTCTGTCGTCGGCCAACAGCTCCATCACGTCGCTCTCGACTTCGACCTCGACAGGCCTGTCCACGGCTAACAGCTCCATCACGTCGCTCTCGACCTCGACTTCGACTGGCCTGTCCACGGCTAACAGCTCGATCACGTCACTGTCGACTTCGACCTCGACGGGTCTGTCGTCGGCCAACAGCTCCATCACGTCGCTCTCGACCTCGACCTCGACCGGTCTGTCGACGGCTAACAGCTCGATCACGTCGTTGTCGACCTCGACTTCGACCGGTCTGTCGACGGCTAACAGCTCGATCACGTCGCTTTCGACTTCGACTTCGACGGGTCTGTCGACGGCTAACAGCTCGATCACGTCGCTTTCGACTTCGACTTCGACTGGCCTGTCCACGGCTAACAGCTCGATCACGTCGCTGTCGACCTCGACTTCGACCGGTCTGTCGACGGCTAACAGCTCGATCACGTCGCTTTCGACTTCGACTTCGACGGGTCTGTCGACGGCTAACAGCTCCATCACGTCGCTCTCGACTTCGACCTCGACCGGCCTGTCGTCGGCCAACAGCTCCATCACGTCGCTGTCGACTTCGACCTCGACCGGCCTGTCGACGGCCAACAGCTCGATTACGTCGCTGTCGACCTCGACTTCGACCGGCCTGTCCACGGCTAACAGCTCGATCACGTCGCTGTCGACTTCGACCTCGACGGGTCTGTCGTCGGCCAACAGCTCCATCACGTCGCTCTCGACCTCGACCTCGACCGGTCTGTCGACGGCTAACAGCTCCCC
>NZ_LOYP01000061.1:0-565 GCF_001526365.1 Burkholderia sp. MSMB1835
GTCGCGTAGACGCCGCCGGCCGGGTACGCCTGCGCGACGGGCGCGTCGGGCCGCTTGTAATGCGGCGCCATCGTGCACCCCGTGGCAACGAGCGCGACTGCGATTGCAGTCAAAGCGTATTTTTGCATCGTTACTGCCCCTTCGAATCGTGTGCGTCGTCGCGGCCGCGCTGCAGGTCGGCCTGGACGAGACGCCATGCGTCGTCGACGTTTTCCGTCTCGCCGCCGAAGATCGCGCGAACCCGCACGAAGAACATCGGGATCATGAAAATGGCGAGGAACGTCGCCGTGATCATCCCGCCGATCACGCCCGTGCCGATCGCGTGCTGGCTCGCCGAGCCCGCGCCGTTGCTGACCGCGAGCGGCAGCACGCCCAGCATGAACGCGAGCGACGTCATCAGGATCGGACGCAGCCGCAGGCGCGCCGCCTCGATCGCCGCACGCACCGGCCCCATGTTCCCGCCTGCCTGAAGCTCGCGTGCGAACTCGACGATCAGGATCGCGTTCTTCGCGGACAAGCCCACGGTCGTCAGCAGGCCCACCTGGAAGAACACGTCGTTCTCGAG
>NZ_LOYP01000062.1:0-3760 GCF_001526365.1 Burkholderia sp. MSMB1835
GGGATGTTCGTGCGTGCACGGATCGAGGAAGGCGTGAACGAGAACGCGTTCCTGGTGCCGCAGATCGGCGTCACGCACGACCAGAAGGGCCAGGCGATCGCGATGGTGGTGAACGCCAGCAACAAGGTCGAGCCGCGTCCGTTGAAGACCACCGGCATGCAAGGGCAGAACTGGATCGTCGAAGGCGGTCTGCAGGCGGGCGATCACGTGATCGTGCAAGGCGTCGACAAGGTGCGCCCGGGCGCGACCGTGAAGACGGTCCCCGCGCAGCTCGCTCCGGCGGCCGATGCCGCCTCGGGTGCTGCTGCCCCCGCCGCGCCGGCCGCCGCCGGGTCCGGCGCCGCTGCCGCTTCCGGTGCCGCCGCATCGGGCGCCGCGCCGGCGAGTGCTGCCGCTGCATCGAGCGCGCAATAACAGGGAGCCTGTTTCATGGCAAAGTTTTTTATCGATCGCCCGATCTTCGCGTGGGTGATCGCCATCATCCTGATGCTGGCCGGGGTTGCGGCGATCTTCACGCTGCCGATCTCGCAGTATCCGACGATCGCGCCGCCATCGATCCAGATCACCGCGAACTACCCGGGCGCTTCCGCGAAGACGGTGGAAGACACGGTGACGCAGGTGATCGAGCAGCAGATGAGCGGTCTCGACAACTTCCTGTACATGTCGTCGACGAGTGACGACTCGGGCAACGCGACGATCACGCTGACCTTCGCGCCGGGCACCAACGCCGACATCGCGCAGGTCCAGGTGCAGAACAAGCTGTCGCTCGCGACGCCGGTTCTGCCGCAGGTCGTGCAGCAGCTCGGTCTGTCGGTCACGAAGTCGAGCAGCAGCTTCCTGCTGGTGCTCGCCTTCAACTCCGAAGACGGCAGCATGAACAAGTACGACCTCGCGAACTTCGTGGCGTCGCACGTGAAGGATCCGATCAGCCGGCTGAACGGCGTCGGTACCGTCACGCTGTTCGGCTCGCAGTACGCGATGCGGATCTGGCTCGACCCGAACCGCCTGACCAACTACGGCCTCACGCCGGTCGACGTCAGCTCCGCGATCACCGCGCAGAACGTGCAGATCGCGGGCGGCCAGATCGGCGGCACGCCGGCCACGCCGGGCACCGTGCTGCAGGCGACGATCACCGAATCGACGCTGCTGCAGACGCCCGAACAGTTCGGCAACATCCTGCTGAAGGTCAACCAGGACGGCTCCCAGGTTCGCCTGAAGGACGTCGCGCAGATCGGCCTCGGCGGCGAAAACTACAACTTCGACACGAAGTACAACGGTCAGCCGACCGCGGCACTCGGTATCCAGCTCGCGACCAACGCGAACGCGCTCGCGACCGCGAAGGCCGTGCGCGCGAAGATCGACGAGCTCGCACCGTTCTTCCCGCACGGCCTCGTCGTGAAGTACCCGTACGACACGACGCCGTTCGTGAAGCTGTCGATCGAGGAAGTGGTCAAGACGCTGCTCGAAGGTATCGTGCTCGTGTTCCTCGTGATGTATCTGTTCCTGCAGAACCTGCGGGCGACGATCATCCCGACGATCGCGGTGCCGGTCGTGCTGCTCGGCACGTTCGCGATCATGTCGATGGTCGGCTTTTCGATCAACACGCTGTCGATGTTCGGCCTCGTGCTCGCGATCGGCCTGCTGGTCGACGATGCGATCGTGGTGGTCGAGAACGTCGAGCGCGTGATGGCCGAGGAAGGGCTGTCGCCGAAGGAGGCGACCCGCAAGGCGATGGGCCAGATCACCGGCGCACTCGTCGGCGTGGCGCTCGTGCTGTCGGCGGTGTTCGTGCCGGTGGCATTCTCCGGCGGCTCGGTCGGCGCGATCTATCGTCAGTTCTCGCTGACGATCGTGTCGGCGATGGTGCTGTCGGTGCTGGTCGCGTTGATTCTGACGCCGGCACTGTGCGCGACGATCCTCAAGCCGATCCCGCAGGGCCATCACGAAGAGAAGAAGGGCTTCTTCGGCTGGTTCAACCGCACGTTCAACAACAGCCGCGACAAGTACCACGTCGGCGTGCACCACGTGATCAAGCGCTCGGGCCGCTGGCTCATCATCTATCTGGTCGTGATCGTCGCGGTCGGGCTGCTGTTCGTGCGCCTGCCGAAGTCGTTCCTGCCCGATGAAGACCAGGGCCTGATGTTCGTGATCGTGCAGACGCCGTCGGGCTCGACGCAGGAAACGACCGCGAAGACGCTCGCGAACATTTCCGACTACCTGCTGAAGGACGAGAAGGACATCGTCGAATCGGCGTTCACGGTCAACGGCTTCAGCTTCGCGGGCCGCGGCCAGAACTCGGGTCTCGTGTTCGTGCGCCTGAAGGACTACTCGCAGCGTCAGCATGCGAACCAGAAGGTGCAGGCGCTGATCGGCCGGATGTTCGGGCGCTACGGGAGCTACAAGGACGCGCTCGTGATTCCGTTCAACCCGCCGTCGATTCCGGAACTCGGCACCGCCGCCGGCTTCGACTTCGAGCTGACGGACAACGCCGGTCTCGGCCACGACGCGCTGATGGCCGCACGTAACCAGTTGCTCGGGATGGCGTCGAAGGATCCGACGCTGCAGGGTGTCCGTCCGAACGGCCTGAACGATACGCCGCAGTACAAGGTCAACATCGACCGCGAGAAGGCGAATGCGCTGGGCGTGACGGCGGACGCGATCGACCAGACGTTCTCGATCGCGTGGGCGTCGAAGTACGTGAACAACTTCCTCGACACCGACGGCCGGATCAAGAAGGTGTACGTGCAGGCCGACGCGCCGTTCCGGATGACGCCGGAAGACATGAACATCTGGTACGTGCGCAACGGGTCGGGCGGGATGGTGCCGTTCAGCGCGTTCGCGACCGGTCACTGGACGTACGGTTCGCCGAAGCTCGAGCGCTACAACGGCGTGTCGGCGATGGAAATCCAGGGTCAGGCCGCACCGGGCAAGTCGACCGGCCAGGCGATGGCCGCGATGGAAACGCTCGCGAAGAAACTGCCGGTCGGTATCGGCTATTCGTGGACGGGCCTGTCGTTCCAGGAAATCCAGTCCGGCTCGCAGGCGCCGATCCTGTACGCGATCTCGATCCTCGTCGTGTTCCTGTGTCTCGCGGCGCTGTATGAAAGCTGGTCGATCCCGTTCTCGGTGATCATGGTCGTGCCGCTCGGCGTGATCGGTGCGCTGCTCGCGGCCACGATGCGCGGCCTCGAGAACGACGTGTTCTTCCAGGTGGGCCTGCTGACGACCGTGGGCTTGTCCGCGAAGAACGCGATCCTGATCGTGGAGTTCGCGCGCGAACTGCAGCTGACGGAGAAGATGGGGCCGATCGAGGCCGCGCTGGAAGCGGCGCGCCTGCGGCTGCGTCCGATCCTGATGACGTCGCTCGCGTTCATTCTCGGCGTGATGCCGCTCGCGATCAGCAACGGCGCGGGCTCGGCGAGCCAGCACGCGATCGGTACGGGCGTGATCGGCGGGATGATCACGGCGACGTTCCTCGCGATCTTCATGATCCCGATGTTCTTCGTGAAGATCCGTGCGATCTTCAGCGGCGAGAAGGAAGACGTCGACGAGGCGCTGCGCCTGGCTCAGGAGCACTCGCACCACGAAGAGAAGCCGGGCAACGGCGACGAAGGCAACAAGGGACAGTGATGATGCAAAAACACGCTTTGACTGCAATCGCAGTCGCGCTCCTTGCCACGGGCTGCACGATGGCGCCGCATTACAAGCGGCCCGACGCGCCCGTCGCGCAGGCGTACCCGGCCGGCGGCGTCTACGCGAC